>CAINRG010000019.1 GCA_903852585.1 uncultured Actinomycetes bacterium
ATCGTCGATGGTACTGCAAGGGGGACCTTGTGGGAGAGTAGATCGCCGCCGGACTTCATTTATAAAGGCCTCATTGGTTCACTCCGATGGGGCCTTTTTTAATTCACAAGAGTATTTATTCACAAAAATTTTTCCCCATCTCACTTCATTTCTCCTCATCAATCAAGATTCTTCTCTTGCACATCGATGAGACATGAATAAAGTTGAGGAAAGGGAAGAGCTATGAAAAAGAAATTGCCATCTCACGAACATGAAGCGCGCAATGAAGTTCTCGTTGTTGGACGCGTCAGTTCACCCGGTGTTGAAAGGCAACTCCCCAGCGGGGATAAGGTAGTTGAGTTTCGCCTCGTTGTTGATCGCAGGACATCTGCAGGAAAGAAGCGAGAAGTCGATTCGCTGGACATTGCAGCCTGGAGCTCAACCGCAAGGAGACGGGCGCTCTCACTCAAAACTGATCAATGGGTGGAGATTAATGGAGCTGTACGGCGTCGTTTCTGGCAGGCACCTTCTGGACTTGCTAGTCGCTGGCAGGTAGAGGCACATCAAATCGCCCGTATTTAAGCGTCTTTACTCCATTTTTCGATAGCCTAGGGATATGGAGATTACTGAAATTAAAGAACGGATTTCAAAAATTCAAGAATTGCCACTCGATAGCCATGTTGCTGAATATGAAGCGATTCATTCCGCCCTTGAAGGCGCACTTTCGACGGTAGAAGGTCAATAGAAAGAAATGAAAACACGACTTGATGCAGAACTTGTCCGCAGGGGATTGGCGCGTTCGCGTGATCATGCGGCAGACCTCATCGAGTCGCGAACAGTTTTAGTAACCGGGATTCCCGCTTCCAAACCTGCTACTCAAGTGGATGCTCAAACTTCAATTACATTGCAAGGGGAGCGAAGTGATTTTGTTTCCCGAGGTGGCCACAAGCTGGCAGGTGCACTTGATGCATTTCCAGATATTGTTGTCGCCGGCAAACGGGCGCTCGATGCAGGGGCCTCAACTGGTGGCTTCACCGATGTGCTTTTAAAACGAGATGTTGCACAAGTCGTGGCGGTCGATGTTGGATATGGACAACTTGCGTGGGAATTGCGCAACGATCCACGCGTCAGCGTTCTTGATCGAACCAATGTTCGTCATCTCACGATTGAACAAATAGGTGAACCCGTTGATCTGATCGTTGCCGATCTCTCCTTTATCTCACTCACACTTGTTTTGCCCGCTTTGGTTTCAGTCTCTCGCACTTCAGCTGATTTTCTTGTCATGGTAAAACCGCAATTTGAAGTGGGCCGAGAAAAACTGGGAGCTGGCGGCGTTGTTCGAGACCCTCAACTTCGCAAGGTCGCAGTGAAAGATGTCGCAGATTCAGCTTACGATATGGGCCTTGGATGCAAAGGTGTTGTGGCAAGCTCGCTGCCTGGCCCTTCCGGCAATGTTGAATATTTCCTCTGGCTCTCTCGTGGTTCGCAGGAGATATCTGATTCCTCTCTTGATCTTGCTATTGAAAAGGGTCCACAGTGAACAGATCACGTAAAGTTTTATTGGTTGTGCATCCTTCGCGCCAAGACGCGCAGTTGTACGCACAGAACTTGGCCTCACTTCTTACCGAAGCCGGCTTTGGAGTCTCTTTTGAGTCAGCAGAGGGTGCTGAGATTGCAGTTGTGCTTGGCGGCGATGGAACAATTTTACGCGCAGCACAATTATCTCGCGGATTTGATCTTCCGATTCTCGGCGTGAATCTAGGAAATGTAGGTTTCCTAGCGGAGATTGCCCAACCAAGCGTTCAAGAAGTCCTCGCATCTATTCTAGAAAAGAGTTATAGATCCGAACCCCGCTTAGTTCTTCACTACTCAATCGAAAGATCAGGTAAGTCCATATCCTCCGGTTGGGCACTGAATGAAGTCGTCATTGAAGGACTTCCCGGTGCAATGATTGAACTATTTGTGCAGATTGATTCCCGGCCACTTTCTCGTTGGGGATGTGATGGGGTTATTTGTGCAACTCCTACTGGATCTACTGCTTACGCATTCTCAGCCGGCGGACCTGTTGTCTGGCCGGAAGTTCCAGCTCTTGTTCTACTCCCAATTGCCGCACATGCACTTTTTTCACGCCCCATGGTTGTCTCGCCTCAATCTGAAATTGCCATTGATGTGGAATCAGATGACGCGCTTCTCTCAGCAGATGGATTTCGCCGTACAGATTTGAAGGCCGGAGATCGCATCCTGATCACGCGAGATTCTGAAACTGTCTCACTTGCACATATAGAGAATTCGCTTTTCACCGATCGCCTTGTTGCAAAATTTAAACTTCCCATTGAAGGTTGGCGTGGCGAAAAGTAAAGATCGGCCGACTCTCGACGAAGTATCGATTCGCGGCCTAGGTGTCATCGATAGCGCATCTCTCTCATTTTCAAAGGGTTTCACTGCGATTACAGGCGAAACGGGCGCTGGAAAAACGATGGTTCTCACGGCTCTGGGACTTATTACTGGGGCGAAAGCGGATTCAGACTTTGTTCGCAATGACGCACCTCGCTCTGTCGTTTCCGCCATTTTTTCTGTCAATGAAAATATTGCCGCAAAAGTTGAAGAAGCAGGGGGAGAGGTTGATGCACATTGCCTGGCAATTTCAAGATCTGTATCCACTGAGGGGAAATCGCGTATCACTTTAGGAGGCACGCTTTCAACATCCGGAAAAGTTGCGGAAATATCTGCAGAATTGATTGAGATTCATGCTCAATCGAGTTCGCTCCGCCTCAATAAACCCGCCGTGCAACGAGAATTGTTGGATAGTTTTGCAGAGATAGAAGTTTTTTTGCTCCCTTATCAATCCGAATTTGAGAATTATCAAAATTTGTCTCGACGGATTCGCGAACTCCAAAAGGAATCCGAAACGAGCGAGGAGCAGATTTTGGAACTGAAACGCTTTGTAGAAGATTTCTCGGCTCTTATGCCGATTTCCGGAGAACTCCTAGAAATAGAAAATGAGATAAATCGACTCGGAAGCGTAGAAGAAATTCATAGTCAACTATCTGCTGCTCTCAATATTCTGGAAAATGATGATGGTGGCCTTCTTACCCAGTTAAAGAGTGCGAAAAAGGCGCTTGATTCACTCCTCAAAAAGGATTCTTCTCTCGACGCCCAGATTGAGAAATTTTCAGAGCTTACCTTTGATGCTGAGGATGTCGTGAGCGAACTACTGAGCTACCTCACTCGCCTTGAAGCTGATCCTGCCCGTTTTGATTATCTACAACAACGTAAGCAGGGAATAAATGCTCTGATTAAAAAGTATGGCAAGGGGAGTGAAAGGGAAGCTGCATTCAATGAACTTCTCTCCGAATATCTTGTTGCTGAAGAGAAGATTACCGATCTCTCTGGTGGTTCGCAGCGAATAAATGAACTCAAAACTGAACGAGAAAAACTTTTTAAATCACTTCAAAAGCACGCAGTCGAGCTATCTGAATTTCGGTCAAAGGTGGCTAAAACTCTTAGCGAAAAAATTACATCTGAGCTTTCTGCTTTATCCATGCCTAATGCTTCAGTCCTTGTTTCCGTCAAGAAGCAAGATCCTTCTGAGATCAAGAATTTTTCACTTCATGGTATTGATGACATTGAATTTGAATTTTCTCCGCATACTGGATCCAAACTCATGCCATTAGCAAAGATTGCTTCGGGCGGTGAAATGTCTCGCTTGATGCTAGCGATTGAAGTTGTTATTGCTTCACAATCCCCTGTCGGAACATACGTTTTTGATGAAGTGGACGCAGGAGTCGGTGGAAAAGCAGCTGTTGAAGTTGGACGACGACTTGCAGCGCTCTCTCAGAACGCACAAGTCATCGTCGTTACTCACCTACCTCAAGTTGCCGTCTGGGCCGACACTCATTTAGTTGTTCGAAAGGATCAATCTGGCTCAATCACTGAGAGCTCTGTGATCACCTTAAAACCCGAGGAGAGATTGAAGGAGATTGCGCGAATGTTGGCAGGTCAAGAGGAGTCGAAAACGGCTCAGAAACACGCAGAAGAGCTTCTGCAGATGGTGAAAGAAAGCGTGATAAGTTAGACCCCCATGAGCAGTAATCATGGAAAACACGTAACAAAACATATCTTTGTCACCGGTGGAGTTGCCTCAAGTTTGGGCAAAGGATTAACCGCCTCCAGCCTGGGACGTCTGCTCCGAGCACGCGGAAACCGCGTCACAATGCAAAAACTCGATCCTTACATCAATGTGGACCCAGGGACGATGAATCCTTTCCAACATGGAGAAGTTTTTGTTACCGATGATGGTGCCGAGACTGATTTGGATATCGGACATTACGAGAGATTCTTAGATACAAACCTTGTGGGATTCGCAAATGTCACCACTGGCCAGGTTTACCAGAATGTTATTAGCAAGGAACGTCGCGGTGAATATCTGGGTGACACTGTTCAAGTAATTCCACACATTACAAATGAAATTAAGGATCGCATTCGTGCAATGGCTTCACCCGATGTTGATGTTGTTATCACCGAAATTGGAGGAACGGTTGGGGACATTGAATCCCTGCCATTTCTTGAAGCGGCTCGTCAGATTCGCCAAGATGTTGGACGCGATAATGTTTTCTACTTACACGTCTCCCTGGTTCCCTATATTGGTCCAAGCGGTGAACTCAAAACTAAGCCCACTCAGCACTCGGTAGCCGCTCTTCGCTCGATCGGCATAGCGCCCGATGGAGTCGTCATTCGTTCAGACCGTGCTATCCCCGAGAGCATCAAACGAAAAATCTCGTCTATGTGCGATGTAGATATCGAAGCGGTAGTCGCCGCAGTAGACGCTCCATCAATTTATGATATTCCAAAGGTCATTCACTCTGAAGGTTTGGACAGCTATATCGTTCGCCGACTTGGACTTCCTCAGGTGGATGTTGATTGGACTGAATGGGACGCACTCCTCAAGAAAGTTCACCAACCAGAACATCAGGTGACAGTTGGGTTAGTCGGGAAGTACATCGACCTTCCTGATGCCTATCTCTCAGTAACGGAAGCGTTGCGCGCAGGTGGTTTTGCCAATAACGCACGAGTCAACATCAAATGGATTCCTAGCGATGAATGCGCAAGCGAAGCCGGTGCACGCTCTCAGCTCTCTGATGTAGATGCGGTTTGCGTTCCTGGCGGCTTTGGCGTTCGCGGAATAGAAGGAAAGCTCGGAGCACTGAAATATGCGCGAGAGAATGGCATTCCAACTCTGGGGCTCTGCCTCGGACTCCAATGCATGGTAATTGAAGCGGCCCGGAACTTAGCTGGTCTTACCGACGCAAGTTCGGCTGAGTTCGATCCAGAGTCACCGCATCCTGTTATCTCAACAATGGCAAGTCAGGAAGATATTGTTGCAGGGCGAGGGGATATGGGAGGCACTATGCGCCTTGGTCTTTATCCGGCGGTACTTGATTCAGATTCCATCGTTGCAAAAGTTTATGGATCCACAACTATTAATGAACGTCATCGCCATCGATATGAAGTAAATAACCAATATCGAGACCGTATAGCAGCCACTGGTTTGCGTTTTTCCGGACTCTCTCCAGATGCCCACTTAGTGGAATTTGTAGAACTTCCTGAATCAATTCACCCATATTATGTTGGAACTCAAGCACACCCTGAGTTTCTGTCGCGCCCTACAAGACCTCATCCGCTCTTTGCTGGTTTGGTTGCTGCGGCAATCAAGCGAAATGGCTAACTCGAATCTGAGGGATGAATTTCTCGCACACCTTGGTGTCGAGAAGGGCTTAAGCAAAAACACGCTTTCGGCGTACGAACGGGATCTTTCTCGCTTCTTAATGGAGTATCCAGATCCCCGAAAAATTTCCACCAGCGATCTCGAAAATTATGTAGCAAATTTGCGCAAAGCTGGCCTGGCCGAAAGCTCCATCTCTCGCGCAGTTGTCGCCATACGAAATTACATTTCTTTTGTCTGCAAAGAAGAGTCGATTCATAACACCATCAAAGATTTCAAACCTCCCCGAATTCCAAAGCGACTGCCTAAAGCGCTTTCTATCGAGGAAATTTCTTCTCTTATTGAAAATACTGAGATTGAAGGAGAGGCTATTTCGCTACGGGATAAGGCACTTGTTGAACTTCTCTATGCGACAGGAGCTCGCGTCTCTGAGGTTATTCACCTCTCTATGAATGACATTTCAAAACTCGACGGGGGAGAGATAACGTCCATTCGTCTTTTTGGTAAAGGAAACAAGACTCGCGTGGTGCCCGTGGGCAAGTTCGCGCAGACCGCTCTCGATCAATATTTGATACGCGTAAGGCCAACACTTGTTAAGCAACGACGTGTGGAGTCTGTCTTTCTCAACAATAGGGGTACTCAACTATCACGCCAAAGTGCGTGGAGTATTGTGCAGAGCGCAGCTCTCAGGGCAGGAATCAAAAGCGAAGTTTCTCCGCACTCGATACGCCACTCATTTGCAACTCATTTATTGGATGGCGGGGCCGACATAAGAACTGTCCAAGAATTATTAGGACATTCATCGGTGACGACAACTCAAATCTATACATTAGTGACAATCGACAAACTGAGAGAAAGTTATTTACAAGCTCACCCAAGAGCTCGACGTTGAAATATTAGCCTCGTCCTCGAAGTCGACGAGCGAGAATACTTTGCTCTCCTTTGGCCTCAAGATCGGCAATCATGATGGATAGAGATTCTCTAACAATGCGACCGCGATCTACAGCCATTCCTAAATCTCCACGAATCGCAAGACGTGCTTGTTCAAGATCGTAAAGCTCTTCAGGTGATAGGTAGACAGTAATTTTCTCATCATGACGCTCGCGACCAGATGTCGAACGATCAAAAGAATTTACACGTCGACGAGGAGTTTGTCGGACAGCCTTTTTTGTGGCTGGCGTGAGGGGAGTATTGACCGGAATTTCATCGGCAACTGGTGCAAGGTTTGCACTTGATTGGGATGGAACAGCAGCAAGAGTTGTTGTAGTGCGGAATAGTTCATCAGCACCTGGAAGACTTACGCGGCGACTCACTTGCATCCTCCGATTGAAATGAGTTCACGTGCAAGACGACGATAACTAGATGCGCCAACTGAACTACTTGCGTAGGTTGTAATTGGTTCTCCTGCAACAGTTGTTTCTGGGAATCGTACCGTTCGAGAAATGATTGTGTCGAAAACTTGTGTTGGATATGCCTCCACAATACGTTCGAGAACTTCTTTGCTATGGACGGTTTTTCTATCAAACATCGTTGGAAGGATTCCAGTGAGTTTCAATTCGGGATTTGTATTAGCTTGAACCTTTCCGATGATATCTGCCAGAAGTGCAACACCGCGTAAAGCAAAGTATTCACACTCAAGTGGAACAATCACTCCAGTGGAAGCTGTCAATGCATTAACAGTGAGCAAACCAAGTGATGGTTGGCAGTCAATAAGGATGACATCGTAATAATCGATGACCGGAGCAAGAACGCGCTTCAATACTTTCTCTCGGGCAATCACATTCATCAATCCGCCTTCAGATGCGGCGAGATTTTCGTGGCTTGGGACCATATCCATTCCAGGCACACTTGTCTTCAATAGAAACTTTTCAATGCTATTGGATTCATCCATCATCAAGTCGTAGATGGATCCATCAAGTTGGCGGGTAGAAACTCCAAGTCCCACAGAAAGTGAATGTTGTGGATCGAAATCAACCAGAAGGACGCGACGTCCAAGTTCGGCGAGCGCTGCGCCTAGATTTATTGTTGTGGTTGTCTTTCCCACGCCACCTTTTTGATTCACGACGGAGATAACCTGCGCTCCACCATGCTGGGTGATGGGAGCGGCTTCAGGAATAGTGACTTCCTTCTTGCCGAGCATGAGCGCTGTTGTTACAACATCCTCATCCCGATTTGTCGATTTAGCGTCGAAGCGAGAAACCTGCGAAGAAACTTTTGCCATGCGCCGGACACTACGGCGGTGCGACTTCGCATGCAAGTTCCCTTTCAAGTATGTTTCGCGCATGACTGAGACCGTTGCGCCTATAGATGGCTTATCAGGCTCATCAGCAGTAGCCGGTGAAGGAGAGAGCTCCTCGAGCACCTTCTCACTGCATTTAAGCAACTTTGAAGGCCCTTTCGACCTTCTGCTCCAGCTCATCTCCAAGCACAAAATGGATGTCACAGAGGTTGCCTTAGGGGCTGTCACAGATGAATTTATCGCTCATATCAAGGGCGTAGAAGGCGGTAAGCCCGGCTGGGACCTGGATGAGACAACCGAGTTCCTCGTCATCGCAGCGACCCTTCTGGACCTGAAAGCGGCTCGCCTGCTGCCATCGGGTGAGATTGAAGATGAGGCCGATCTGGCACTTTTGGAAGCTCGCGACCTTCTCTTTGCCCGCCTGCTCCAATATCGGGCCTTCAAAGAGATTGCTTCTATCTTCGCTACTCGATTTGAGATCCAAGAGAAGACATTTCCGCGAACGGTGGCTTTGGACCCCCAATTCGCCGAGCTACTTCCGGAGGTCTTACTAGGCGTAACCCCGGCTCGATTTGCAGCTCTCGCTCAGCGTGCTCTTGCGCCAAAGGTCCCACTCACCCTCTCGACTGAACATATTCATCAAGCCCTTGTGAGCGTACGAGATGAGACGGTCAAGATTGTCGATCTCTTGCGCAAGAACGGCCGAGCAAGCTTTCGTTCATTGATCGCTGATGCTGATTCGACCCTCGTGGTAGTAGCGCGGTTCCTTTCACTGCTGGAGCTTTATCGTGAAGGAGTTGTCCGATTTGAGCAGGTCGTCGCGTTAGGAGAGCTTCAGATTACATGGGCCGGCTCAACTGAGGGCGAGATCGAAGTGAGTGATGAGTTTGATCTACCTCCAGCACCAATGGACGATGAGACAGAAGAGGAATAAATGTCTAAACCCGAACTTAAGAAGTCTCTTGAAGCGATCCTTATGGTCGTAGATGAGCCTGTGTCAGAGATAGTTTTGGCCCAAATCACTGAAGTTCCCACTGAAGAAGTGGTTGCGCAGCTCAATGAGATGGCTGCCTTGTATGAGGCCGAGCAGCACGGATTCCAACTTCGGGCGATAGCCGGAGGCTGGCGATTTTATAGCCATCCAGATCAGTCGCCAGTGGTTGAAAAGTTTGTTCTTGATGGTCAACAGTCTCGGCTGACTCAGGCAGCTCTTGAGACCCTGGCTGTCATCGCTTATCGTCAACCGGTTTCACGAGCGCGAGTCAGTGCCATTCGTGGAGTAAATGTAGAGGCAGTTATGAAGACGCTGATTACTCGTGGCCTTGTCGAAGAGTCCGGAATTGAGCATGAAACAGGCGCAATTCTCTACAAAACCACCTCATACTTCCTGGAAAAAGTGGGCGTCAACTCGATCGATGATTTGCCTGCGCTAGCGCCATTCTTACCCGATGCTGATGGCCTCGACGAGATTCTGGCAACCCTCACCGAGTAAGGATCTCTAGGGGAGAGGGGCGCAACGTATCTGCCACCAAGAATTACCTCTTTTCTCCTGCAGGGCGTAGAGTTCACCTTCCAACGAATCGAGAGGATTCCGGAAGATGGAGAATAACTCCCTTGTAAGGCTGCAGAAAGCGCTAGCGGATGCAGGCGTAGCTAGCCGCAGAGCATGCGAAGAACTCATCACAGACGGTCGCGTCAGCGTCAATGGCGAACAAATAACCCAACTCGGAACAAAAGTAAATCCGGAAAAGGATGAACTAGCAGTTGATGGTGAGATTATTAATGCCAATAAGTCTAAAAGTTATTTGATTTTTAATAAACCAGCAGGTGTTTTGTCAACGATGTCTGACCCAGAAGGTCGCCCATCTTTGGGGGATTATTTCAAGGAGCGAAGCGAACGTCTATTTCACGTCGGCCGTCTCGACAAGGAGAGCGAGGGACTAATTGTCCTCACAAATGATGGGGAGATCGCCCATCGTGCAACACACCCTTCCTATGGTTTGGTAAAGAAATATATTGTTGAAATTGAAGGCCATTTGAGCGCTATTCAGGCACAAGAGTTGCGCGATGGAATGCGCCTGGAGGATGGCCTGGCTCGAGCCTTGGAAGTGATCGTCCTTCGAGAACCCACCCCTAAGAACGCATGGATAGAGATTTCGATTCATGAAGGTCGCTACCACATCGTTAGGCGGATGTTCGAGGAGCTGGGACTTCCTGTTTTGCGATTGATTCGAACTGAGTTCGGTCCCTTGAATATTGGCGAGACCAAAGTTGGACGTTGGCGCCACCTCAACGAGGGCGAAGTTGAAAATCTATTCAACGTTTTAAAGTTAAATCGATAAATCGAAATCAAAGATAGAGAAATGTCGATAAAATGATTTTAGAAGCCAAAGAAAATAGTACATTTATCGATAATTGTATGCGTCAATTGAATACAAAATATTTCTTTATCGATATTAGATCTGTAGCGTCAAAGTTGGGCTCAACAATTATCGACATTCAAAAAAGTTATTATGTTAATAAAGCGCTTAAATTATTAACGGTTTTAAAGTCATTCGAGAGCAATGGAGTGAGGGGTAGGATTTCTCAATGAAGGTCCGAGCGATTAGAGGTGCCACCCAGCTGGCAGAAGATACTGCTGAGGCGATGCGAGAATCTGTGGTCGATTTGCTCACCACCCTCTTTACCGAAAATGAACTTGCAACAGAGGACCTCATTTCAATTCTCTTTACAGCAACACCGGATATCCATTCTGACTTTCCCGCCGCGGCAGCTCGCACACTTGATTTAGGATCAATTCCGTTGATTTGTGCGGTTGAGATAGATGTTGCCGGCGCTCTCCCAATGGTCGTTCGTGTTCTCGTGCACGCTCATTCACTTCGAACTCATGCTGAAATTAAGCATATTTATCGTGGCGGAGCCACCGCTCTGCGAAAAGATATCGCTCAATAATGCACATTCGTATAGTGGGAGCCGGCTTGATAGGTACCTCCATCGGTCTTGGTCTTAAGAATCTTGGACATCAGATCTCTTTTGAGGACAATTATTCTCCCAATTTAGCTGTTGCTCAGGATCTACTTGGGGGAGGGGAGTTCATCTCAACTCCACCCGAAGTGATTGTCGTAGCCACTCCGGTCGATGCAGCTTTCCAAACTCTAAAGAGTGAATTTGCTTCGAACCCTCAAGCTACATTCATAGATATATGTGGTTTAAAGTCTAACCTTGTATCTGAAGTTGACCATTTTCCGGAATTAGCGAAACGATTTTGTGGTTCCCATCCCATGGCTGGTCGAGAGATTTCAGGACCAACGGCTGCGCGAGCTGATCTTTTCGAAGGTGCAACGTGGATTCTCACTCCCACAACGTTGACAGAGAAGAAGGTGCTAGAACTTGCTGAATCCATCGCTAGAGATTTAGGTGCTGTAGTGAGCGTCGTACCTGCGGCCATGCACGATCAAGCAATCGCTGCGCTCTCACATGCTCCTCAAATTCTTAGCTCTCTACTAGCAGGCAACCTTTTATCTCTTGAAAGTGAAGAGATTGCTTTAGCAGGCCAAGGTCTTCGGGATATGACTCGCTTGGCTGATAGCAACCCTGAGTTATGGGCGACTCTATTAATCGAAAATTCAGAAAATATCTCCACACTTCTTCACGATTTTGTAGAGCAATTAGCAGCACTCAACACATCAGTGAAAAATGGAGATAAAAGGAGTGTTCAAGAGTTCATCTCAAGAGGAAATAAAGGCAAAGCAGCAATTCCTGGTAAACATGGTGGAAAATCTCGCGAATACTCTTTTCTCCCAATAGTTATTGATGACAAGCCCGGACAACTGGCAGAAATTTTTGAAGAATGTTCCATTGCTCAGGTGAACGTTGAAGATCTATTCATCGAACATAGCCCAGGTCAAGATACGGGATTGATAACTCTTGCTTTGTCGCACGACGATGCAAAGAGTTTACAAACTCATTTGACTCTTAAGAATTGGCGTGTGCACGGTATTCGTGCGCAGCGTTAATCATTAAAGAAAGTACAGTTCACTTATGAATCCAGTCGTTGTTGCGATTGACGGGCCAAGCGGATCCGGTAAGTCCTCGACGGCAAAAGCAATCGCTCGTCGCGCTCATTGGGAATATCTTGACACCGGCGCTCTTTATCGCGCGATCACATGGTTAGCGCTTGAAAAGAATTGTGAAGAAGAAAATGGTCTTGTCGACTTAGCGATTGATTTTCCCATCACGATAAGGACCGACCCAACCGATCCTCGTGTCTTTGTAGGAAATGAAGATGTGTCTGACGCAATTCGCACTCTTCGGATAACCGACAAAGTTTCCGAATTTGCACGCATGCCGCGAGTACGTGAATATCTTCTTGGCTTACAACAAACAGTAATTTCTGCGGTGCAGACTGGAATTGTTGTTGAAGGAAGAGATATAGGAACTGTCGTGTTTCCGGATGCGCAACTCAAGATTTTTCTTTACGCCGATATCAAGGCGCGTACTGATCGCCGCGAGAATGAGATGGTTGAAAGCGTAGATTCCCAACGAGTAGAGCACTCTCTACTTTCTCGCGATGCCATAGACAGTACCCGCGCTATTTCACCATTGCGACCTGCCGAAGATGCTCTTGAGATCGATTCAACCTACCTTTCACTCGACGAGGTTGTAGATGTTATTTGGGGATGGCTGGGGGAGCGCAGCCTTCTCGGACTTCCCAAAGTCGCGATTATCGGTCGCCCAAATGTTGGAAAATCAACGCTTGTTAATCGCATCATTGGGCGTCGCGAAGCAATCGTGGAGGACACCCCTGGGGTAACCAGAGATCGCGTGAAGTACGAGGCCGAATGGAATGGTCGTCGCTTTATTTTGATTGATACCGGTGGTTGGGAAGTTAAACCGGAAGGCATCTCTGAAAAAATCACAGCAGGAGCTGAAATGGCCATTGCAGAGGCGGACCTGATTCTCTTTGTTGTTGATGTACAGATTGGTGCCTTAGATGAAGATGACTCGTTAATAAGTTTGCTTCGTCGAAGCGGAAAAGAAACCATTCTTGTTGCAAACAAAGTTGATAGCGATGTTGACGAAGCAGATGGCCATGCCTTGTGGAATCTGGGACTTGATCAACCGTACTTTGTTTCTGCTTTGCATGGTCGAGGTGCCGGCGATCTTCTTGACGTTCTAATGGAGAAGCTTCCTGAAGTTGGAAGTGAAATGGCTGATGACGGTTACCGTCGAATAGCTCTCGTGGGGAGACCGAATGTTGGAAAATCTAGTTTGCTCAATATTCTTGCTGGAGAGTCACGAGTCTTAGTTGATGATGCTGCCGGAACAACAAGAGATCCAGTTGATGAACTGATTGAATTTGGTGGAAACACCTGGAGATTTATTGACACGGCTGGAATTCGCAAGCGTGCAATTTACGACAGCGGAACTGATTACTATGCGAGTTTGCGAACAGCAGCTGCACTCGATCGAGCCGAAGTTGCTGTAATCATTCTCGATGCTTCCGTTCCTCTAACAGAACAAGATCTTCGTGTGATCACCATGGCAGAGGAAGCTGGTCGCGCAATGGTTCTTGTTATGAATAAGTGGGATTTGGTCGATGAGGATCGGCAGATTCAATTGGAGAAAGAACTTGAGAGAAATCTTGAGCGTTATCCATGGGTTCAAAGAGTAAATGTTTCAGCAAAAACGGGATGGCATCGAGATCGTCTTGCGCCCGCTCTTCGGACGGCCATCAAGGGATGGGAGACCCGAATCCCGACCTCCAAGCTCAATTCATTCTTGGGTGCGCTCATTGCAGCGACTCCACCGCCGGTACGAAGCGGCAAGCAACCGAAAATCCGCTTTGCCACACAAGTCCAAATTTCTCCTCCCAAATTTGTCCTTTTTTCAAGTGAGTGGGTCGAGGTGGCGTATCGCAGATTTATTGAGCGTAGATTGCGCGAAGAATTCGGCTTCAGCGGTAGCCCCATCGAGGTTGCAATTAAGGTTCGCGAAAAGGAATAGCGATGGAGTCCAGCGAGAACCGCATACTCACAATTCCCAATGTATTAACTCTTCTTCGCGCCTTTGGAATCCCGCTTTTTCTCTATCTTTATCTGCGTAGTCATCTTGCTGGTTGGAGTTTTCTCGTCTTGGCGATCGGCGCTGCCACGGATTACTTTGACGGAAAGATTGCCAGAGCTTTACATCAAGAGAGCAAATTTGGCGCGGCACTGGATCCAACAATTGATCGTGCATATATTGCGGCCACTGTCATTGCTTTAGCGATCAGAAGCGTTATTCCTTGGTGGATTGTTTTTCTTCTTATTGCAAGAGATGCCTGGATGAGCGCGATGTTAATCGTTAAAAAACGGCGAAGTGGGAAAGTCTTTGAAGTGAGCTATCTAGGCAAGGCGGCAACCTTCAATCTTCTCTATGCATTTCCCCTTCTTCTGGTGGGAGGCAATCATGGACTTGGGCTCGCCTTCCATATTGTGGGCTGGAGTTTCATTCTTTGGGGGATCGGCCTTTACCTATTTACTGCTCTGCAATACAGTTCCGATGCTTTACTCTCCCAACAAGAAACGATGAAGGGCTAACAATGTCTACAACTCCTGACAATGTGAAGTACACAAAGGAACATGAATGGGTACTGACTAACCCGGATGGTTCTGTTCGAATCGGGATCACAGATTATGCCCAAAGTGCGCTGGGAGATATCGTCTACATTCAACTTCCAAAGTTGAACTCAGCTGTGAAGGGTGGGGCAGTTTGTGGAGAAGTTGAATCTACTAAGTCCGTCTCTGAAATTTATGCTCCTGTCAGCGGAACAGTTCTTCGAATAAACGAAAAGTTGGAGTCAAATCCCGAGCTCATCAATAGTGACCCGTATGGGGATGGATGGATTGCAGAAATCTCAAATGTTGAACTGACCGAACCTTTGATGACGGCCTCCGAGTACTCGACCATCACTGCTTAACCAAGCGGCTTGACCAGCCTCTCTGGCATGAATAGTGTCAGCCTCTAGTAGACCTGAAGGGCGAGCGCTAGCTGTCGCCCCAAAGGTGCGGAAAAGGGGAGAAGCTGTGAGTGCATCAAAGGATTCACAGACTGATCTCACTTCCACAATTCATATTTCACAGCTCAGACCAGTTCCTTCTACAACGGCACTCGATGCCCTTGTAGAAAGACTCTCCCCAGAAGAGCGAAAAGTAGTTGCACAACTTTCTCCAGAAAAGGCAATGCTTATAGGAATGACCGGCCCCTCAAAGGGCTTTCGTTATCTCCTCGATAGCGAAGAGATCAGAATTGGCCGAGAGCTTAATTCCGACATCGCTCTAGATGATGTAACTGTCTCTCGTAAGCACGCAAATATCTCCGTTCGTAAAGGTGTATTCACCATCACGGATTCGAAGAGCCTGAATGGAACCTATGTCAATGCTCATTCGACAGCGTCGAAGGTGCTTGAAATCGGCGATGAAATTCAAATAGGAAAGTTTCGTTTCGTTTTCTTTACAGGAAAGGTTTTTTCATGAGTGTTCCAGCCCGCGCCTATCTCAGCATAGGAGAGGTGTTAGCAAAACTTCGCCCAGAATTTTCTGACATCACAATTTCTAAGATTCGTTTCTTGGAGTCAGAGGGCTTGATAGATCCTCAGAGAACCCCTTCGGGATATCGCAAATTCACAGCAACAGATCTTGAACGTTTGCGTTATGTTCTTCAAGCGCAACGTGATCAATACTTACCACTACGAGTCATCAAAGAAAATCTCGATGCATTGGATCGCGGACTAGTTCCTGCGCCTGCTGTTGGAGGAGTAGCTGGTCCTCGCCTTGCAACCATCGACGGTGATTTTGCTCCAGCACACTTTGCCCCTGAGAGTGAGCTCCGCCTCAGCCGCGAAGAGCTATTGCAATCGGCCAGTCTTGACGAAGATGTTCTTGTTGAATTGGAAACTTATGGCCTTGTTGAATTGAAAGGTCGCCACTATGACGCAGACGCCCTTGCTGTCGCGCGCGCGGTAGCTGAAATTGCAGCATTTGGTATCGAACCTCGACATCTTCGTTCATTCAAGACGGCCGCCGATCGCGAAGTTGGCTTAGTGGAGCAAGTCATCACTCCATTGCTGCGCCAAAAGGGATCGGAATCAAAGGCTCGTGCAGAGGAAGTTCAAAATGAACTTGCTTCTCTTTCAGTGCGATTACATGCCTCCCTTGTTCGCGCTGGACTTCACCGTTCTAAGTAAGCGTTTACGGTCAATCGCATGAGCGCCCTACATCCCATTGAGGTTATTGGTGTTCGAGTCGAGATGCCGTCGAATCAGCCAATAGTTTTAGTTCGCGAAATTGACGGCGCTCGTTACCTACCCATTTGGGTCGGCGCAGTTGAGGCAACTGCAATCGCTTTTGCTCAACAAGGAGTTACGCCTCCAAGGCCGCTCACTCACGATCTTATGAAATCGATCATTGAGGATGTGTGCCTACCCTTAGAAACCGTTCATTTAACGGCGCTCAAGGATGGAATTTTCTACGCAGAACTTCACTTTAGTGGTGGCAAAGTTATCTCCGCCCGCCCCAGTGATGCTCTGGCCATTGCCCTTCGTACAGGAACTGCCATGTTTGCGACCGAGGAGCTCTTTACAGCGGCTGGAATTGAAATCCCCGACCAATCCGAGGATGAAGTAGAGAAGTTCAAGGAATTTTTGGACCATATTAACCCTGAGGATTTCGCCGGATAGCTCATGTGCAAAGGTTCTAGGCACTCTCAATCCATGGTTGAGGGTTTGGCGTGTCGGTTCTTGTTCTCGAGAAACTCTCAACCTAGACTTCACACATTCCCCGTAGAAGTGAGTTCCCCATGAACGAAAAGATTTCCTCAGAGGTCGGCTATCGCGGCGCTACCGCTTGCGTTGCGGCCGGAATTACCTATCGCCAGCTGGATTATTGGGCACGCACCGGATTGGTCGAGCCGGGCATTAAGAGCGCTGCGGGGTCTGGATCTACGCGCCTCTACGGATTTAGAGATATTTTAGTTTTGAAAATTGTAAAACGCCTTTTGGATACTGGTGTATCACTTCAAAATATTCGTACTGCAGTGGAACATCTACGCAGTCGTGGTGCTACCGAGCTAGAAAGCATGACTCTTATGAGCGATGGGGCTTCGATTTATGAGTGTGCAAGCGCTGATGACATCGTCGATCTCCTTCAGGGCGGACAAGGGGTCTTTGGGATAGCCATCAGTAAGGTCTGGACTGAAGTTGAAGGCTCTCTAGCCACTCTTCAAGGCGAAAATCCACAGGATGGTTCGGTTGTTGCAAATCTCACTATGGATGAATTATCGGAGCGTAGAAAGCGCAAGGGCGCCTAAACCTAATAATCTGACCCCCGTACCGTTCAACGGAGCGGAATGTATCGAGGGGGAGTTTTGAGCGCTTTTCAAGAGTTTAGAAGCGAGTTTGTGCATCGACATATTGGTCCAAACGATTCCCAAGTCGAGGCGATGCTTAAGGAAGTGGGAGAAACTTCTTTAGAAAGTTTCATAGCCAAGGTTGTTCCAGCATCCATATCAATATCGGAAACTCTTGATAAATCTCTTCCACATGCAATCTCTGAAGAAGCAGCGATAGCCGAACTTCGAACACTTGCGAAAAAGAACGATCTTTCACGATCACTCATTGGAATCGGATATTACGGAACGATTACGCCACCTGTTGTTTTGCGAAATATTCTAGAAAATCCTGCTTGGTACACCGCCTACACTCCTTATCAACCTGAAATTAGCCAAGGCCGTCTAGAAGCAATTTTCGCTTTTCAAACAGCGGTTGCCGATCTGACTGGTTTACCTATCGCAAACGCATCGATGCTCGATGAAGCAACAGCTGCTGCTGAAGCGATGACACTTGCTCGTCGCCAATGGTCAGGAAGCGATGATGCAATTTTTGTCATTGACCAGAATTTACATCCCCATGTCAAAGCTGTTATGTATACACGTGCAAAACCATTGAGACTTGTCATCAAGGAAAGCAAAATTGATGCAAATTCCTTAAGTGAGATTTCAGAGGATGTATTTGGAGTTGTCGCTGCTTCGATTTCCACATTTGGTGAAGTTCAAAATCTAGATTTTGCTATCGAATTTGCTCGTAAAAAAGGGGCGCTCTCCATCGTTGATTGCGATCTACTTTCTTTAACTTTATATAAAACGCCAGGGGAGTGGGGCGCTGATATTGCCGTTGGTTCAGCACAGCGATTTGGTGTTCCGATGGGATTTGGTGGACCACATGCCGGTTTTATGTCTGTGAGAGCTGGTCTTGAAAGAGGAATCCCAGGTCGTCTTGTTGGTCAAAGTATCGACGTACATGGCAATCCCGGCTTCCGATTAGCTTTGCAAACGCGTGAGCAACATATTCGCCGCGATAAGGCGACTTCCAATATTTGCACAGCACAGGTTTTGCTTGCAGTCATGAGTGCTTTCTACGCCATGTGGCACGGCCCAGCTGGCCTGCAAAGTATTGCCGAGCGGGTACGAAGGAACACTCACATGCTTCGTGCCGCAATCCAAGCCACTGGTGTAAATGTAAGTGCAGGAGAAGTATTTGATACCTTCGTTGTTGAGAAGGTTCCATTTCTCACTCCTGGTTTTAACTTCCGAAATATTGAAAACTCTAAGATCGGAATTTCACTCGACGAAACAGTAACGCAAGAGGATCTCGTGAAAATCGCAAATCTCTTTGGAGCGACGATTTCACGCGGGGAAGTGGAGATCCCTCAGCCATTTAAGCGAAAATCAACTTTTCTTACACACCCACTTTTTAACGATCATCACTCTGAAACAGGGATGTTACGTTATATACGCACTTTGTCTGATAGGGATCTTGCACTCGATCGTTCGATGATTCCGCTTGGTTCGTGCACGATGAAACTAAACGCAACATCAGAGATGATTCCGGTAACTTGGCCAGAGTTCAGTTCATTACACCCCTTTGCACCTGCAAACCAGAGCGCGGGTATGAGGGAGATGATTGACCAACTGAGCACATGGTTGATTGATATCACCGGTTATGACGCAGTTTCCCTTCAGCCAAATGCAGGCTCTCAAGGTGAATTTGCCGGACTTCTAGCAATACGAAACTATCTTGATTCTCGCGGAGAAGAGATCCGCGATATCTGCCTTATTCCTTCAAGTGCACATGGCACGAATGCTGCTTCAGCTGTTATGGCTGGAATGAAAGTAGTGGTTGTTGCATGCGATGAGTCAGGCAACGTTTCCGTTGATGATTTGAAAGAGAAAATTTCTGAGTTTTCTACACGACTGGCCTGTTTAATGGTCACATATCCGTCAACACATGGAGTTTTTGAGACAGCGATTACTGAGATTTGTGGGTTAGTACATGACGCTGGCGGTCAGGTCTATGTCGATGGCGCAAATCTGAATGCATTGGTGGGACTTGCCCAGCCTGGAAAATTTGGAGCTGATGTTTCTCATTTGAATCTTCATAAAACATTCTGCATTCCTCATGGTGGTGGGGGACCGGGCGTCGGTCCTGTAATTTCTCGTGCACATCTTGCGCCATTTCTTCCCAACCATCCTTTAGATGAACTCGCTGGTCCTTCAACTGGACCTGGGCCTGTAAGTTCTGCCCCATTTGGCTCAGCAAGCATTCTTCCGATTTCTTGGATGTATATCCGAATGATGGGCGGTGCTGGATTAACGAAGGCGACTCAAATCGCGATTCTTTCTGCAAACTACATTGCAAAGAAATTGGATGAGCATTTTCCGGTTCTTTATAAGGGCGAGGAAGGATATGTCGCCCATGAATGCATTTTGGATATGAGAGACATTACAAAACGGACAGGCGTCAGTGTTGATGATGTGGCGAAAAGACTGATGGATCATGGATTCCATGCTCCAACAATGAGTTTCCCAGTAGCAGGCACTCTGATGGTTGAACCGACCGAGTCTGAAGACCTCTCTGAACTCGACCGTTTTATCCAAGCGATGATCTCTATCCGTGCAGAAATATCGGATATCGAACATGGCGAATTGACGGTGGAGGAGTCGCCTCTTCATTTTGCTCCTCATACGGATGCTGACCTTTTACGCCCAGAATGGGACCGTAAGTACTCACGCCAAGTTGCTGGTTATCCAGGTGGAGTTCCCACTGAAATTGGCCGCAGTGGCAAGTATTGGCCAACCACAGGGCGGATTGATGGCGTCTTTGGGGATAGAAATCTTGTCTGCGCATGCCCGCCGATAGAGGAGCTCGCTGCTCAATTCTAGAGCGATTTTCTTACTTTACATAATGTAGATTATCGGGTCTTTTTTCTACCTTGGAATGCCCACCGCGTTGTCTGTATGAGCGCTTCCAGGACAATCCGCTTGCTCATTTTAGATTCCCCATGCGTGCGCTCTATAAAGGTAATAGGAACTTGCGCTATTGATAACCCTGCATCATGAATTCTCATCGCCATTTCAATCTGAAAGCCATAACCTAAAGTTTGTACCTCTGACAAATGGATTCTTTCCAGGGCGAGCCGTGAAATAACGCGGTATCCACTGGTGAGATCTCTGTAAGGCAGATGAAGAATGGTTCGGGCATACCACGTTCCGATGCGAGATATCGCTTTTCTATGGATAGGCCAATGGAGAACGCTTCCGCCATCCATCCATCGAGTACCAATCACCAATTCCGAGATATCTGATGCGCCAAGCAATACGGACAATTCCTCTGGTTGATGGCTTCCGTCAGCGTCACATTCAACAAAATATTGGAAGTCGCGTTCCAAACCCCATGAAAAACCGGCTAAATAAGCCGGTCCAAGACCCAATTTTTCCGAACGGCTGAGAATGTGAACACGAGAGAAATTTGCCTTCTCTACCGAATCCGCAGTTCCATCTGGAGAATTGTCGTCAATAATAAGAATGGAAATTTCATATGCGCTCGAAAGTTCTTGGATTACGATGGAGAATCGCTCCAGAATCTCAAGAATATTTGCAGATTCGTTATAGGTCGGAATACAAACAAGCACTCTTCTTAACATAATAAATTACCAGCCAAGAGCGTTGATAAATCGATCCACGCTAGCACCCAAGTTATATTTTTCCTTAAGCGAGTAAATCTCATCGAGGTTACCCTTTTTCGGTAATGAAAAATCGATCTGAGGAACCGGCGCATCGACGGCGCAGTGAACGAGCTTCTCGGCAATCTTCGCATAAGCGATATCAGCCAAAATCTTCTTTCGAAGCGGTGCAGGTAAAAGCTCAGATTCACCTTGTGCCGCTTCAATGACATCCTTCATCGACGAAAAAGAGTGCGCTATAACTGCAGCTCCTTTTTCTCCAATACCCTTGATTCCTGGTAGTCCGTCAGAGGCATCACCACGAATCATCGCAAAGAGAGCGTATCTCTCCCCCGGTATTTGATATTTTTCTGCAATCCATTTCAAATCGACTACATCATGATTAGAAATGCCTCGTGCAAGATAGACAACCTTTACTCTACGTTTATCATCAACGAGTTGAAATAGATCGCGATCTCCTGTAACGATAAGAGTAGGACCCTTCTCTTTAACGCTATATGTTCCAATCACATCATCAGCTTCGTAGTCATCAGCACCTATGAGTGGGACGTTCATGGCTTCTAGGAGATCCAAAAGAATTGGAATTTGCGGTGTAAGTGTTTCAGGTTCTTCCTCTTCGCCACCCTCGGAATCAACTCGATTTGCCTTGTAATCAGGGAAAAGATCCACTCTCCACGATGGCCTCCAATCGCCATCCAAACATGCAATCATTCGATTTGGCTTGTATTGGGTCATCAATCGTGCACTCATATCAAGAAATCCCCGAATAGCATGAACAGGCTGACCCGTATCGTCGACAAGAGTGTCTGGCATTCCATAATATGCGCGATACCACAGGGAAGCGCTATCTAAAAGCATAAGCGTCATCCGACCACCCCAGCATATGTAACCACTCCCCTGTCGACTCTCTTGAGTGCTTCTTCAACAACGGGAGACAAATCACGGCTCGCATTTCCCAATTGACGAAGTAAATCAATAATCTGCTTCATTGAACGGACGAAATCTCCAACCGTCATTTCTGTTCCACGCACGATTGATGAAAGTGAGTGTCCGCTTGCCCACCGATGGGAGGCCCAGCAAAAACCTAGATCTGGTTCGCGCATTGGCTCTAGTCCCAAGTCCAGTTCACGTTCGTGGAGATCGTTCCAAACCCCGACCATCTCCCCAAGAGTGTCTTGAACTTTTCCGTGAGGAATTTTTGGGCTCTCCTCGCGCCGTGCTTCATAAACAAGTGCCGAAAGGACTGAGACTAACTCCGTTGCATTAAGCCCGACCAGGATTTCCTTTCGTACTAATTCAGAAATAAGTAGGTCCGTTTCACCATATATTTTCGCAAGTAGTCGACCATGTGAAGTGATGCTGTTGCCTTCAAGATATCCAAGTTCCCCCAACATTATCTGTACAAGATCAAATCGGCGCGCTATTACATCGGTTCTATTGCTCACACGTTCTTGCAGCCCACGATTTTCTCGAATGAGTCTCGCCGCACGATCTGCTAGGCGCGCATGTTGCTCACGGTCAGCACAGCCATGACAAGCATGTGATCTCAAAGCACGACGCAGTTCTGTTATTCGCTGCTCAGCTAGGAGCCGCTTCTTTTTCGAATTTTTTGAAAGTGACTTTTCGAGATCTCGTAACTCTTCCTTGATTTCTGTGTATTCCAGAAAGTCACCCATATGACATTCAACGCTATCTCTGAGTTGGGTGATAGCTTCCTGGTTTTTGTGAATTTGGCGCGAGAGACCAACAACGGCCTTGTCGGCTTGATATTGAGCAAAAGATGCTTCCAGCGATGTTCGAGCTCTTACCGCGCCCAGTTGTGAGATGAGATTTATTGTCATGTTGTATGTAGGCTTAAAGCTACTTCGCAACGGGTATGTGCGGGTAGAAGCCAAACCAGCAAGAGAAGCCGAATCTGTGTCGCGATTCCAAATGACAACAGCGTTTCCTTCAATATCGATTCCGCGACGTCCTGCCCGACCTGTCAATTGGGTAAATTCTCCTGGAGTAACGGTGACATGTGCTTCACCATTCCATTTGGTCAACTTTTCAAGAACAACTGTACGAGCTGGCATGTTGATTCCAAGAGCAAGAGTTTCTGTCGCAAAAACAGCACGAACAAGTCCTCGCTGAAACAACTCCTCCACAACTTCTTTGAAGGTTGGCAGCATTCCAGCGTGATGTGCCGCAATTCCCTTTTCTAGTGCGTCAAGCCACTCGTGGAAGCCCAAAATACTTAGGTCCTCTTCAGGAATGTGGTTCGTCTTTGAGAATGCAACTTCACGAATTGCACTTCTCTCCTCCGAATTTGTCAGGACAAGACCAGAATCAACACATTGCTTCACCGC
>CAINRG010000020.1 GCA_903852585.1 uncultured Actinomycetes bacterium
CACGCAACCAACTCTCAACATACACAGCAGTGGTTATGGTCTTCGTTCTTTTCATCATCGCCGTTGTCTCCCTTCTTGACCTTGTTCTTACAAAGGTCGTCTTCTTGGTGTTTGGATAAACATGGAAAATTTAGAAACCCATGTAGACGCATTTGAAGCTGCGCTCGCTACGACTTCACCGGAGCAAACTCCTGCTGTTGCAGAAGATGTCCAAGCAAACGACACTCGCAATGAGGCACCGGTTCCTGCTCAATCCGTGAATGAAGATTCTGATTCGTCAGTAGAGGAAGAAGAAGAGGTTGATGAGGAGCGTGCGGAATTCCGTCGCGCACTTCGCACCGCTGCTGGTGACTGGTATGTCGTTCACTCATACGCTGGTTATGAGAAGAAGGTAAAGGGCAGCCTCCAAAACCGTATTCAATCTTTGAACATGGAAGATTATGTTTTCCAGATTGAAGTTCCTGAAGAAGAAATCACTGAAATCAAGAACGGACAACGAAAGCAGGTAAAGCGCAATGTTTTCCCTGGATACGTTCTCGTTCGCATGGATCTCACTGATGAGTCTTGGTCTTGCGTGCGCAACACTCCTGGAGTTACAGGTTTCGTTGGCAACGCTCACCACCCATCACCTCTCAGCCTTGATGAAGTAGAGAACATCTTGTCTCCACGCCCTGCAAAGGCTGGCGGTAAGGCTGATATCAAGCTCATTGATTTTGAAATTGGAGAATCCGTCACTGTGATGGATGGACCATTTGCAACGCTTCCTGCATCAATCTCTGAAATCATGCCCGAGCAAGCAAAGCTCAAGGTTTTGGTCTCAATCTTTGGCCGCGAAACGCCTGTTGAACTTCACTTTAACCAAGTACAAAAGCTTTAATCGAAATCCAATAAAGATTTAGAAGAAACCAGAAAGAGGAAAAGAAAATGGCACCAAAGAAGAAGGTAACTGCACTCATCAAGTTGCAGATCCAGGCAGGCGCAGCAACACCAGCTCCTCCAGTGGGTCCAGCTCTTGGTCAACATGGTGTCAACATCATGGATTTCGTTAAGGCGTACAACGCTGAGACTGAAAGCCAAAAGGGTCAGATCATTCCTGTAGAGATCACTGTCTACGAAGATCGCTCTTTCACATTCATTACAAAGACACCTCCTGCATCACGTTTGATCTTGAAGGCTGCTGGAATCGAAAAGGGTTCACCAGTCCCACACAAGACAAAGGTTGCAACAATCTCAAAGGCACAAGTTGAAGAGATCGCCAAGATTAAGATGGCTGACCTCAATGCTAATGACCTCAACGCAGCAAGTTTGATTATCGCTGGTACAGCTCGCTCAATGGGCGTATTGGTCGACGGTCTCTAAAAAGAAACTAAAAAGAAACTAAAAAGAAAGATGTGGGAGGAGCACGCTGCTCCGCTAACCACAACCTGCTCCACTCAACGGAAAGAAGGAAGATATGAAGCGCAGCAAGAAGTACAACGAGGCAGCAAAGAAGGTTGATCAAAATCTCTTCTACTCACCATCACAGGCAGTAAAACTTGCGAAGGAAACTTCTACAACAAAATATGACGCCACTGTTGAAGTTTCAATGGTTCTCGGCGTTGACCCAAAGAAGGCAGATCAAGCAGTTCGTTCAACTGTTAATTTGCCACACGGAACAGGTAAGACTGCTCGCGTTTTGGTATTTGCTGGCGGAGAGCGTGCTGAAGAAGCTCGCGCAGCTGGTGCAGATATCGTCGGTGCAGATGAACTTATCGATGAAGTTTCAAAGGGTCGCCTTGATTACGACGCTGTCGTATCAACACCAGAATTGATGGGTAAGGTCGGTCGCCTCGGAAAGGTTCTCGGACCACGTGGTTTGATGCCTAACCCAAAGACAGGAACGGTTACAACAGATGTAGCTAAGGCTGTTACAGATATTAAGGGCGGAAAGATTGAATTCCGTGTGGATAAGAATTCAAACCTTCACTTCATCATCGGCAAGGTTTCATTCACAGCTGATCAGCTTGCCGAGAACTACTCAGCAGCTTTCGAAGAAGTCTTCCGCGCGAAGCCTTCATCAGCAAAGGGTCGTTACATCAAGAAGGTAACAATTTCGACAACGATGGGACCTGGAATCCAGGTTGATTCATCGATTGCTCGTGATGGCGGTCCAGTTCTTCAATAATTAATACGCTCAAATCCGGTCGGTCCCGTGTGGATTGGCCGGATTTTTGCTTTTCCGGCCAACCCCTTTAGACTTCAGCTCTCACCAAAGACTGCAGGTCTTTCTGGGAAGGTAAAACTTCTCGGGAGTTAATTGCGAAAGCAGCCCGCATAGGTTCACATGAGCTTTACTCAAAGCCTCGTGCGCACTTATGCGCC
Source organism: uncultured Actinomycetes bacterium (assembly GCA_903852585.1). GTDB lineage: Bacteria > Actinomycetota > Actinomycetes > Nanopelagicales > Nanopelagicaceae > PALSA-747. The sequence goes on from CAINRG010000020.1 coordinate 2,362, forward strand.
GAGGATTTTTTATTTTCGGCGATCAGAGTCCCAACGTGAGGTCCGAATAAACGATATGAAAGGAAGCCACATGGCTCGTCCTGATAAGGCAGCAGCAGTAGCTGAACTGACTGAAGATTTTAAGTCAGCAACAGCAACTGTTCTGACTGAGTATCGCGGTCTTACCGTGACCTCAATGAAAGAACTACGACGTTCACTTGGTTCAACAACCAAGTATTCGGTTGTAAAGAACACACTTACAAAGATTGCAGCAAAGAATGCTGGCGTTGAGATCTCTGATGATCTTCTCGTTGGTCCTTCTGCACTCGCGTTTGTAAAGGGTGATCCAATTGATGCAGCAAAGGCTATGAAGAATTTCCAAAAGGAAAATCCTCTTCTTGTTATCAAGGGCGGAATCTTCGAAGGCAAGGCTGTAACAACTGCAGAAATCATGAAACTTGCTGATCTTGAATCTCGTGAGGTTCTCCTAAGCAAGCTCGCTGGCGCAATGAAGGGCACAATGGCCAAGGCCGCGCGTACCTTCGACGCTTTGCGAATCAAGATGGCGTCCGAGCAAGGTGCCGATGCAAATGTGGCAGCGGCTCCCGCTGTTGAAGAAGCTGCTCCAGCACCAGTTGCTGAAGCTGCTCCTGTTGAAGCAGAAGCTCCAGCTGAAGTTGTTGCTGAAACAACTGAAGCTCCCGCTGCAGAAGCAACCGAAACCCCAGCTGAATAGTTTTTCTCAGAACATTAACGAAAAGGAAATATAAAAATGGCAAAGCTCTCACAAGCTGACCTCATGGCTCAGTTCAAGGAAATGACACTTGTTGAACTCTCTGATTTCGTCAAGGCATTTGAAGAAGAATTCGATGTAACCGCTGCTGCTCCTGTAGCTGCAGCTGCTGCTGGCGGCGCTGCTGCTGGTGCAGCAGATGCTGGTCAAGATGAGTTCTCACTCATCCTTGAAGATGCTGGTTCACAGAAGATTGCAGTGATCAAGGAAGTTCGTGGAATCAATTCAGCTCTTGGATTGAAGGAAGCGAAGGACCTCGTAGACGCAACTCCTGCAACCTTGATCGAAAAGGGTTCAAAGGAAGCTGTAGAAAAGGCAAAGGCTGCTCTCGAAGCTGCTGGCGCAAAGGTCTCAATCAAGTAATTGCATTAAAGGAATTAAAGGAAAGGCCCCGTTCAGAAATGAGCGGGGCCTTTTTTATTTCATAAAAGATTTCCCACAAATTCACCCCATTCACAGCCTCTTCCCAACTTTCGGGGCCATTCTTCAATCACCTCAGGGAAGGGGAAATAAATGAAGAAGAATTCACGAATCCTGGTAGCCGTTGCATTGACAGCGGGACTTATCGGATCATCCACATCGGCTTTTGCAACACCAGCCTCCGATTACAAAGCAGCGGTTGTTGTTTATAAGGCAGCACTTGCAAAGTGGCAATCAGATGCCGTCGCTGCTCGAAGCGCACACGCTGCGCTCGTGACCGATTACAAGGCAAAGGCCGCCGCAAATATGGCCGCTCGCGCAACGGCGAGTACGGCTTATAAAGCAGCTGTTGCAAAGGCCAAGAGCGATTTCACAGCCGCCACAACTGCAGTTGGCGCCACTGCCGCTCAAAAGCAAGCAGCTACAGCCGCTCGTAAAACCGCGATTGCCGCCGCGATTGCTACACATCAAGCGGCCCTAGCGACGATCGTTAAGCCTGTCGCACCAACAAAGCTCGTCTTGCCAGCAAAGCCGGTCGCACCTGTAAAGCCTTAATTGGATAGGCAGTGCATAGGTAGTGCATAGGTAGTGCACAGGCAGGGGGTCTCTTGAGGGAGAGACCCCTTTTTTCCTGCTTATACACCTTTTGATCCGGATTTGCCCCTGAAAGGGGGGTCAGGATAAGGTTCGAGTTCGCAAATTTATCTCCCAGGTACGGCATATAGCGGCCAGACCTAGCGGTAGCCATGCGTATAAAAAATTGTAGAGACGTCTGCGATTTAATTATTTGGAGGAACATTGGCCGCGAAGTCAAAATCGTTTGCCCCTGCTCGTGTCTCATTCGCAAAGATCCGCGAACCCCTTGAAGTACCTAACCTCTTGTCGCTACAGCTTGATTCTGTCGACTGGTTGCTTGGTAACGACTTGTGGCGTGCGCGTCTTGAGGATGCTGAAAAGAGCGGCCGAGGCGAAGTCCCAAAGCAATCTGGTTTAGAAGAAATCTTCGAGGAGATCTCTCCTATCGAAGACTTCCAAGGAAAGATGTCGCTCTCATTCCGCGACCATCGCTTCGAACCACCTAAGTATTCAATCGCTGAATGTAAAGATCGCGATATGACATTTGCTGCTCCACTTTTCGTGACAGCAGAATTCATGAACAACGAGACTGGCGAAATCAAGTCTCAGACAGTCTTTATGGGTGACTTCCCATTGATGACACCTCGCGGAACTTTCGTCATTAACGGAACAGAACGTGTTGTTGTTTCTCAGATTGTTCGTTCTCCTGGAGTTTACTTTGAGCGCACAATCGAAAAGGCATCTGACAAAGATGTATTGACTGCAAAGATCATCCCAAGCCGCGGTGCTTGGTTGGAATTTGAAGTTGATAAGAAAGATCTTGTTGGCGTTCGTATCGATCGCAAGCGTAAGTTGCCTGTAACAATTTTCTTGAAGGCACTTGGTTGGTCTTCTGATCAGATCATCGAACAATTCGGTGAATTCGAATCAATCCGCGCAACACTTGAAAAGGACAATGCGCAGACTCAAGATGAAGCTCTTCTTGATATCTATCGCAAACTCCGTCCAGGTGAGCCACCAACGAAGGAAGCTGCACAAAACCTCATTGAAAATCTTTACTTCAATGCAAAGCGTTATGACCTTGCAAAGGTTGGCCGCTTTAAGGTTAATAAGAAGCTTGGTCTTGAGCTTGAACTCGCTAAGGGTCTTCTCAATATCGAAGATATCGTTGCAACAATTCGCTATCTCGCTCACCTCCACAAGGGCGATGCTCTTATGGAATACGGCAAGCAGGTACGTGTTGAGACAGACGATATCGACCACTTCGGTAACCGTCGTCTTCGCACCGTAGGTGAATTGATCCAGAATCAAGTACGTACTGGTCTTTCACGTATGGAGCGCGTTGTTCGCGAACGTATGACGACTCAAGACGTTGAGGCAATTACTCCTCAAACTCTCATCAACATTCGCCCAGTCGTTGCATCCATTAAGGAGTTCTTCGGAACTTCCCAACTTTCACAGTTCATGGATCAGACAAACCCACTTTCGGGTATGACACACAAGCGTCGTCTTTCAGCGCTTGGACCTGGCGGTCTCTCACGTGAACGCGCAGGCTTCGAAGTTCGTGACGTGCACCCATCGCACTACGGACGTATGTGTCCAATCGAAACTCCTGAAGGTCCAAACATTGGTCTTATCGGCTCACTTGCTACATATGCTCGCGTAACTCCATTTGGATTTATCGAGACTCCTTACCGCAAGGTTGTAAAGGGCAAAGTCACAGACCAAATTGATTACCTCACAGCTGATGAAGAAGATGAACACATCATTGCGCAAGCAAATGCTCCATTAACTTCTGATTCACATTTCGCAGAAGCACGCGTACTTGTACGTCGTCGCGGTGGCGAAGTTGAATACATCCTTGCTGATGAAGTGGATTACATGGACGTTTCACCACGCCAGATGGTTTCTGTCGCGACGGCAATGATTCCATTCCTTGAGCACGACGATGCTAACCGCGCGTTAATGGGCTCAAACATGATGCGTCAAGCAGTTCCACTTCTTCGTGCAGAGGCGCCATTTGTTGGTACCGGTATGGAGTTCCGTGCAGCCGTTGATGCAGGCGATGTCACTCTTGCTCGTAAGGCCGGCGTTGTAACAGTTGTTGATTCTGACGAAGTAACTGTTATGAATGATGATGGCACAACAGAGCATTACTTTGTTGAGAAGTTTGTTCGTTCAAACCAAGGCACAAGCCGCAACCAAAAGGTTGTTGTTAGCCAAGGCGATCGTGTGGAGCCAGGCATGGTTATTGCTGATGGTCCATCGACCGAAAAGGGCGAAATGGCTCTCGGTAAGAACTTGCTCGTGGCATTTATGTCATGGGAAGGTCACAACTACGAAGATGCGATCATTCTTTCGCAGCGCCTCGTACAAGATGACGTTCTTACTTCCATTCACATTGAAGAGTATGAAGTTGATGCTCGCGATACAAAGCTTGGGCCTGAGGAAATCACTCGCGACATTCCAAATGTCAGCGAAGAAGTTCTTGCAGACCTTGATGATCGCGGAATCATTCGCGTAGGTGCAGATGTTTCACCTGGCGACATTCTCGTAGGAAAGGTAACTCCAAAGGGAGAAACCGAACTCACACCTGAAGAGCGTTTGCTTCGTGCAATCTTTGGTGAAAAGGCTCGCGAAGTTCGCGATACCTCACTCAAGGTTCCACACGGTGAGTCCGGAAAGGTCATCGGAGTCTCTATTGCAGATTCTGAAGATTACGAACTTCCTGCCGGCGTCAACCAAGTTGTACGCGTCTATGTTGCGCAAAAGCGTAAGATCCAAGACGGTGACAAACTTGCTGGTCGTCACGGTAACAAGGGTGTTATTTCCAAGATCCTTCCACAAGAAGATATGCCATTCCTTGAAGACGGAACTCCAGTCGACGTTATCTTGAACCCACTTGGTGTTCCTGGTCGTATGAACGTCGGACAGGTTCTAGAAACTCACCTTGGTTGGGTTGCACGTTCTGGATGGAAGCTTGAAGGCAACGAGCCATGGCAAGAAAACTTGCGTGCGATCGGTGCATCAGAAGCTGCCCCATTCACAAAGGTTGCAACACCAGTCTTTGATGGAACAAAGGAAGAAGAACTTATGGGTCTTCTTGGTTCCACAAATCCTAATAAGGACGGCATGCGTTTGATTGGTTCAAACGGTAAGGCCCAACTCTTTGACGGTCGCACTGGTGAGCCATACAAGGCTCCAATCACAGTTGGTTACATGTATATCTTGAAGCTCCACCACTTGGTAGACGACAAGATCCACGCACGTTCAACTGGACCTTACTCAATGATCACGCAACAACCATTGGGCGGTAAGGCTCAATTTGGTGGACAGCGTTTCGGCGAAATGGAAGTTTGGGCACTCGAAGCGTATGGCGCCGCCTACACACTTCAAGAGCTTCTTACCATCAAGTCAGATGACGTACTTGGTCGCGTAAAGCTTTACGAAGCAATTGTTAAGGGTGAAAATATTCCAGAACCAGGCATCCCTGAATCATTCAAGGTGCTTGTTAAGGAAATGCAATCCCTATGTCTTAACGTCGAAGTTCTTTCTTCTGAAGGTGTTGCAATTCAATTGCGCGATACTGATGAAGAAGTCTTCCGTGCAGCCGAAGAGCTCGGCATCAACTTGTCACGAGTTGAGCCAAGCAGCGTAGAAGAAGTGTGAGGAGACAATAAATGTTAGATGTTAATTTCTTCGACGAACTCCGTATCGGTCTTGCATCAACGGACAATATTCGTGAGTGGTCTTTTGGCGAGGTTAAGAAGCCAGAAACCATTAACTACCGCACACTCAAGCCTGAGAAGGACGGACTCTTCGATGAGAAGATTTTCGGACCAACTCGCGACTGGGAATGTTATTGCGGTAAGTACAAGCG
>CAINRG010000021.1 GCA_903852585.1 uncultured Actinomycetes bacterium
AGGATTGGAGCAGTTTCACCTGCGACGCGAGCCACACCAAGAATCATTGCTGTTATGAGTCCGCTTCGAGCAGCTGGAACAACAACAATTGCAACCGAACGCCATTGAGTGCCACCAAGGGCTACTCCTGCTTCGCGAAGATCATTTGGAATTAACTTCAAGACTTCTTGCGAAGTGCGAGCAACGGTGGGGATCATCAAAATTGCCAGTGCGAGTGAACCTTGAATTCCATTAACAGTTTTTGTCAGAGGAACAAGAATCGCTGCATAAATAAAGAGACCGGCGACAATCGATGGAACGCCTGACATCGCCTGTACAAGGAATTCAATGGGGCGAGTAAAGCGTCCGCGAATCTCGGTGAGATAAACCGCTGTCAAGATTCCAATCGGAACCGAGATAATCATTGCAAAAATAACAAGAAGCCCTGTTCCAATGATTGCATGGATTAAACCACCAGCAGAGACCGGATCGGTGAATGCATTTGAACGCATATCAGTTGTAAAGAGAGAAAGATGAAGTCCCTTATGCCCACGTACCCAGACGGTAATCAAAATACTCACAATAGGCGTAACAGCAGCAGCGATTGCCATGGTTACTAGCCCTCGAAAGAAACTATCAACAGCTGCCGGGCGACCGGCTTTACGAAATTGAAAAACGAAATCAATTGCAAGGTATGCGAAGAAAAAAATTGCAAAGTATGCGAGCTTTCCCTTGAGTGGAGTAGCAAGTACCAAGACAAGTGAAACGGCTGCAGCAGCGACAAAGATTCCTGCTGTTTCAAAGCGATCTTTCGGTGAAGCGGCCCAAGGCTTTCTCGGCGCTGCTTTTGTAGGAGTTGTCGTAGACATTAGCGACCACTCTTTCCTGTACGACTGACAATGAGGTTAGCTAGTGAGTTAACGATGAGTGTAAGAATAAATAGAACAAGTCCAGCAGCCATGAGGGCTTTGATTTCATTTGGACTTGCTTCTCCAAACTTAAGAAGAATCATTGAGGCGACATTTCCACCTGCACTAAACAAGATATGCCAGTTCACCTGGTAAACAATATTGAGAACGGTATAGACGGCAACAGTTTCACCCATGGCACGTCCAAGGCCAAGCATTACCCCACCAACAATTCCTGATCGTGCATACGGAAATGCGACAGCGCGAAGCATCGCAAATCTTGTTCCACCAAGTGCGTATGCAGCTTGCATACGATCTAAAGGAGTCTGTGCAAAAATTTCACGAGAAATGGAAGTCACGATTGGAATAATCATGATTGCAAGAACTAAGCCTGCAATAAATGGTGAACGGGAAACATATGGTTCAGGTAATTTGAAAAGTGGAATCCAACCAAAATATTTTGTCAGAAGTTTTGCCCAATATTCTGCAGAACCTTCCAGAACGAAAAATCCCCAAAGTCCAAATAAAACCGATGGAAATGCCGCCATAAGATCAATTGCGGTAACCATAATTTTCTTGATCGATTGAGGTGCGTAAAAAGTTAAGTAAATGGCTGCACCGACGCTAATAGGCACACCAACTATGACAGCAATGGTTGCCAAAATTAATGTTCCAAAAAGCATCGCTGCTATTCCGAAATGAGAATTTACGGCGTCAAATTTTCCGGAATCAGATACAACAGCTTGCCATTGGCTTGAGGTAAGAAAATGAAGACCTTGTTGGCGAAAAGTGTCGTATCCGTTGTAAAGAAGAAAGAGAAGAATTAGCCCAAGAATTACGAGAGATGAAAGACCGCCAGTTGTAACAACTCCGCGAAAAACTCGATCGGAAAATCGAGGACGGGTCGTTATTTCGCGCTTCTCTGGAAGGGCTGGCTTTTCAAGAACTGGGGCTGAACTCACTCGCAGATACTCCCCCCAATCGGGGGCCAACAGTTGGCTCAATAGTTAACAGAAGGTGAACGAATGGTGAAATCACTCTACGACCCTCTAGGGTGGGCTCATGGCACAAGAGATTCCTAACCTCATCTGGGTTGATTGCGAAATGACCGGGCTCAGCGTGGATAACGACGCGCTTGTGGAGATTGCAGTCCTTGTGACCGATTCCCAACTTAATGTTTTGGGCGAAGGAATAGACCTCGTTATCAAAACCACTCAAGAGAAGCTCGACGGAATGAATGATTTTGTCCGTGAGATGCACACCGCTTCTGGGCTCATCACCGAGATCCCAGATGGCGTCTCCCTCGAAGAGGCTTCAACAAAGATTCTTGAATACCTCAATAAATACGCACCAGGGGCTGGTAAATCTCCCCTTGCTGGAAACTCTGTCTATGTCGATCGCCTCTTTATCGCGCGCGATCTGCCCGAAGTTCATGCCTACCTTCATTACAGAACAGTGGATGTTTCCTCCATCAAGGAGTTGGCTCGACGTTGGTACCCACGTGCCTACTTTGCCGCTCCAAAGAAGACTGGAAACCACCGCGCTCTTGGCGATATTCGTGATTCCATCGACGAGTTGGACTATTACCGCGCTCAAATTTTCGTTCCGGCGCCCTAGTTCTGTCCCGTATAATTAACACTTCCAGTGCAACATGGTGGTCGTAGCTCAGCTGGTAGAGCATCCGGTTGTGGTCCGGAATGTCGCGGGTTCGAGCCCCGTCGATCACCCCAAGTTTTAAAGTTTTACAGAAGGTCCGGCTTTTCCTGCTTGAATGACAAGGGAGTTCCCAATGCCTCACATGATTTTCGATGTAGTCATCGAAATCCCAGCAGGAAGCCGCAACAAATACGAGATTGATCATAAGACTGGTGAAATTCGTCTAGATCGAATGCTCTTTACATCAACTCGTTATCCCTACGACTACGGCTTTGTAAAAAATAGTCTTTCATTGGACGGGGATCCACTCGACGCTCTTGTTCTTCTCGATGAGCCAACATTTCCTGGTTGTGTAGTCAGCTGCCGCGTCGTCGGGATGTATCACATGCAAGATGAAGCAGGCGGAGATGACAAACTCCTCTGCGTTGCAGCAGGCGATGTTCGCAAAAATGATTTGCAGGATCTTGACAACGTAGCCGATTTCGATCTCGATGAAATCAGCCACTTCTTCCAGGTTTATAAAGCTCTTGAACCAGGCAAGAAAGTATTTGGCGGCGAATGGGTTGGCCACGTTGCAGCCGAAAATGAAATCAACGAAAGCTACAAACGCTTCAAAGAAACTCATTAATTTAATTTCATGAAACTCATAACTGCACTTGTAAAACCCGCTCGCGTTGAGGAGATTAAATCTTCACTTCAAGCAAATGGCGTAGCAGGGATGACGGTTTCAGAGGCGAGTGGATTTGGTCGCCAAAAAGGTCACACCGAGATTTACCGCGGAGCCGAATACAACGTTGATCTCATTCCTAAAGTACGCATTGAGGTTTTAGTCGACGATGCCGATCTCGACCGGGTCATGGATTTGATGGTCAAGACAGCAAATACAGGCTCCATTGGTGATGGAAAGATTTGGGTCACAACCGTTGATTCGGTGGTCCGAATACGCACAAATGAACGAGGTCACGACGCGCTTTAAGTGATTTTCGCAGACGCCACCAACGCTGGTAGGGTCTGCTCCGCAGTAGATGAAGTAGTGCTTTGGGTTGTTAGCTCAGTTGGTAGAGCAAGTGACTCTTAATCACTGGGTCGGGGGTTCGAGTCCCTCACAACCCACCAAAGCAAAAAAGCCTCTCAATTTCTTGAGGGGCTTTTGCATTTTCACACTATTTTGTAGGCGATGGTGAGGCCATTGTCTCCTGGGAACTAGAGCTTCCAATAACTTTTATTTCAGGAGCCTTCGAACCACATGAACTCAGCAAAAACACTGATAGCGCTATTGCCGCAGAGACAAATACTTTTTTGGCCATTATGAAACTGCGCAGCCAGAAACTTTGTTGCTCCATTCGGTTTGTACATAGTAAGTACCGACGAGGGCAACTCCGTGTGTCCAAGCACATTTATCGCCAATTTCGGCTCCAGCTGAATCAAACCATGCGTTTAATAATGGATCCGTTATTGCTTCGTAGTATTCGTGACTTGCAACATTTGCAAGAGCTGCTACGCCATCAGATGGGTTTGTGTATCCACCCGTTGATGTGAGAGCGGGACAACCAGTGAAGGATCCCAAAAATGGTTGGTAAGCAACTTGGAAATTCTTGCTTCCGCTAACTGAACCTGCACCATGCCATGCACAGTAGTTGGCCGATGATGGGAAATTGTTTGTGAAGACCATATACAAACCATTTGGATCCATCGTCGCGCTTGAACTTGTTGCCTTAACTACCTTGTAGGCCTCAGCAAGAATCGATGCCGTGGTTGGGGCTGACTTAGGGGCCGCAGATGCATCTGTGAATGTTGTCGAGCTAACTGTTGAAATGTTTTGAGTCGAGTTTGTCATGTATTGAGTCGTTACTTTATTCAAATTATTCGCGGACGAAGTCAAATTGATTAAGTA
>CAINRG010000022.1 GCA_903852585.1 uncultured Actinomycetes bacterium
GCTGGTGTAAATCCTTCAGGACGGATTCCAACAATTACTGATGATCCAGCTGATGCAGGAACATCAAATGTGTAATCACCAAGCTTGCCCTTACCGCCGCTTACAGGTGCGATGAGGAGGTTCATTGCAGGTGAACCAATGAAGCCTGCTACAAATGAGTTTGCTGGGCGGTCATAAAGATTGCGTGGAGTATCAACTTGCTGGAGAAGTCCATCCTTCATCACAGCAACGCGATCGCCCATCGTCATCGCTTCAACCTGGTCGTGAGTAACGTACACAGTTGTGATACCTAGACGACGCTGTAGTGCAGCAATCTGCGTGCGGGTTGCAACACGAAGCTTTGCGTCAAGGTTAGAAAGAGGTTCATCCATCAAGAAAACTTGTGGCTCGCGAACAATCGCGCGGCCCATTGCTACGCGTTGGCGTTGTCCACCTGAGAGGGCTTTTGGCTTGCGATCTAAGTAAGGCTCGAGATCAAGAAGCTTGGCAGCTTCCAGAACGCGGCGATCGCGCTCTTCCTTATCAATGCCGGCAATCTTGAGAGCAAAGCCCATATTTTCAGCAACTGACATATGTGGATAGAGAGCATAAGACTGGAAGACCATCGCGATATCGCGATCTTTTGGTGCAACGTTTGTTACGTCGCGATCTCCGATGCGAATTGCACCGCCATCGATTTCCTCGAGGCCTGCAAGCATGCGCAGTGATGTTGATTTTCCACAACCAGATGGTCCAACGAGGACAAGAAATTCACCATCAGCAATTGTGAGGTTGAGCTTGTCTACGGCTGGCTTTGTTGTGCCTGGATAGATTCGTGATGCTGCGTCAAAAACGACTGATGCCATGATGTGGCTCCTTCTCCGGGCAGGTACGTGCCCGACGATCCTTTGGAGGGAACTTATTACGTGATTCTCACGTCTTCCTTGGCGTGAGGAAGCCCACGATACCCTATGTCCATGAATAGGCTCATAGGGCATCTGGGGCACACGGGGCATCTGGCCTACAAGGACGAGGGAATACTCTTTGGCTCCACCAGCCAGCTCCTCCTCGATATCGGCCTGGTGCTCTTCTTTATCGCTCTTGCCGCTCTCTTCGTAGCCGCCGAGATATCCCTGCTCTCCCTGCGCGACTCCCAGGTCCGACAGATGCAGAGCCAAGGAAAGCGTGGCGCCCGGGTTGGCCATCTCACCCAGAACCCCAATCGCTTTCTGGCTGCAGCTCAAATCGGTGTGACCTTCTGTGGATTTCTTTCAGCAGCCCTTGGATCTGAACGACTCGGATCCTCCTTTGTCATTCCAGCATTTGAAAAATGGGGCCTCTCTCATGGATTGGCCACAACGCTCTCATTAGTACTTGTCACAATCGTCATCGCGTATATCTCTTTAGTCTTTGGCGAACTTGTTCCGAAACGTTTAGCTATTTATCGCACCGAGTCTATTGCGCTCGCTTCTGCTGGAATTATTGATCAGCTTGCAAAATTCTTTCGCCCAACTATTTGGTTGCTCTCAAAATCAACCGATGCTGTTGTGAAACTTTTTGGATTGAAAGCCGAGGAATCTCGTTCTGAGATGTCAGAAGCTGAACTTGTGGATCTTGTAACAGGTCACACAGCGCTGACAGATGAAGAAAGAGATATTGTCGAAGAAGTATTTAATTCAGGCGATCTGGCTCTTCACGAAATCATGGTTCCCCGGACTGAAGTTGAATTTCTCGATGTCGGAACCTCGATTGATGAAGCCATGAAGGTTGCAGTCGAGAGTGCGCATTCTCGCTATCCAGTCACCCGAGGAAATAGCGATGAAGTGATTGGTTTTCTCCACGTCCGCGATCTTCTCAATATTCATGTGAGTCGCCCCAACGCCACTCTCCTGGACATTATTCGGCCGGTAACATTTTTGCCTGGAACAAAAGGAGTCCTGCCAGCTCTGACAGAACTTCGTGCAAAGCGTCAACATCTTGCAATTGTCTTGGATGAGTACGGCGGAACAGACGGAATCGTGACTCTTGAAGATCTTGTGGAATGCTTTATTGGCGATATCCATGATGAATATGATGAAGTTGAGGATGAAGTCACACCTCAAGGTCGCACTGGAGATTTTGAAATTGATGCCCTAATTTCACTTGAAGATCTCTACGACCAGACTGGAATTCACCTTCCAGAAGGGCCGTATGAAACTGCCGGGGGATATGTCATGCATGCTTTAGGCCGCTTGCCCGAGGTTCACGATGTATTACGCCACGAATCCCTCCGCATCACAGTCCTCTCCATGGAAGGTAAAAGAGCTGGGCAATTACTCATCTCTCGCGATGAATGGAAAGATACGGCCCATGAGTAAAGAGAGAATCCTTTCTGGAATTCAGCCAACGGGCGGGTCATTCCACCTCGGCAATTACCTCGGCGCTCTCAAGCAATGGGTTGACCTTCAAGAAAGCCATGATGCGTTTTATTGTGTTGTGGACCTTCACGCCATCACGGTTCAAGTAGATCCAAAAGTTCTCCGTGAGCGTTCATTGACATCGACAGCTCAATTGTTGGCACTTGGTCTTGACCCAGAAAAATGTGCACTCTTTATGCAATCACATGTTCCGGCCCATAATCAGCTTGGGTGGGTCATGGAATGTTTAACAGGTTTTGGTGAGGCTGGACGAATGACTCAATTTAAAGATAAGAGTCAAAAATCTGGTGCAGATCGAACAGTTGTTGGACTCTTCACATATCCGATTTTGCAAGCCGCAGATATTCTTTTGTATCAGGCAAAATATGTACCCGTTGGGGAAGATCAGCGCCAACATATTGAGTTGACGCGCGATCTTGGTCAACGTTTTAACAACACATATAAGGAAATTTTTACAATCCCAGAGGCTTACATTACAAAAGCCGCTGCAAAAATTAATGACCTTCAAGATCCTTCTGCAAAGATGAGCAAAACAAACTCATCCCCGGCTGGTGTTGTCGATATTCTTGATGCGCCTGAAGTAAATGCAAAGAAGATCAAGAGCGCTGTTACTGATACAGGCCGCGAGATTAAATTCGATCAAGCAGAGAAGCCTGGCGTCTCCAATTTGCTCACAATTCATAGCGCACTCTCCGGGAAAACAATTTCTGAGCTTGAGAATGAATTTGATGGCAAGGGCTACGGAGACCTCAAGGGCGCTGTAGCTGAGGTTGTTGTGGAATATTTCCGCCCAGTACGTGATCGGACCATGGAACTTTTGAAGGAACCAGCTGAACTAACAAAGATTCTTAAAGTTGGCGCTGATAAAGCAAATGCCGTTGCGGAAGAGACATTGAAAAAGACATATGAAGCTATGGGGCTCATTCCACGTGCTTAAAAAGCGTGCGCTCCTCCTTGCTCTAGCAATCTTTACTGTCATATTCCCTGTCCCAACCGCAGCTCACGCTTCTTCACCCAAGATTGCTGTTATCTACGACATTGGCGGACGTGGCGATGGTGGCATTAATGATGCTGCCGCAATGGGCGTTGATAAAGCAAAAAAGGCCTTTCATTTGGGCCCTTTAGCACTTCGTGAAATTGCGACAGATGGAACTGACCTCGATCGGCTCCTCAAAATTCGCTTCCTAGCAAATGCCGGGTATAGCCCAATCTTGCTCGTGGGGTATGGATTTCAATCCTCACTCAATGCATCTATGGATGAGTTCCCTAATACCCAATTTGCAATCATCGATAATTCAAACGTAGGTCAACTCAATGTCGAGTGCATGGTTTTCAACGAAGCGCAGTCAAGTTATTTAGCCGGTGTTCTTGCTGCATCTGCAACTCGAACAGGAAAAATCGCGCTTCTCATGGATGTTGACCGAACAAATTTGCGAGACCTTAATAAGGCCTTCCTACAAGGAGCGCAAAGTGTGAAACCAAAGATTCAAGTCTTAGCGCAGAACTGGGGGATGAGTCCGTCCTCGGATACCGCTGGAATGGTTGGACGCGGCGCTGACGTTTTCTATTCGACATGGAATCAAAGTTCTGATGTGATGGATGTCGTTGCAAAGTACTCAACTTCTAAGAAGCCTCTTCGGTACATTGGTGTCCTGCCAGATCAATTCTTTTTAAAGAGCGCAAAGGCTAAATCCGTTCTTCTTGCAGCTGTCCAAAAGCGGGTTGACACTGCTACTTACGACATTATTTCCTACGGCATAAAGAATCGTTCATATATTGATGTCCTCGATGCAGAAAATGGAATCTTTGGCCGCGAATATTCTTTCAAGGACGGCGGAGTCGACCTTTTGGTGCCGGCTCTGGGGAGCAAGTATGTGCCTACCTTATTAAAAGCGGAGACACTGATTAAGGCGGGAAAAATTAACTTTTAAAGAGCGAGCAATTCCATCAGCTCGGTTTTTATCTTTAGAATTTCTGCATTTACTGATGAAATATCTGATTGTGAACCGCCCGTGCTCGCAACTTCAACATAACACTTCAATTTTGCTTCAGTTCCACTGGGGCGAACGATTACTCGAATCGAGTCTCCAAACCACATGATGATGCCGTTTGTTGGGGGAAAATTGCCTTCGGGCTGAGCCAGGTCAATAAAACGAGTGAGAGAGACTCCATTGAGCGCAGGTGGATTGTTTTTCCTTAGCTTTGAAAGAACGGTATCTACCTGGGATATATCACTGACTCTTATCGAAATCTGTTCTGTCCCGTGATAGCCATATGTTTCCCATATATTTGCTAGGTAGCCGGCAAGAGTGTGTCCATCCCGCTTAAGTTCTGCAGCACATTGAGAAAGGATAAGGGCAGCTGAAATTCCATCTTTATCGTTCACTGCGGTGGCATCCACTGCGTAACCAAGAGCTTCTTCATATCCAAATCGAAGATTAGGAATTTTCGCCAGCCATTTAAACCCAGTCAAAGTCTCATGAAATTCAATTCCATGTGCACGAGATATCTTTCCAAGGATTGACGATGAAACAATCGAATTAGCAAAAGATTTGCCAAAGCAGCTTTCTTTCATTGTCGTCGCAATATAGTGTCCGAGAATCGCTCCCACTTCATCACCGCGAAGCATTCTCCAGCCAACTCCAGTTTCATGAATTGCAGCTGCACATCGATCAGCATCTGGATCATTTGCAATAACAAGATCTGCACCGACTTCAGCAGCCAATTTTAAGGATAAATCAATCGCCCCGGGCTCTTCTGGATTTGGAAATTTTACTGTTGGAAAATCTGGGTTTGGATCAGCTTGTTCCTTTACCAAAATTGGATCACTAAATCCGGCAGCTTTAAATGTTGCCAGAAATGTTTCAGTGCCTACTCCATGCATCGCGCTATAAACAATGCGGACATCCCCTTTAATCCTTGCCAATTCTGAAGTTTTTGAAATATATTCATCAAAAACGCGCTCATCTAATACTTCCCAGTTTCTTCCTTTTGGCTGGACACTTTTGATCTTCGAAATCTCTTCAGCAATTTCACGATCTGCGGGTGGAACAATTTGTGAACCTTCGTAGCGAACTCCATCAACGACACCACCAAGGTAAACCTTGTATCCATTATCTTCGGGCGGGTTATGGCTTGCTGTAACCATGATGCCCACATCAGCTTTTAAAAAGTTAACCGCAAATGCCAATACCGGAGTCGGGAGTGGACGAGGGAGAACCCACACCTTCATTCCTGCTCCAGTGAATATTTGGGCGGACTCTTCTGTGAATTCTTCAGATCCATGTCGAGCATCTCGACCTATAACAACAGTTTTCAAGCCGCGCTTTTTCATGTAGGAAGCGATTCCTGCAGAGGTCCGCAGCACAACAGCACGATTCATGCACGATGGACCTGGGCCTACAGGACCACGTAGACCTGCAGTCCCGAATTGAAGGAACCCAGAAAATGATTTTTTGAGGGCAGCCTCGTTATCGGTATCGATCCAGCTTTGAAGGAGTGCAGCAGTCAGTTCATCGGGATCAAGAGAAATCCACTCTTGTACTTCGGCGATGAACTCCGGAGTCATAGTTGAGGTAATACTTTGGCGAGCAAAGTTCCGATTCGTCCAGCAGAAGCCTTTCCTGCCGCCATCACTTCTTCGTGACTGAGCTTCTCGCCAGTCATCCCGGCCGCTGCATTTGTTACCAATGAGATTCCGAGAATTTCTGCACCGAGTGCATGTGCGGCGACTGCCTCTGGAACTGTGGACATGCCCACAAGATCAGCTCCCATGGTACGAATCATGTTAATTTCGGCAGGCGTTTCATACGAAGGGCCGCGCCAATGTGCATAAACACCTTCAGCGAGTGAAGAATCTTCTGCTTTCACAATTTCACGAAGGCGCTTACTGTAGCAATCTGTGAGATCTACAAAATTTCCGCCAATAAGTGGACTCACGCCCGTAAGCGAAATGTGATCACGAATGAGAACGGGTTGCCCAACTGTGTAATCGCGATTGATCCCACCACATGCATTTGTCAGAACGACAACAGAACATCCAGACTTCACTGCAGTGCGAACGCCGTGTACTACTGGCTCAATGCCCTTGCCTTCGTAGAGATGTGTGCGACCAAGAAAAACAAGTGCGCTAACAATTCCATGTGGGCCTTGTAAGTCATACGAACGAATCTTTCCGCCATGGCCTACAACCGTCGGAGGTAAGAATCCTGGAAGTGCCGTTGCATCAAATTCGTGAGTTGGAGTACCCAAACTATCGGCTGCATCAATCCATCCAGAACCCATGACGAGTGCCACATGATGTTGTGCCTTGCCAGTTAGTTCGCCAAGCTTTGCTGCCGCTAATTCTGCGGTGCCAATTGGGTCTGTGTAAAGATCGCTCATACGAGCAATTTACTGCAGATTGGGAGTATTAAGGAGCGTCGTCAATCACACAAAGATTTTGGCCGCTGGCAACGGTTTGACCGACTCCAACGCTCAATTTCGCAATGATTCCTTCTTTGTGGGCAACAAGTGGTTGTTCCATCTTCATCGCTTCAAGAACAACGATGAGGTCACCGGGTACTACTCGATCGCCATTTGCCTTGAGAATTTTGACGACAGTTCCTTGCATAGGACTATCAACGCTATTTCCCGAAGCCTTACCCAGGATATTGCTCTTAATTTTGCGGCGCTTTTGGGTCTGCTCTTGTGTGTGCAGTACAACCTCGAAGCGGTGGCCATTTATTTCAGCAACAACCTTCTGTTCTGCAGACTTAGATTCAGCAACGCCCTGCTTGTAGTTGAAAGCGGGAATCGTATTCTTAAATTCTTTTTCGATATAGCTGGTGTAAACCTTGAATTCTTCAGTGAAATTAGGATCATTCACGATTGCACGGTGGAATGGAAGCGCTGTGGCGAGGCCTCCGATTTCAAATTCCATAAGAGCTCGGCGCGCACGTTCAATTGCCTCTTCGCGAGTTGCGGCGGTGATGATCAGTTTTGCAAGAAGGGAGTCAAAGTGAGATCCAACTGTGTGACCGTGATCAAAACCAGCGTCTATGCGAACTCCTGGTCCATCAGGAACTTCCCATGTAGTGATTGTTCCCAGTGATGGCAAGAATCCATTTCCTGGATCTTCACCATTAATTCGAAATTCAATGGAATGTCCGCGAACAACCGGATCAACAGGACTGATGGCTTCACCTGAGGCAATTCTAAATTGCATACGGACAAGATCAATTCCGGTAACTTCTTCGCTGACTGGATGTTCCACCTGAAGACGAGTATTTACCTCAAGGAATGAAATTGTTCCATCTGAACCGATCAGAAATTCACATGTTCCAGCACCGACATATCCAGCGGACTTCATGATTGCTTTTGATGATGTGTAAAGCTGATCTTCTTGGGCTTTTGTAAGAAATGGTGCAGGCGCTTCTTCCACTAATTTTTGGTGGCGACGTTGGAGAGAGCAGTCGCGAGTACTTACAACAACCGCATTTCCATGGGCATCTACAAGAACCTGGGTTTCAACGTGGCGTGGCTTGTCGAGATATCGTTCAACAAAACATTCTCCTCGACCAAAACCTGTAATAGCTTCTCGGACAGCGGATGCAAAGAGTTCGGGAATATCCTCACGCTTGTATGCGACTTTGAGTCCACGTCCGCCTCCGCCGTGGGCAGCTTTAATTGCTACAGGAAGGCCGTGTTCATCTGCAAATGCGATGATTTCTTCGGCTGTATCGACGGGATCGATTGTTCCTGCGACAAGAGGAGCGCCAACTTCAGCTGCAATTTTTCTTGCCGAAACTTTATCTCCCAGCGAACGAATTGCTGCAGGTGGAGGCCCGATCCAAATGAGGCCGGCTTCAATAACGCGATCAGCAAAGTCAGCGTTTTCCGAGAGAAATCCGTAACCTGGGTGGACTGCATCAGCACCAGATTCCTTTGCAATTGCAAGAATCTTCTCTTGATCTAAATAGGTTTCTGCTGCCGAAAGCCCATTCAGTGCATAAGCATCTGTAGCAAGGGCCACGTGAAGAGAATTGCGATCTTCATCGGAATAAATAGCAATGGATTTAATACCGTGATCACGACATGCGCGTGCGACACGAACTGCAATTTCTCCACGATTTGCAATGAGAACTGCAGAAATCTTCTTTGTCATGCTCGCACCTGTTCTTTTTTCATTGCCGGACTCACTTCGGTCCAATCCAAACCTAGATTAAGAATTGCCTTACGAAGAGTGGGTAAAGAAAGTCCGATGATTCCGCTGGGATCGCCTTCAATATGGGTGATAAATGGTGCGCTCAACCCATCTAATGTAAACCCGCCTGCAACTTCGAGTGGTTCACCCGAATCCACGTAGTTTTCAATTTCAGCATCGCTCATCTTCGCAAAATGAACTCGTGCTGTTGAAATATCCGAGACTTCAATTCCTTGTGCTGTATCGATCACGCAATGTCCAGTGTGAAGTAATCCAGATTTTCCACTGATTTTTTTCGCACGTGCAATTGCGTTTTCGCGAGTACCGGGCTTTCCAAGAGATTCTCCATCAAATTCAAATGTTGAGTCACAGCCAATAATGAGAGCGTTATTGCCACAATCAAATAGGTTCTTTACGGTGTGTGCCTTCATTATTGCCAGAGCAAGAACCATCTCAGAAGGAGACAGCTTTGTGATTTCTGGATTTTCTTCATCTACGCCACTGACAAGAATTTCAAAATCAATATTGACTGATTCAAGAAGACGCTTGCGGGAAGGAGAGGCTGATCCAAGAATAATGCGACGGGTCATGATGCTGTTGTTCCCCAATCGCGCGGGAGGGATTTTGAAACTTTCAATCGACTCCAGGAACTCCGGTATGCCTTATTCGGATGTTGGTTTCGTTCTATCTCTTCGAGGGCGATTTGGAGTGCGCTCATTTCTGGGCCCGTAGCAGTACCAGAGAGAACCGTAAATTTACGGAACTTTCTGCGACGTCGAATAATTGCCATGGTTTATCTCTCGTTTTTAGAGAGGAATATTTCCATGCTTACGAGTTGGAAGGTCAACGCGCTTATTGCGAAGAGCGCGTAGCGCTTTTGTGATTTCTTGACGGGTTTGATGTGGCTCAATAACCGCATCGATAAATCCGCGATCAGCTGCGATGTAGGGATTAAGAAGTTCTTCCTCGTATGCGTCGAGGAGTTCTTTCGATTTTGCTGGCTCTGCAGCAATTTCCTTACGGTAAAGGATGTTAATAGCGCCTTGAGCACCCATAACTGCAATTTGGGATGTTGGCCAAGCAAGGTTGATATCTGAACCAAGGTGCTTGGAGCCCATAACAATGTATGCACCGCCATATGCCTTACGCGTGATTACGGTAACGAGAGGGACCGATGCTTCGGCATATGCATAGAGAAGTTTTGCTCCACGTCGAATAATGCCGTTCCACTCTTGTTCTGTTCCCGGCAAGAATCCTGGAGTATCAACAATGGTCACGACTGGAATTCCAAATGCATCACATGTACGTACAAAACGGGCTGCTTTTTCAGAAGCATCGATATCAAGAGTTCCTGCAAATTGTGATGGTTGGTTTGCGATGATTCCAACTGAGTGTCCTTCAATGCGTCCGAACCCAACGAGGATATTTGGAGCAAAGAGGCTGTGGACTTCGAGGAAATCTGCTTCATCAAGAATTGCTTCTACGACTGTACGAATGTCGTATGGCTTATTTGCATCATCCGGGATGAGCGAATCAAGCGCACGGTCGGTAGGTGAGCTATCCATAGATTCTGTGACAGGAAGAATTGGTGAATCGTCTAAATTGTTGCTTGGTAGGTAAGACAAGACTGCCTTCACATAGTCAAGAGCTTCTTCTTCAGTCTCTGCAAGATAGTGCGAATTTCCAGTCTTTGTATTGTGCGCACGCGCTCCACCGAGATCTTCCATAGTTACTTCTTCGCCCGTAACAGCTTTGATCACATCAGGGCCAGTAATAAACATATGGGACTTTTCATCAACCATAATGGTGAAGTCAGTGATTGCAGGCGAGTAAACAGCGCCTCCAGCGCATGGTCCAAGAATTACCGAAATTTGGGGGATCACTCCAGATGAGCGAACATTGCGCTTAAAGATTTCGCCATATTGGCTCAGTGATGCAACGCCTTCTTGAATACGTGCTCCACCTGAATCGTTCAAGCCAATCATGGGGATTCCACTCTTGAGTGCAAAATCCATAACTTTTGTAATTTTCTTGCCCATGACTTCGCCGAGGCTTCCGCCGAGGACGAGAAAATCTTGAGAGTAGACAGCCACTGTCCGTCCGTCGACTGTTCCGTAGCCTGTAACAACACCATCACCCAGCGGATGACTCTTCTCCATGCCAAATCGATCTGCATGGTGAGTTGAGAATGCATCAAATTCAACAAATGAACCTTCATCAAGAAGAAGGGCTAGTCGTTCACGAGCCGTGAGCTTGCCGGCGGCGCGACGCTTTTCGAGGGCTGCTTCTGAAGCTACATTGTGAGCGGCATCGATTCGTCGACGCAGGTCACTGAGCTTGCCTTTGGTTGTGCGATTATCATCAGTCACGGGTCTAAGGTACTAGGGAAGGACCCCTATTAGAAATAGGTTTTGATTATGACAGGCGTAGATATCCCACTTCTTGATGTCAAGAAGCTGGCCTACCTACTAGTAGAAGGCTACTGGCAGGTATCAGTCGTTGATGAAATAGATTCAACGCAAACATATCTTGCTCAAAAAAATAAAGTGCACGGTGAAGTTATTTCTGCAGAGTATCAAAGCGCAGGCCGAGGAAGACGTGATCGAACATTTGAAGCAAACAAGTCACAATCACTTTTATTTTCGCTCTATATCGAACCAAAGCGAAATAGAGAAGAATGGGGTTGGATTCCACTTATTGCAGGAGTATCTCTTGCGCAGATTGTTAATCAAAAGAGTTCGTTTTTTAAAACAAAATGGCCAAATGATCTTTTAGCAGTGAATTCCCCGGCAGATGGAAAAGTTGCAGGGATACTTGCCGAGACTTCTGGTGATGGCGTAATTGTCGGAGTTGGCATCAATGTCGCGATGGACAAGGCTGATTTGCCAGTCCCGACGGCTACATCCCTTTCACTTCTCGGTTTATCGCATGTAGATCGAAATGAATTGCTTGCACAATTTCTCACAACTTTCGCGGGCTTGCTCAAGCGATGGGAAAAAGGTGAAGATCTCTCCGCCCTTTATCTTGAAGGCTGCGCCACAATTGACCGAGATGTAGAAATACATGGCGCAGGCGGCGAAATTGAGCGTGGAACCGCCCGTGGAATAGGACCGTTTGGTGAGCTCATCCTTGAAGGTGACCGTCATATCTATTCCGGAGATGTCATCCATCTTTATACTTAAATTATGGAACCGCTCATTCCCGACGAATATCGAGATTTACGGGCAAGTGTCCGAGCCTTGGCTGAAAAGAAGATTGCCCCGTTTGCTCATGATGTAGATGCAGATGCTCGATTTCCACAAGAAGCATGGGATGCGTTGATTGCAGCTGATCTTTTTGCTGCACATGTCGATAGTAAATATGGTGGCCAAGGAGCGGATGCATTGGCAACTGTCATTATCATCGAAGAAGTTGCGCGTGCTTGCGGAGCATCTTCGCTGATTCCTGCAGTAAATAAGCTGGGCTCAGTCCCATTGATTCTGGCTGGAAATGAAGAACAGAAGAAAAAGTATCTTTCACAACTTGTAAAAGGAAAAGGCTTCTCTTACTGCCTCTCCGAATCGGAAGCTGGCTCTGATGCAGCTGCCATGAAAACTCGCGCAGTTAAGAGTGGGGATTCATGGGTAATAAATGGAAGCAAAAAGTGGATCTCCAACGCTGGAGAGTCAGAGTTCTACACAGTCCTCGCTTCCACAAACCCTGAAGCGGGTGCAAAAGGAATTACTGCATTTATTGTTGAGAAAAGTGATTCAGGAGTTTCATTCGGGGCGCACGAAAAGAAGATGGGGTTTCGAGGATCCCCAACGCGAGAAGTCTATTTCGATAGCGTCACCATTGGCGATGACCGTCGACTAGGCGAAGAGGGAACTGGCTTTTCACTTGCAATGCGCACATTGGACCACACGCGCATCACTATTGCTGCTCAAGCGCTAGGTATAGCTCAAGGGGCTTTTGATGCCGCAGAAAAATATTCCCATGAGCGAACTCAATTTAAGAAGCCAATCTTTGATTTCCAAGGCGTGCAATTTATGTTAGCCGATATGGCCATGAATATTGCTGCGGCCCGTGAGTTGACGTATTCGGCAGCAGTGAAAAGTGAACGAGGAGAAAAAGATCTTACTTTTTATTCGGCTGCATCAAAATGTTTCGCAAGCGATACCGCAATGAAAGTAACTACTGATGCCGTTCAAGTACTAGGCGGCTATGGATATGTGAGTGATTATCCAGTGGAACGGATGATGCGCGATGCAAAACTCACTCAAATTTATGAAGGAACAAACCAAGTGCAGCGCATCGTGATGGCGCGACATTTCGGCGACCTTTAATTAAATCGAACGACTAAATCAGGTGTGGCTGCAGCATTAACAGGCTGATCATGGCTTTCGTGTGGGAGGGTTTCACTCGTCAATTCACCGTGGTGAACTAGGGCAACTTTCCATGCGCTCAATTGTGGAAGCGCCCGGTCATAAGACCCACCTCCTTGACCAAGGCGATTTCCATCACGATCAATTCTGAGCGCTGGAACGATTACTGCTCCGATCAGATTGAGATCTGTAAAAGAACTTCCGGTTGGTTCAGCTTCGCCATTCCAGATAACCCACTCCAGATCATTATCGTCGAGAAGTCGCGGAACGAGAACCGTTCGACCTTGCGCCCGAAGGGCATCGTTGATATCTCGAGTCTGTGGCTCAACGCCATAGGAAATATATGAAGCAACATGAGTAACTCCATCGAATTCCTTACACTCAAGGAGGTGGAGCCAACTTGCATCCATGAAATGTTCGGATCGTTGCCAGCGCAGCTCTTTACGTAATTCCTTCTTGTCATTCTTGTCATTCTTGTCATTCTTGTTAATGCCTAAGGAAGAAGTTTCAGAACTCACAGGTTTACTTTAAAGGAAAGTACGAGCTCAATCGGTAAGGTGAGCGTATGGATCTTCCAGAAGTTCAAGAAGTTCAAGAAGTGCGTGAAAATGGCGAGAAGCGTGTTGGAGTCAATGAATTTTTGACTCGACTCCTTGAAATCTCGGCACCTCTTGAATCTTTTGATATGCCTTTGCTCGACGCCCATGGCGCGACTCTGGCCGAAGATATTTATGCAGGCACACGGCACGTTTTAAAGAAGGGATCGCGCATTCGATCGACCCAGATCGGATTAGCAGCATCCATTGGCTTGGATCACCTTCCGACCCGGCCACATCCTCGAGTTGTGGTGATTTCTGCAGGTGATGACCTTGTCGAGCCGGGAAATCGTCTTGAAGGTTCCGATGATGAGTACGAATCCAATTCCTGGATGCTCACAACAGCCGTTAAAGAAGCTGGAGCAATGGGTTATCGTGTTCACTCGATACCTGAAAATCACGAGCAATTGAAAAGGGTTGTTGAGGATCAACTTGTACGCGCTGACTTGATTGTTATCAGCGGTGAAAGTCATGATGAATCTTTTGATTTAATTACCGCAGTCCTCAGCGAACTCGGTGAAATTACAACTGTTCTTCCAAATATAGAAAATAGTGGACGCCATAATTTTGGAACCATTGGTCCCGATAAAACCCCAGTCATCACGCTGCCTGGAGATGCAATCTCGGCCTATCTATCTGCCGAACTCTTTGTCCGCCCCATGATTCGCACAATGCTCGGTGCAGTCAATATTCACCGAACAATTCTTAAAGCAAAACTCACCTCGCATGTAGAGTCACCAATTGGGTCTACGTCCTTGATTCGGGCATCTCTTCAACAAGGCGATGGCCTCACTGCAACCCCTCTTGCCGAACAAGAAACTCTCGCAACTCTTTCTGACGCCCAAGGACTGATTGCAATCGCTGCAGATTCTCCTGGCGCAACAAAGGGCGAAATAGTAGATGTTATGGTCTTAGAGCGGGCGCTCTGATGTTTTCTAGCGGCCCCATTATTCGCGACGGTGAATTAACACTGAAGCCGCTTCGAGTCCGAGATCGCGATATTTGGCATCAAGTTCGAAGAGTCAATCGTGAATGGCTCACGCCTTGGGAGGCTACACGCCCACATATTGATGGCGATATTCCACTTCCTAATTATGTGCAGATGGTTCGCTATCAGAATCACGAAATGAAATTAGGTCGGTCGTATTCCCTTGCTCTATGGATTTCTGACGGGGGAAGGCAACGTTTTATCGGCCAAGTCACTTTGGGCGGGATAGTTTTAGGCGCCTACCGGGGCGGATACATTGGTTATTGGATCGATCAGCGCTTTGCTGGCCGGGGATATACAACGCGAGCAGTGATTGCCTTGACGGAGTACGCATTTTCGGAGTTACAGCTTCATAGAATCGAAATTAATCTTCGCCCAGAAAACGAAGCATCTCGAAAAGTGGCTGAAAAAGCCGGTTATATCTATGAAGGCCTTCGCCCTAAGTATCTCCACATCAATGGAGATTGGCGCGATCACAGCACTTATGTAAAAGAAAATCCCACAATTTAAAACGGACATAGTGGTCTAAATCCCCATTTTTTGGGGCATGAACAGTTATTTTTTACCCATGGCATCCGGTCTCATTTACCTCATCATCATAGGTATGTGGGTCTCTTATTTCTTGCCGCGTTGGATTAGCACCCATGAAGATTCTTCTGGACGAAGCGGTGAAAAATTTAAGAGCGCGATGCAGGTCGTCGGCGGAACTGCGGCTTCCATGCTTCCTGAATTTGAAGATCCCATCAAGAAACGTAAAAAATTGGCTCAACGCCGTGCAATCTTTACAGGGTTGACAGCCCTATTCGCTGGCTCACTAGCGATTGCACTCCTTGGATTTATAGCATGGTCAATGATGCTCATTCCTGCATCAGGATTTGCCATTTACTTTGTCAATGTTCGTAGGCAAATCGTTGCAGCACAGCTAAAGGCTCGTCGTCTCAAGGCCCTTGAAAAAGTTACAACTGCACCTGTGCGCGTATCGCCATTAACAACGCTCGATGCTCAAACAAAAAATGATCATTGGATTCCTCTTGAAGATCGGAACGAACTTTCTGGAGTTGTTGTTATTCCAAAGGATCGCGCAGGATGGCAACCAGTAAGTGTTCCAAAGCCAACATATGTGACTGCGGCTAAGGCAATTACCCCAAAGCGCGTTATCGACCTTACCGTCCCTGGCGTATGGAGTGCAGAACAAGAGATGTTGGAAGAGCTCTCACTTCCACAACGAAATGATCTCTTCGATCAAGAACTCGAAGAAGCAGCTGCTCGTTATGATGAGCGCGCAGTAAACGAGTAAATAATAATTAAATCCAGGATGGAATCCACATCCTGTGGAACCATGCCGAGTAAGTAATCACGCTTCCGAAAAAGAGCGGTGAGAAATACCAGAAATTAACTACGACAGCCCCGAGATATCCGCAGACCGCATAGAGCCGAAAGCGCGGAATTTCTCCAGATTCGTTTCTCTCGAGGAATTTTGAGAGGGCGAAAATTATTGCGAGAATGAGGAACGGCTCAAATGTGATCGCATAAAAAGTAAACATTGTGCGCTTTTGAATGAGAAACCACGGAAGATAGCCAGCAGCCATACTCAATAAAATGAGCCCGCTCTGCCACTCACGTCGTGCAAGCCAATAGCCACATGTCACTGCAAGAGCGATAACCCCGCTCCACCAAATAAATGGAGTTCCGAGTGCCAAGATTTCTTGCGAGCATGAAGTCGCTCCGCAACCTTTTGGAGATGCGTAAAAGAAGGATGTGGGACGTCCCATGATCAACCAACTCCATGGATTTGCAGAGTATGAGTGGCCTTCTGTCAGATGAGTATGAAAGTTCCACATCTCTGCGTGATAGTGCAAAAATGATTTGACGATTGAATGTGACCAATTTCTATCCCAACCATTTTTTGTCACAAACCAACCGGTCCACGAGGCTAGGTATGTCGCAATAGGGATGAGGAAGAATTGAGTAAAACGTTTCCAGAGCGAATGAATCAAAACGGCGCGGATGGGTCGCTCATTTTCCATCGCTTTTTCTTCGCGATAATCTGAATAAAGCAGGAATCCAGCAAAAGCCACCATGTAGTAAATGCCACTCCATTTTGTTGCAAGTGCAAGTCCAATTGTTATCGCGGCCAACCAGGGTAGATTTCTCAAAATGAGGTAGAAAGATAAGAGGATAAAGAACATCAAAAAGATGTCGAGAAGTGCTGTGCGCGAATGAACGAGATGTATTCCATCAAGAAGTGTCAGAAATGAAGCTGTGGATGCCAAGAAGTAGCTATCAAAGAACCGCTTTGCTACAAAGAAAATAAGTCCAACGGATAGGGCGCCGATAAAAGCGGCTGAAAATCTCCAACCAAATTCGTTGAAACCAAACGCTTTGATTCCAATACCAATGATCCATTTTCCGATTGGAGGATGAACAATAAATTCAGCGCTCCCATTTGATTGAAGCTCCACTCCGTGCGTTACAAGGGAGTGGGCATTTTTTGCGTAGTACACCTCGTCAAAGATGAAGCCCTTTGGTCTTGCTAACTGCCACAGATTCATCAGGAGAGCGATGAGCGTGAAAAGTGCTGAGGTGAGGCCATCCCTTGCTTGCTGGACGGTTCTGACGAGGGTCTCTGTCATGTGTACAGCCTAGAGCCTGAGAGAATGGGAGAGTGTTGATATTGGCGGCTATCCCGCTGGGTAACCCCGGCGACGCTTCTGCTCGCTTAAAAAGTACGATTGAAACAGTTGAATTTGTTGCAGCCGAAGACTCGCGCCGCTTCTCGCGGCTGTGTCAAGATTTGGGGATTCGCCATAGCGCGAAAGTAATTTCATTCTTCGAAGGAAATGAAACAGAACGTTTAGCCGGCCTTATTGAAATTCTTGAATCTGGAAAAGACCTTCTTGTTGTCACCGATGCTGGCATGCCTGGAATCAGCGATCCTGGATATCGTCTTGCACGCGAGGCAGTTCTTCGCGATATTCCGATTCATGTTCTTCCCGGCCCAAGTGCTGTTACAACAGCACTTCTATTATCTGGGCTTCCAACTGACACATTTTGTTTTGATGGATTCCCTCCGCGAACTTCGGGGGCACGCCTGACGTGGTTTGAAGCTCGCGCTGAAGAAGAGCGGACAATAATTATTTTTGAGGCGCCTCATCGACTTGAAGAATCACTTCTTGATATGGAGAAGGCGATGGGGGGCGATCGAAGTATTGCCGTTTGTCGTGAAATGACGAAGACATATGAAGAAATTGCCCGGGGCTCAATCTCGGAAATAATTACATGGGCCCGCTCAAAAGAAATTCTCGGTGAAATCACTATCGTTATTGAGGGATTTAACCGCGCTCTTCTCTCCTATACCGACGAGGATTTGGTTGCAAAAGTCTTAGCGAGAGAATCTGCGGGGCAGGCGCGTAAAGAGGCGATTGCCGCCGTTGCAAAAGAAATAGGTGTCGCAAAGCGCAGCGTCTTCGATGCAATGGTCCACCAAAAGAGCTCAACCAAGGCATCCGAGTAAATACGGCTAATATTCTCCAATGAGCACATCGCAGAAGTCGTTTTATCTAACGACGCCGATTTACTACGTCAACGATTCTCCACATATCGGTACGGCGTACACAACGGTTGCTGGCGATGTTTTAACTCGTTGGCATCGACAAAAAGGCGAGTCGGTCTGGTTTTTGACAGGCACCGACGAACACGGCCAAAAGGTCCTTAGCGCAGCCGAAGCACATGGTGTTGCTCCACAGGACTGGTGTGATCGTCTCGTGGAAGATTCGTGGAAACCAGTATGGAAGAGCCTGAATATTGCAAATGATGATTTCATTCGCACAACAGAACCTCGACACATGGAGCGCGTTCAACGCTTTCTTTCGCGATTGAAAGATCAAGGTCATATTTATTCCGGTAAATACGAAGGTCCCTATTGCATTGGTTGTGAAGAATTTAAACTCCCCGGTGATTTGCTTGAGGGGGATCTATGCCCCATTCACTCTAAGCCTTGCGAGATTGTGAGCGAGGAGAACTGGTTCTTCAAGCTTTCAGCATTTGTCCCAGCACTTCTTGAGCATTATAAAAATAATCCACAAGCGTGCGAGCCGGCATCGGCAAGAAACGAAGTGATCTCTTTCCTTGAAGGAGATGTTCAAGATCTTTCTATTTCACGTTCGACATTTGACTGGGGAATTCCTGTCCCGTGGGATACGAAACAAGTTATCTATGTCTGGTTTGATGCACTTCTTAATTACGCAACCGCCGTCGGGCTCGATGATGAAGCTGGATCAGTTGGCGGAAAGAAATTTGCGCAAACATGGCCGGCAGATGTTCACCTGGTCGGTAAAGATATTCTCCGATTCCACGCAGTTATTTGGCCGGCGATGTTGATGGCTGGCGGTCTTCCTCTTGCAAAGAAAGTTTTTGCTCACGGTTGGCTTATGGTCGGTGGCGAAAAAATGTCTAAATCAAAGGCAAATAAGATTGCTCCAGCAGAGATTACTGACCATTTTGGAGTCGATGCATTTCGCTATTACTTCCTTCGAGCCATCCCATTTGGCCAAGATGGATCTTTCTCTTGGGAGGATATGGCCGCTCGCTATACAAGCGAGCTTGCAAATGATTTTGGAAATCTTGCATCCCGACTTATCGCGATGATTGAAAAATATTGCGATGGCGCTATCCCTGAAGTTGCACACGATTCAACCCTTGAATCCGCACTTTCTGAGACCGTTTCCAAAGCAGATGCTGCAATGTGTGCTCTTGATTTTCAAGGCGGAATTACCTCGATCATGGAATTTTGTAAGAGAGTGAATGGCTATGTCACTGAAAAGGAGCCATGGGTTGTAGCAAAGGATGAGAGCCGAAAAGGCGAGCTTGATGCAATTTTGTACAACACAGCCGAATCCATTCGTGCGCTCGCAATATTGCTCCATCCGGTAATGCCTGAGACAACAGAAATATTGTGGGAAAGTCTTGGAGCTTCTAGCGGATGTGGATCCCTTGCAGAGCAAAAAATTTCCGATGTGGCTACATGGGGCCAGCTCAAGCAGGGTTCGAAAGTTACAAAAGGTGCAGTTCTTTTTCCACGCCTTGAAGAGAAGCTCTAATCACACATGGGAGATCGCTTCACTCTCGATAAAGAACGAGAAGTCGCGCCACTTCCTGAACCGCTGACATCGGTCTGTATCGACAACCACGCCCACCTAGAACTCATCACTGAATCAGATCCGGATTCCCCACTCATTAAGGCAGTTCTTGATGAAGCTGCAAGCGTTGGGATTGATCGAGTTATCCAAGTGGGTTATTCAGCAGTCCAATCCGCCTGGGGAGTTCGATGTGCGGAAGCATTTCCTGGAAGAGTTTTAGCAGCCGTTGCCCTTCATCCCAATGATGCGCCAGTCACCGCTGACTTAGAAGGTGATTTGAAAAAGATTGAAGAGCTCGCTCAGCACCCACGTGTGCGCGCAATTGGTGAGACTGGACTTGATTTTTTTAGAACGGCGCCAGAAGGTCAAGAAAAACAAATTTATTCATTCAAGCGTCATATTCAAATTGCTAAAGATGTTAATAAGGCGGTGATGATTCATGATCGGGATGCTCACCAGGCTGTTTTAGATACATTGTCTGAAGTTGGCGCACCCGAGAAAGTAGTTTTTCACTGCTATTCCGGCGATGCCGCCATGGCTCGCGAGTGTGTCGATAAGGGTTATTACCTTTCTTTTGCCGGAACAGTCACTTTCAAGAACGCTCCACATTTACGTGAAGCCCTCGCGCTGGCTCCGCTTTCACAAATATTGGTGGAGACGGATGCTCCATTTTTAACGCCTACTCCAAACCGCGGTCTTCTCAATTCTCCTGCCCAGATTCCACATACGCTCCGATTGATGGCGCAGGTCCGAGACATCAATCTCGATGAGCTATGCCGAGCAATTGTTGAAAACACACTTCGCGTCTATGGCGAATTCTGATGTCTGGATTACTTGGCGCTTCTGAAATTCGCGAGATCGCTGCGCGAATTGGCGTGAATCCCACAAAGAAACTTGGTCAGAATTTTGTTGTCGATGCAAATACATGTCGCAGGATTGTTAAAAGTGCCGATGTCGAAAAAAATGATATTGCTTTAGAAATCGGACCTGGACTTGGATCTCTTACCCTTGCTTTGCTTGAAACCGCTTCCTCTGTGACCGTAATAGAAATCGATTCGCGCTTGGCGCAAGAACTTCCTGCAACGGCGGAGAAGCACGGATTTGATCCTTCGGCTCTCACCGTCATCAATGCTGATGCCATGAATCTAGAGGCGCTCTCACCGGCTCCAACGGTTCTCGTTGCAAATCTTCCCTACAACGTCTCCGTCCCTGTGCTTCTTCGTGCCTTTGAAAAACTTCCATCCCTACAAAAAGGCGTTGTCATGGTGCAAAGTGAAGTTGCCGACCGCCTCGTTGCAAAACCGGGGAGCAAGAGTTATGGATCTCCATCCGTTAAAGCAACATGGTGGGGAACGCTGACATCGGCCGGAAATGTAGGGCGCAGTATTTTTTGGCCAATTCCAAATGTTGATTCATCCCTTGTTCGCTTTGATAGAAATCCAGTACCTGGTGATGAGCAATTACGTCTTAAAGTCTTTGCCCTCATTGATGGAGCATTTGCTCAACGCCGAAAAATGTTGAGAAGCGCGCTTTCCGGGATTTTGGGGAGTGAGGCAAGTGCCATTATTGAACGGGCAGGAATCGACCCAACTATGCGTGGTGAAGCCCTCATTTTGACCGATTACATAAATATCGCAAAGGCCTACTAAAACCAATACGCTACCGATGTGATTACAAGAGGCGTTGTTGTTCGTGTTCCCGCAAAGGTGAACCTACAACTTTCTGTCGGCCCTCTTGGTGAGGATGGCTTCCACGAGGTTGTAAGCGTCTTTCAAGCAATCTCAATTTTTGATGATGTCACAGTGCGCCATGCAAAAGATGGAAGCGGAATTACCTTGACCGTTTCAGGTCCCACATCGCACGGAACCCCAACCGACTCTTCAAATCTTGCATACAAGGCTGCCGATCTTATGATCCATCGTTATGGGACAAGTGGTGATCTCGATATTCATTTGAAGAAGGAGATTCCCGTAGCAGGCGGAATGGCTGGTGGAAGTGGCGATGCTGCCGGTGTCATTGTCGGCATCGATGCACTTTTCGGTCTCAATCTTTCTCGCGATGATATGGAGTCAATTGCATCAGAACTTGGAAGTGATGTTCCATTTTCTATTGCAGGTGGAATCGCTGTTGGTCGAGGTCGCGGGGATCAACTAACGCCTGCTCTTTCTCGCGGAAAATATCATTGGGTTGTTGCAATGTCGGGAAATGGATTATCTACGCCGGCTGTATATCAGGAATGTGATCGACTCCGTGAAGGACTTGATATTGCACGACCTCAAACAAGTGACGCACTTCTACAAGCGCTGCGCGCAGCCGATGCAAGAGGAGTAGGCGAAGCACTTACAAATGATTTGCAAGCGGCCGCTTGTTCATTACGCCCCACACTTCGTCTCGTTCTTGATGTCGGCGAGGAATATGGAGCGCTTGGTGGATTAGTTTCTGGTTCTGGTCCAACCGTTGTCTTTCTCGTAGAAGATGAGGAACGGGCTCTTGATTTGACTGTTGCTTTGAGCGCCAGTGGCGTTGTTGCTGGTGTCATGAGAGCTTCTGGCCCAGTTCATGGCGCGCGGGTCGTCGAGACTCTCTAACCCGATTTTGCCCTCGAGGCCCACATAAGGGACAATTCAGGTTCCGCCATTGTGTAGTGGCTAGCACATGGGCCTTTGAAGCCCAGGGTCCAGGATCGATACCTGGTGGCGGAGCCACCGATAGACTCCCGATTGACCACCTACCAGGGCAAGGAGGGCACGTTGAGTAAGGCAGTTGACCTTGCAATAGTGCTCGCTGCTGGCGAGGGAACGCGAATGAAATCCTCACTCGCAAAAGTTCTTCATCCCATCGCAGGTAAGACTGTCATTCATCACGTAATCGACGCTGTGACTCCTGTTGCACAGGAGCTCTCTGTCGTTGTGGGAGCACACCGCGAAGAGGTGGAATCACATATTTCGGCGATTGCGCCTGCGGCGAAAAAAACTTTTCAATCTGAACGAAATGGAACCGGCCACGCTGTTCAGCTTGCGCTCGCTGATACAAAAGCAACGGGTTTTGTTCTCATTGTTGCCGGAGATACACCTCTTCTTCGCACATCCACTTTGCAGGAGTTTGTCGAGGCTCACACCGAACTTGAAAGCGTTGCATCGGTTTTAACAGCCGTCCTCCCTGACCCTTTTGGATATGGCCGCATTGTTCGTGATGACCTCGGGGCAATCGTTTCGATTGTTGAAGAGCGCGATGCAGATGAAGATCAAAAGCTCATTGATGAAATAAATACCGGTGTCTATCTCTTTGATATCGCAGCGCTGCGAGAAGCATCCAAGAAATTAACTGCAGATAATTCTCAAGGCGAGCTTTATCTCACGGATGTAATTTCTCTTATTAAAAGTTCTGGTCAGGTTGCTGTGGCAATTCAATCCAATGATTTCACTGAGACTTTAGGTATCAACGACCGCTCCCAACTTGCAGAATGTGCCGCCATCATGCGCGACCGCATCAACGATGAACATATGCGAAACGGCGTCTCCATTATCGATCCGATGACAACCTGGATTGACTCATCAGTTGTGATCGAAAACGATGTGACAATTTATCCAGGATCGGCCCTTTATGGTCACACAAAGATTGAAAGTGGCGCTCAGATTGGACCTCGTACAACTTTGGTGGATGTCACTATTGCAAAGGGTGCCAGCATTATCGAATCACGAGTGGCGGAATCTGAAATTGGTGCTGAAGCAACTGTTGGCCCATTTAGTTTTATTCGTCCTGGTACACGTTTAGCAGCCCGCACAAAGGTAGGTGCTTTTGTCGAAATGAAGAGCGCAACCTTGGGGGAGGGATCAAAGGTCCCACATCTTTCCTATGTGGGAGATGCCACTATTGGCGAGGGCACAAATATCGGTGCCGCAACTATTTTTGTGAACTACGACGGAATTGAAAAACACCAGACAGTCGTGGGAAGTCATGTTCGCGTGGGCAGTGACACTATGCTCGTCGCACCAGTAACTATCGGAGATGGCGCCTATACGGCGGCAGGTTCAGTTATTACTGAGAACGTTCCTGCGGGGGCAATGGGAGTTGCTCGCGGTAAACAGCGCAATGTTTTAGGTTGGGTCCTTCGTCGCAGAGCTGGAAGCAAATCTGCCGAAGCTGCTAAAGATGCAGGAGCCACCGAATTAGGGTCACCGGAATAACAGGAACAAGGGGAGCATCTATGAGCGAACTTCGACTCTCATCTGAAAAACGCCTGCGCGTTTTTTCTGGACGAGGCTATCCCGAGCTAGCTGAAGAAGTGGCATCCGATCTAGGTATCGCAGTCACCCCAACATCTGCATACGACTTTGCAAATGGTGAAATCTTTGTTCGATTCGAAGAGAGTGTTCGCGGAAGCGATGCCTTCGTTATTCAAAGCCATGCCGCTCCTGTAAATAAACAGATCATGGAGCAATTGATCATGGTCGATGCACTCAAGCGTGCATCTGCAAAGCGCATCACAGTTGTTGCACCCTTCTATGGATATGCGCGCCAAGATAAGAAGCACCGTGGCCGTGAGCCTATTTCAGCTCGCCTCATGGCAGATCTCTTTAAAGCAGCGGGTGCAGATCGCCTGATGGTTGTTGATCTCCATACATCTCAAATTCAAGGATTCTTCGATGGTCCAGTTGATCATCTCTTTGCTCTTCCTTTGCTCACAAATTATGTTGGAAGCAAAGTTGATCGCAACAACCTCACCATTGTTTCGCCTGACTCAGGTCGCGTTCGTGTAGCAGAGCGCTGGTCAGATTTGATGGGTGGATGCCCCATCGCATTCATTCACAAGACTCGTGATCCACGCGTTCCAAACGAGGCGACAATTGGTCGCATTGTTGGTGATGTAAAGGGTCGTACCGCAGTTGTTATTGATGACATGATTGATACGGCGGGCACAATCGTAAAAGCTGTAGAAGCCTGTCTTGAAGCTGGAGCATCGGAAGTAATTGTCGCTGCTACACATGGAGTTCTTTCAGGCCCTGCCTCAGAGCGTTTAAAGAATAGTGGAGCAACTGAAGTCGTCATGACAAATACGCTTCCAATTCCCGATGAGAGCAAATTCGACAAGCTCACAATTCTTTCCATCGCGCCACTTCTTGCCCGTGCTATTCGTGAAGTATTCGAAGATGGGTCTGTGACGAGTCTCTTCGACGGACATAGCTAATGACGCCTGGAGTTGTTCATCCCACAAAAGAAACTTTGATAGAAACTGTCGTCAATCGAGGATGGGCAAATCCGGCATTCGATCCAGTTACCGTGGCCGTTCTCATTCAGTCGTACACGATGGGAAAGATTGTTGATGACTTTGCAGATCAACCGATGGATCCTGAAAAGTGGATATTTCTCATCGATAATTTGTTAGAAATGCTTCTTTTTAAGCGCGCATAGAGCTCGTTTTGCTCCGCGGGAGGAGCCCGGCTATTCTTACGCCACGTCACGGCGAGGGATAACTGGTTCTGATTTCAGTATCCGTAATCGACGGGTTGCTCTCTAACCGTGCTGTAGTAGTTCGCCCGAAGCACGTATGAATTAGAGAAAGCAGCAAATCATGGCCGAGATTTCAATCAACGGAACAAAGCGCACCAATTTTGGTAAAGGCGCATCACGTCGCGATCGTAAGGCTGGCCTTGTCCCAGCAGTTATTTACGGACACGGCGCTGAACCACAGCACGTCTCTCTTCCTGCAAAGGAGATGGGAACTGCTCTTAAGACTTCAAACGTTCTCCTCGACATCAACTTTGATGGAAAGGTTGAGCTCACACTTCCAAAGTCAGTCACAAAGAATCCTCTCACCGGAATTCTTGAGCACGTCGACCTTCTCGTCGTACGTCGTGGTGAAAAGGTAACTGTGGAAGT
This sequence comes from uncultured Actinomycetes bacterium, assembly GCA_903852585.1. Classification (GTDB taxonomy): domain Bacteria; phylum Actinomycetota; class Actinomycetes; order Nanopelagicales; family Nanopelagicaceae; genus PALSA-747. Next base: position 25,547 of record CAINRG010000022.1, read on the forward strand.
TCCAGTTCACACAACAGGTACACATAGCCGTGACGGAATTCTCGAGCACGTTAACAACGCAATTGAAGTTGAAGTTGAAGCAACATCAATTCCTCAATTCATCGAGCTCAGCATTGAAGGTATGGAAGCAAATACTTCAAAGTATGCAGGAGATGTTGTGCTTCCAGCTGGCATGAAGCTAGTTTCAGATGCACAGATGATTGTCGTTCACTTGTCTGAGAAGTCAACAGCAGCTGAAGAGACAACAGCAGCACCTGCAGCGGATGCAGCAGCACCTGCAGCGGATGCAGCAGCAGAATCTAAGTAATTAACGAGTAAAGATGTCAGATCGCTGGATTGTTTTCGGCCTAGGCAATCCAGGCGATCAATATGCATCTACTCGGCATAATGCTGGCCAGATGGTTACAAACTATCTGGCCAGCGGCATGAAAACCTCTTCTCACAAATCTCGATGTGAAATTGCAGATATTCGAGTGGCTGGATCACCCGTAACGGTGGCGAAGTCGAAGTTATATATGAATGAATCTGGGGCTCCTTTGAAAGCTCTTTCAGATTTTTACAAAGTACCCGCCTCGCAAATCATCGTCGTGCATGATGAAATTGATATCCCCTTTAACACCATTCGATTGAAGCTCGGTGGGGGAGATAATGGCCATAATGGGCTGAAGGACATTACAAAACACTTTGCAGGACCTGACTATTACCGCGTTCGAATTGGCGTCGGTCGACCACCAGCCCCGCAAGATCCAGCGGACTTTGTCTTGAAGCCATTTTCTTCGACTGAAAAAAAGGAACTTGACGATTTCATTTCGCGAGGAGCACTGGCTGTTGAGCGCTTAATTGAAAAGGGTCTTGAAATTGCCCAGCAGGAATTTAATAAGTAATCAGCCTGTATTGCGAAGGCCGGCAGCTACGCCGTTAATTGTTAGCAATAAAGCACGGTGAAGGACTGGGTCAGTAGCTCCACTATCGCGAACATGTTGAAGAAGTGATATTTGAAGGAGATGGAGTGGTGCTAGATAAATATCGCGAACTTGAAGCGTTCGAGAGAGAATTTCCTGATCTCCAAGCAACTCCTTTTTATCTGTGAGATTAAGTATTTCCTGACGCGTAAGTTCAAATTCTTTCTCGATCGTACCGAGGAAATGATGCAGAGATGGATCAACAAGTTTTTCCACGTATTTACGAGACATCGCAAGGTCAGTCTTTGCCATCGTCATTTCAACGTTGGAAATAAATGTGCGGAAGAAGTGCCAATCTTTGAGCATATGTTTCAAAGTATCTGTCTGACCCGCCTCGCGGGCCGCCTTCAATCCCGATCCGACACCAAACCAGCCCGGAATAATTTGACGCGATTGAGTCCAGCCAAAAACCCAAGGAATTGCACGAAGGCTTGCTAATCCGCCAGATGCATCTGGTCGTCGTGATGGTCGTGAACCGAGGAAGAGATCTCCGAGCTGTTCGACCGGAGTGGATGAATAGAAATAAGCTGGAAGATCTTTATGGTCGATGAGAGATCGATACGTCGCAAAGGAGTTATCGCTGATGAGATCCATGCATGTATTCCATTTAAGAAGATCTTCAGGACTTTGTCGAGGTGAACGATTCAACACTGTTGCTTCAAGTGCTGCCGCAAGTGTCAGTTCAACGTTTTCGCGGGCAAGGGCGGGAAGTGCATATTTGTCACTGATGACTTCGCCTTGCTCTGTCATTTTGATTTGGCCGTCCAAAGTTCCCCATGGAAGTGCGATTAAAGCATCGTAAGTAGGCCCACCACCGCGCCCAACAGAGCCACCGCGACCATGGAAGAGACGAAGTTTTACGCCGTGTTTCAAAGCGATATCGCGAAGCTTTCTCTGTGCCTTGTGAATTTCCCATTGCGATGTCGCGATGCCAGCATCTTTGTTGGAATCAGAGTAGCCAAGCATTACTTCCTGGATATCTCCTCGAAGAGTTACAAGTTCTCTATATTGAGGATTAGAAAGAAGTGCGTCAAGAATCGTATCTGCTGCCCGAAGTTCGGCAACCGTTTCAAGAAGTGGAGCAAAGCCGACTTTGGCGAATTTTTCACCATGAAGAGAGAGAAGACCTGCAATATGTGCAATCGCGACAGGCGCAAGGACATCTTCATGGCTTTTTGTCATTGAAATGATGTAGGTCTCGATTACTTCTGGACCAAATTTCTCGATGAGCTCTCGAATAGCAACAAATGTATTGAGAGTCTTTGATCCATCTGCATCGAGTCCAGAGAGATCAAAACTTGATGGAGTCTTCAATTCACTGAGGAGTGCCTCAGTGCGATTTTCATACTTTGCACCGAGTAATTGAGAGAGAACATGATGGTGAGCATCAGAATGCTCGCGAACATCCATCGTCGCGTGCGTGAGGCCAAAAGAGGAAACAGTTCGAATGATTCGCTCAAGAAATCCTTCTGAAATCAACTCTCCACGATGTTTAGTCAGTGAGCGCTGCATGATGGCAAGATCTTCGAGGAGTTCGGCGGTACTGTCGTAATCACGACCATATTCATGGCCGGCACCTGCAGCATGGCGACGCGCAGTCAGAACGAGTTTGTGACGAATAGCCGTTGCCTTCAAGCGATATGGCTCTTCAACGTTAAGACGGCGATAGCGATCTTCTATTTCTGGAAGTGAATAAAGATCGTGTTTGACCGAATCAATAAGTTCGTCAGAAACGCCAACAATTCGAGTAGATACAGAGAGGGCTTGGCGAAGTTCATCGACTGCCTTGAGCATCGTGCGAATAAAGTGGCCGGTCTGTAAGGTAATTGCTTTTGTGGTGACTTCGGGAGTGATGTGAGGATTTCCATCCCGGTCTCCGCCAATCCACGTTCCAAAACTAAATGGGCGAGATGTTGGAGATACCTCGACTCCAATTCGCTTGAGTTCGTGGGCAAAATCATCGAGCACATCTGGCATTGTCATCGTGAAGAGATCATCTAGGTAGTACAAAGCATTTGTTGCTTCATCAAGCGGTTCAGGTCGGCCTACACGTAATTCATCGGTCTGCCACAGAAGGTCAACAGCCTCAGCTAAGCGACGACTTCGAACAGAAGTATCTGCGTCGTCGAGAAGATCAGCAATCGTTCCCATTTTGCTTAAGACTGAACGTCGCGCCGCTTCTGTAGGGTGGGCAGTAAAAACTGGGCGAACAGAAAAGTTATCAACCCACTCTTGCAAATCTTGAGTCGTAAATTCCTTATGAGTTTTTTGTGCATCACTAATGCGGTCTACCGCACGACTGAGCCAGGACCCACCGGCGTTTCTTTGGTCAGCGAGTACGCGTGCGCGGTGCACTTGCTCTGCGACGTTAGCCAACTGAAAGTAAGTACTAAAAGCTCGCACCAACTGAATGCTTTGATCTGAAGTGAGATTATCTAAAATTTCTTCTCCGCTTCCTTCGCGGACTGCCTTACGCACTTTCTCCACAAGATTGAGCAGGTCTTCACCTTCTTGTCGGACCAGGCTTTGGCCTAAGAGATCACCCAGGCGACGAACATCACTGCGAAGCTCAGCGCCATCATCCTGGAGAGTCATGCATGAATCATTCCATTAGAATGGGCATGTACAAAAAGCACCCCCCTTCTCCTAGAAGTGGGGGTTTTAGGCGTTTTATTGGAGGTGGTCAGAATGGCTTTGCTAAAAGCACTTTCTAATCTGACCATTCCTCAGAGTCCAGACGGCTCTGTCGTAACTTCCATTACTGCAGCGCAGGGACTCATAGCAGCAACTCGAAGCAACGATCGACCTATATTGCTGGTGACATCATCATCACGCCGGGCAGATGAATTAACAGCGGAATTAGAAACGTATCTTGGGGTTGGTTATGTCTTGAATTTCCCTCCCTGGGAAACGCTTCCGCATGAACGCTTGAGCCCTAAGAGCGACACCATTGCTGCGCGTTACAAGACTCTTCATGCAATAGAGCACGATAAAAATATTAAAGTCGTTGTGACGTCGGTTCGTGGATTAATTCAACCCATTAATGGGGCGCTGCTAAAAACGGAATTGATTTCGCTAGAAATTGATGCGGAGATTTCTCTAGAGTCACTTATTGAGCGACTTTCCTTCTTTGGATTCACTCGAACAGATCTTGTAGAAAAGCGTGGGGACTTTGCCGTTCGCGGTGGAATTGTTGACTTTTTCCCTGCTGATCAAGAACACCCGGTGCGTGTAGATTTCTTTGGGGATGTTGTAGAGGAAATTGCTCTTTTTACAGTTTCCGATCAACGTACATTTGCCCCAGTCGTTGGGACTCTTACAGTATTTCCCTGTCGAGAGCTGTTGCTAACAGATGTGATAAAAAAGAGAGCAGCCTATCTTGCAGCTGAATTTCCTCAACTTTCAGAGATATGTAGCAAACTTGCAGAAGGAATTGTTGTCGATGGAATGGAGTCACTGACAGCAGCACTCACTGATGATTTAAAAAATCTTTTAGAATTTCTCCCAAAAAATTATGAAGTTCTTATTATTGATGCACCACGCATAGCATCTCGGGCTATGGATTTGATTGAAACAAATAAAGAGTTTCTCGATGCATCGTGGTCTAACGCTGCTCTTGGTGGCGCTGCTCCCATTGATATTTCTTCCCAGCTTGAACTTGGCGGGTATTACTCGATGAAAGAACTTGAGGAATCTGCCATTTCTCGCGGAATGCAGTGGAGTTCCCTTAATCCATATTCGAGTGACCTCAATGGTGAAGATGGTCCAAACGAGTTCGAGGCTATTCCCATTTACTCAGGAAAGATTGATGTAGCAGTCTCGGAGATAAAAGAATGGGTAAAGGATGGTTTTCTTCTTATATTTACCGCTTCAGGACCTGGAATCATCGAGCGTTTTAATCAAATTTTTATTGATGCCGATATCCCAACCCGCATTGTCAATGGGATCGATAGTGCACTCACTCGAGGAGTGGCATATTTAACTCTCACACCTATCGAGCATGGATATATCGTGCATTCGACAAAAACTATTTTGATAACCGAAAAAGATATTTCGGGGCAGCGATCATCCAATAAAGATCAAGCGCGGATGCCCTCCCGCAGAAAGAAGTCCATTGATCCTCTTGAACTTAAATCAGGGGATTTTGTTGTTCATGAACAACATGGCGTAGGACGATATATAGAATTAGTCCAGCGCAAGGCTGGTGGTATATCCCGGGAATACATGGTTATTGAATATGCCGCCTCAAAACGTGGACAACCAGCAGATCGCCTCTTTGTTCCTACCGATACGTTGGAGCAGGTCACTCGCTATGTTGGGGGAGAAGCACCATCAGTCCATCGCATTGGTGGAGCGGATTGGCAAAACGCAAAGAGAAAAGCACGAAAGGCTGTAAAACAAATTGCAGCGGAACTTATCCAACTCTATGCGGCTCGAATGGCAGCACCTGGATTTGCATTTTCGCCTGATACCCCATGGCAACGAGAGCTTGAAGAGGCATTTCCCTACGTAGAAACTATTGATCAGCTTTCGACAATTGATGAAGTAAAGAGAGATATGGAAGCGCGGCATCCTATGGATCGCGTTGTTTGTGGTGATGTGGGATATGGAAAAACTGAAATTGCAATCCGCGCAGCTTTCAAAGCGGTCCAGGATGGCAAGCAGGTTGCAGTTCTTGTCCCAACAACTCTTTTAGTGCAGCAACATCTGACGACATTTATGAACCGCTATGTTGGTTTTCCTGTGCGGGTAGCCGGTCTCTCTCGCTTTAATACAGCAAAAGAAAGTAAGGAAATCATTGCTGGGCTCTCAGATGGCTCGATAGATATTGCTATCGGAACCCATAGATTGCTCTCCAAAGATATTCAATTCAAAGATCTCGGGCTTGTTATTGTTGATGAGGAACAGAGATTTGGTGTTGAACATAAAGAAGAACTGAAGAAAACCCGTACAAATGTCGATGTTTTATCTATGTCAGCAACGCCGATTCCACGCACTCTAGAGATGGCAATCACGGGAATTCGCGAAATGTCCAACATTACGACTCCGCCTGAGGAGCGTCACCCGGTACTCACATATGTTGGTTTTTATGACGATAAGCAGATCACGGCAGCGATCCACCGGGAACTACTGCGCGATGGCCAAATCTTTTTTGTCCATAATCGAGTTGATTCCATCGACGCCATGGCAGAGCGTTTGCACACTTTAGTTCCTGAGGCTCGTATCGGTGTCGCACACGGGCAGATGAGTGAACGTGAATTAGAAGATGTCATTTTGGGCTTCTGGGAGCGTGAATACGATCTGCTTGTTTGCACCACGATTATTGAAAGCGGAATTGATATTCCAAATGCAAACACTTTAATTGTGGATCGCGCTGATGCGTTTGGACTTTCTCAACTTCATCAATTGCGTGGACGAGTGGGGCGCGGCCGTGAAAGGGCATATGCCTACTTCTTATATTCTGCAGATAAACCTCTCACGGAGATTGCTCACGATCGGCTCAAGACAATTGCCACAAATACAGATCTTGGTTCAGGCATGCAAGTGGCGCTGAAGGATTTGGAAATACGTGGTGCTGGAAATCTTCTTGGTGGTGAGCAATCAGGCCATATCGCCGAAGTGGGATTTGATTTATATATGCGCATGGTGGGTGAGGCCGTTCAAGATTTCAAAACTGGAATTGTGGATACAGACGAACAGTTGAGAGATTGCAAAGTTGAACTTCCCGTTACTGCGCATCTTCCTGTTGACTATGTTCCTTCAGAGAGATTGCGTTTGGATCTTTATCGCAGAATGGCCGATGCCCACCTTGATACAGACCTGGATGCAATCGTTGAAGAGCTACAAGATCGCTTTGGCGAACTACCTGAACCGGCGCAAAATCTTTTGGCCGTGGCGCGAATTAGAACTTTTGCAAAGAAACTAGGGCTCACCGAAGTGGTCCTGCAAGGAAAGTACCTCAAGCTTGCCCCTGTGGAGTTGGCAGAATCTGCAGAAGTTCGCACTCTGCGAGTCTTCCCAGGAACCCTCATAAAAAAGGCAACAAAGAGCGTCATGGTGGCGAAGGGCACTTCCTTAACTCTCTTGCCGAACTCGCCTGGAAGCGGGGATGTAGGAGATACTTCAACCCTGTCCTGGGCACTCGATGTGCTGAAGACTATATTTAATAAGTGAAATGGAGTTCGTCGTGAAATTGCTTGGTGCGAATCGTAAAAAAGTTGCTGGCACATTAGCCGCTAGCCTTTTGCTCCTACTCACCGCATGTACCCCAATCAATTCAGCGGCAACAATTGGAAAAACTTCAATTTCAGTCGATAAAGTTCAAAAGACTGTCGACTCCATTTTGGCTGAGCGTGCAAAAGTTTCAACAACGGGAATGAACTTAGAGACAGGCGAAGCACTCAACCGTAGCCAGGTTACATTCTTTGTTGTGTCAGAACTTCTTTACCAGCTTGGAAAGCGAAATAAGCTAGTAATTTCTGAACAGGAGATTACGGATCAAGTGAAGGCTGTGACAGCTCAAGTTGGTGGCGAAGCAAATCTTCCGTCCGCCGAGGTAAACGCTGGGATAGCTCCAGAGAACTTACGTGAATATTTCCGGACATATTTGATTTCAACAAAGATTAGTAACGCACTCATCGCTGGTGGAATTGCGAAGACTGATGTGACTTCCGCAGTCCAAAAATTGGTTTCTGATGAAGCATCACGACTCAAGGTTTCAATTAATCCTCGTTATGGAAGTTGGAGCGCCGATCAGGCAACCATCATTGCGGCTCCTCTCGCTTCAGGCGCGGTTACAAAGTAAATCTTGTGACGCAATCCCAGCTGGAGCGCCTACGCGCAACAATGGATCGCCTTCGGTCACCGGGCGGGTGTCCATGGGATGCAGAACAAACGCACGAATCACTTCTTAAGTATCTTCTCGAGGAGTCCTATGAATTTATCGATGCGGTAGAAAAAGGCAATCGTGTTGAAATGCGAGAAGAACTTGGGGATGTTCTCTTACAAGTTTTCTTTCATGCACGCATGGCAGAAGAGTCGAATGAAGAACCATTTAGCATTGAAGATGTTGCTGAAGGCGTGGCTGATAAGTTAATTCGACGACATCCACATGTATTTGGTGATGCAAAGGTCAGTGGAAGTGAAGAAGTTCTTGAAAATTGGGAAGCAATCAAAAAAGAAGAGAAGGGGCGAACATCGGCTATCGATGGCGTTCCCTTGGGTCAGCCCGCTCTTCCCCTTGCTGCAAAGCTTCTCTACCGCGCTGAAAAATATGGCTACAAAATTCCAACGCAGACACCCATTGAAATTGGTGGCAATCTCTCTGAAATTGAAGCAGGCAGAATTCTTTTAGGAATCATCGATGATATGCAGAAAACCGGAATCGACCCCGAAGCTGCGCTTCGAGCCGCTACCAAGGAGTACTTGGCAAAGATCCAGGCTCATGAGGATGGCGCTGTAACACGATAAGATTGCCCCAGATTTGGAAAACGACCAATAAAGCTTCAGACCAGCGTCGGTGTTGTTGCGAAAATATAGAAGGAGTCAATCATGGCTTTAATTGATGCTGTTCATGCCCGCGAAATTCTCGATTCACGCGGAAACCCAACTGTAGAAGTAGAAGTTGTTCTTGAGGATGGAAATAGCGCACGCGCTGCTGTCCCAAGTGGTGCATCAACTGGTGCATTTGAAGCAGCAGAGCTTCGCGATGGTGGCAAGCGCTACCTCGGTAAAGGTGTTGAAAAGGCCGTTGAATTTGTAAACGACAAGATTGCCCCAACTGTTGTTGGTTTTGATGCACAAGATCAACGCCTTGTTGATCAAGAGATGATTGATCTTGATGGGACAGAAAACAAGAGCAAGCTTGGCGCAAATGCAATTCTTGGAGTTTCACTTGCAGTTGCTCGCGCAGCAGCCGAGAGCGCTGATCTTTCATTCTTCCGCTACATCGGTGGGCCAACAGCGCACACACTTCCAGTTCCAATGATGAACATTCTCAATGGCGGTGCACATGCTGATACAAACGTCGATGTTCAAGAATTCATGGTTGCACCAATTGGTGCAGAATCATTTAAGGAATCACTTCGCTGGGGTGCTGAGATTTATCACAGCCTCAAAGCGGTATTGAAGAAGCGTGGACTTGCGACTTCAATTGGAGATGAAGGTGGCTTCGCCCCTAATCTTGAAAGCAATCGCGCAGCTCTCGATTTGATTCTTGAAGCAATCACCGCTGCTGGCTTCAAGCCCGGTAAGGAAATCGCACTTGCGATGGATGTTGCTGCTACAGAATTTCACGATAAAGGTAAGTACAAGTTTGAAGGCCACGAATCATCCTCTGATGAAATGATTGCCTACTACGCAGATCTTGTGAAGTCATACCCAATCGTTTCGATTGAAGATCCTCTCAGTGAAGATGACTGGGAAGGTTGGGCAAAGATGACTGCTGAACTTGGAAATAAAATTCAGATTGTCGGAGATGATCTTTTCGTTACAAATCCAAAGCGCCTTGCTCGTGGAATTGAATCCCACACTGCAAATGCACTTCTTGTAAAAGTAAACCAAATTGGAACCCTCACTGAAACAATTGATGCTGTTTCAATGGCACATCGCGCTGGTTACCGCTCCATGATGTCTCACCGTTCAGGTGAAACAGAAGACACCACAATTGCAGATCTTGCTGTTGCACTCGAGTGTGGTCAGATTAAGACTGGCGCACCCGCACGTTCAGAGCGCGTAGCAAAGTACAACCAACTTCTCCGCATTGAGGAAGAGCTTGCTGATTCGGCGTTTTACGCAGGTCGCACAGCATTCCCTCGCTTCAACGGATAATCTCACTTCATGACTAAGGGAGGGAGAACGCTCGCAGTTGCGACGGTTTTCCTTCTCCTTGGCGTGACACTTGCGCCACCATTACAGCGTTACTTCACACAACGCGCGCAGATAAATGCATTAAGTGCCCAACTCCATGACAGCGGTGCGACTCTTAAAAAAGCCGCCGCTGAACTTGCTCAGTGGAATGATCCTGCCTTTGTCGCATCACAAGCACGTTCTCGCCTTCATTATGTCTATCCAGGTGAGCGCCAATACATCGTGATGGGCGCGCCTGATTCCATAACAAAAGATCCTGGTGCTCCGGCTGCGCCGATTGCTGGAAATATTCCTGCCGGTGTTCCTTGGTATTTTAAAGTTGTTGCTTCAATCACGAGCACAAATCAAGGTGAACAACCATGAGTGAGAAGTCAACAAAAGAAGACCTCGATGCAATTAAGGATCAATTAGGTCGCACACCGCGCGACGTCCACGCAATTGCATATCGCTGTCCGTGCGGAAAGCCTGCAGTTGTAGAAACACCTCCACGTCTTTCGGACGGAACACCGTTCCCGACCTTTTACTACGCAACATGTCCACGTCTTACTGGCGCCATCTCTAC
>CAINRG010000023.1 GCA_903852585.1 uncultured Actinomycetes bacterium
CTCATAACCAGCGTATGAGTGAACGACATACCAGTCACCAGCAGCGGTGCGAAGTGCGCGACGGAATTCCGCACGCTCCTCATCAACCTCTTCTTCTTCAGAGTCAACTGTTTCAACAGTCGCATCTTCGAGCGCAATTTGGCTTTCAACCGATTGCGTTTCTTCAATCACATCTTCAGCTGGAACCACTGCCTCAGCATTTTCATCCGCGGTCTGGACAAGGGCAGCTTCAAAAGGATCAACGTGAGTTGAAGACAAGTTTTCTTCTCCTGTCATATCTGCACCAGGAACCAGTGCCTCATTGTTATTAGTCATGGGCGTAGACATTATCCAAACACCAAGAAGACGACCTTTGTAAGAACAAGGTCAAGAAGGGAGACAACGGCGATGATGAAAAGAACGAAGACCATAACCACTGCTGTGTATGTTGAGAGTTGGTTGCGTGTTGGCCATACAACCTTCTTTAACTCGTACACAACTTGGCGATAGAAAAGGCCAATGCGACCAAAGAGTCCTAGTGACTCTTGGTTCTCGTGTTCATCATGAACTTGATCAACCACGTTAGTACCTTTCTTCTTTCTATCGTTTCTTGCTTATCAATCGGATACAACTACTTGCAGGGCAGGAGGGACTTGAACCCCCAACCGCCGGTTTTGGAGACCGGAACTCTGGCCAGTTGAGCTACTGCCCTTCGAGCGTTTACAAAATTCGCGGCTAAGAGTTCAGGCATGCAAAAGCATGACCTTTCATCAAATCCGAGGATTAGGTGCAAGCGCCAGACCGGGAAGTCTAGGGGGCGAGCGAATATAGGTAAAATCCGAGCATGAGCACACCAGCCAAACCACGCGTATCTGCCCGAATTGCCGCAATCGCCGAATCAGCCACGCTCGCCGTGGATGCCAAAGCGAAGGCCCTTAAGGCAGCCGGTCGTCCGGTTATTGGTTTCGGCGCAGGTGAACCAGATTTCCCCACTCCTGAATATATTGTGAAGGCAGCAATGGATGCAGCATCAAAACCTGCGAACCATCGTTACACACCAACACCAGGCCTTCCAGAACTTCGCGATGCGATTGTTGCAAAGACGCTGCGCGATTCCAATTACGAAATTACTGCCGATCAGGTTCTTGTTACAAATGGTGGAAAGCAAGCTGTCTACCAAACATTCGCATCGATTATCGATCCAGGTGATGAAGTAATACTTCCTGCTCCATATTGGACAACATATCCCGAGTGCATCAAGCTCGCTGGCGGAAAAGCTGTTGAAGTATTTGCAGATGAATCTCAAAACTATTTGGTGACAGTTGCACAACTCGAAGCTGCACGTACACCAAAAACAAAAGCTCTTCTCTTCTGTTCGCCATCAAACCCAACTGGCGCCGTCTACTCAGAAGCGGATGTAAAAGAAATTGGTGAGTGGGCACTCGAGCACGGCATTTGGATTGTTACTGACGAAATTTACGAGCATCTTCTATACGACGGTGCGAAGGCCCCGAGCCTTCCTGTCGTAGTTCCTGCAATGCGTGACCAAACAATAATTCTCAATGGAGTTGCAAAAACTTATGCAATGACAGGATGGCGCGTTGGTTGGATGATCGGACCAAAGGATGTCATCAAGGCAGCAACAAACCTTCAGTCTCATCTTTCTTCTAACGTTTCAAATGTTTCACAACGCGCAGCAATTGCAGCTTTGAGTGGTTCTCTTGATGCTGTTAAGGAAATGGGTCTTGCATTTGATCGTCGTCGCAAACTTATTGTGAAGATGCTCAACGAGATTCCTGGGGTCATCTGCCCCACCCCAACTGGTGCTTTCTATGCCTACCCATCCGTTAAAGGCGTACTGGGTAAAGAAATTCGTGGGAGGCGTCCACAAACATCGGCAGAACTTGCAACTCTTATTCTTGAAGAGGTTGAGGTTGCCGCTGTTCCAGGTGAAGCATTTGGCCCATCTGGATATTTGCGCTTCTCATATGCGTTGAGCGATGAAGATATCGTCGAAGGAATTACGCGAGTCCAGAAGTTGCTTGGAGAAGCAAAGTAATTTAAAGCTTTACTCCTACAAACTGCACTTCTGCTTCTAAGGTAATCCCGAAGACTTCTTCGACTTTTGCACGCGCATGACGTGCAAGATCAATAATGTCATCGGCTGTGGCACTTCCTGCATTTGAAAGCGCGAGAACATGCTTTGCAGAAATTGCAGCACCGCCAGATGTTTCACCTTTTTTAATTCCAGCGTGCTCCATAAGCCAGGCTGCCGAAGTCTTTACACGTCCGTCTGGGAGTGGCCAACGTGGTGCACCCTCTGGAAGTTTGCTAGCAATCTCGGCTGAAACAATCGGATTTGTAAAGAAGGAACCTGCCGAGGCGACATCTCCCTCAAGCATTCCCTTTCTCTTACGAAGTGACAGCACCGCTTCGCGAACCTTGCGAGTGTCCACGCGGTCTCCAACATTCACACCTAATTCACGAGCAAGTTCCTCATACATGATGGGAAGGGATTCGACCCCTCTGCGCAACTGGAAAGTTACATCAAGAATGACAAAACGCCCTGCTTCTTTTTTAAAACGTGATGAACGATATGAAAAATCACAATCAGCAGCTGCAAATGTGGTGACCTTTTTTTCCACCCTGTCGTAGGCGCGAACACGCGCAATCACTTCAGAAACTTCATGTCCATAAGCGCCAATGTTTTGGATAGGCGCCCCACCGCATGTCCCAGGAATTCCGCTGAGGCTTTCAAGATTTGCTAATCCTTTTTCAAGAGTAAAGAGAACGAATTCATCCCAATTATCGCCGGCACTGACTTGGAGCATTCCCCCGCTACACGCATCAATCTCATAAGAATTACCAGTTGTTTCTACGCGGATTACAACACCGCTAAACCCAGAATCTGCAACAAGAATATTTGATCCGCCACCAAGTACAAGAACTTGCTCCCCTGCCGCATCAGCATCTGCGATTGCAGAGATGAGCTCAGCTTCTGTGCGAGCATGCACAATTCTATTCGCCGGACCCCCGACGTGAAGTGTTGTGTATTTCGAAAGCTCGGTCATAGGTAAAGGCTAACGCCGTGGAACCAAGATCTCATTCTTCCCGCGAAAGCGGTCCAAAATTCTGTCGTATGTCTTCTTCGATTGAGCGTCACGGTATTCAGGTTCGGTGTCGTAATACCCATGATGGCGCGCTTGCTCAAGCGGTAGTTCCATTTGCAGAAGGCGTCCATACCCTTGACGAACGCGAAGTGAAAATTCAATATCCGCATTCCGGTAGTAAGCGGCACGAATATTGAAGCCCGTTGCACCAAGTGCATCCTCAACTTTCATTGCCATGTAGTAACTAAAGATCACATCTACTTCACCGGGACCAACATCGGTGACGCTTCGCCATTCATCTTCTATGTTGATCAAGCCGCCGTGCCAACCAATGACGCTCCAGTTTTCTTTTTCAAATTGAGCAATGGTTGGAGTTATTGCATCGCCTGTAAAAATTGTGGATGGGTCCATGATCACCATAACTGGTGATGGGGAAAACTTAAGGAGAGTATTTGCTGCTTCTCCCCAACCCGCTCCGCCGATAATGTGGATAAGAATTGTTCGATCATCAATCTCGTTCGCAAGTGGTTCGATATCAAAATCTCCAGTAGCGAGGATTGCAATAGCCGTATCTTTTGGAGCAAATTTCTTAATGGATTGAATTGAAAGAACAGCATCCTGCGCGAATCCATCAACGATTAAGCCGCATGTGACTGGGTATGTAAATTTGGAGATCCTACGAATATCACCAATTCTTTGAACTGTGATGAAACGATTACTCATGCCAGGAAAGTCGCTTTTGCCATTCCCAATACCTTTGTTTCTGCGCAGATGGCTGTTAGATCAATCTTTACAAGGCCATCATCGACAGCAGAAACTTTTGCGCTCAGAATTAATTCAACATCTAAATCTGCCGGTACAACTACTGGCTTTGTGAATCGCGCAGAAAAATCACGAACTTTTTCACTTCCCCCTGCAAGCTCACTGACATAACGGCCAGCAAGCGCCATGGTAAACATTCCGTGGGCAATGACATTCTCTAGGCCGACAGATTTTGCAAAAGCCTCATCTTGGTGAATCGGATTTTGATCTCCACTTGCATTCGCGTACGCAATTAGCTTTGCGCGATTAATGAGAAATGTATGTGGTGCTAACTCTTGACCGACTTCAAATGTCATGCCCGTACCACCAATGTGGACCAAGAAGAGATGACAAGTTCTTCCCCAGCAAAAAGATCGGATCGGACTGTCACAATTTCATTTCCGGCAACGACTCGGGCAGTTTCAATTGTTGACGAACAAAGAATCGAATCCCCTGCGACGAGTGGGCGATGAATCTCAAAACGTTGATCTCCATGAACCACTCGAGTCCAATCGAGTCCAGACTCTTGAAGGAGGGATTGGGATTCTGCGAGGGAGATTGAAATTGAAAAAGTTGGGGGAGCTACAGAGATATTGGGCTCGCCAATAGCGAGCGCAAATTGGGTAATGGATTCTTGTGTAACAGTAAAAGAATTGGCACCTTTATAAGTGCGCCCGACGACGTCGGGATTTAACATCGGGTTTAGCGAGTCTCGCGATGAAGTGTTGAAGACTTGCAACGTGGGCAGAACTTCTTCAACTCAAGGCGATCTGGATCGTTACGACGATTCTTCTTGGTGATGTAGTTACGCTCTTTGCAATCAACGCAGGCCATAGTGATCTTTGGGCGGACGTCCGCGGACTTGCTTGCCATGTGTTGACTCCTTCTAATTACTCATCCGAGCACTTGCCCGAACCAAATCAAGAGTTGAAGATTACTTCACCCTCTTATTTATTAAAAATTGTAGAAAACCTGAGCGTATTTCACGCTCAGATCTTCCGGTCGTACTAGTAGCGGAGGCGGGATTTGAACCCACGACACAGCGATTATGAGCCGCTTGCTCTACCAAGCTGAGCTACCCCGCCGAGCCCCCAATCGGAATCGAACCGATGACCTTTTCCTTACCATGGAAACACTCTACCGACTGAGCTATGGGGGC
>CAINRG010000024.1 GCA_903852585.1 uncultured Actinomycetes bacterium
AACTTTTCCATGTTCGGCCGTGATGAGCTCGGCAATCTTTGCTTTATTTGCATTCATCAACTCTCTAAAAGCAAAGAGGACTTGAGTGCGTTTCGTCAGTGATGCGTGTCGCCAGGCTGTGAAAGCTTCGGTAGCGACCTTCACTGCCTGATCAACTGTTTGCGCAGATGCGAAATCAACGCGTGCTGTAACTTCACCGGTGGCTGGGTTAAAAACTTCACCTGAACGATCAGATTCTTCCGCATAGAACGAACCATTAATCCAATGATTGATTTCTTTAATCTCGATATTGTGACTCATGGCGCCACGGTACTTGATTGAGCGCCTCACTTCTATCTTTCTTGAGCGTGGCTATGTTAGATTCGCCGAAGAAACGAAGGGATTTTAGGATGTCATCGGAAAAAGGCACTCAGGTATTTGCAGACGATCGAAAGTATGTCTTTCATTCATGGTCTGCCCAGGCTCAAATTTCTCCGCTGCCCGTCGAAGGCGGCTCTGGCTCCTATTTTTGGGATTTTGACGGCAAAAAATATCTCGACTTTTCGTGCCAGTTGGTCTTCACAAATATTGGCCACCAGCACCCAAAAGTTATTCAAGCCATAAAGGATCAGGCCGATAAGCTCACAACTGTCGCTCCTCAACATGCAAACGAAGCGAGAAATGGCGCGGCGAAGAGAATTGTTGAATTAGCAGGTGGAGATTTCGAGAAGGTTTTCTTTACAAATGCTGGAGCAGATGGAATTGAAAATGCCGTTCGTATGGCACGGCTCCACACAGGAAAATCCAAAATCTTTTCAACATACCGCTCGTACCATGGCAACACTGGATCTGCGATTAACGCAACTGGCGATCCGCGCCGTTTCCCCAATGAATTTTCTTTAGGACACGTCCACTTCTGGGGTCCATATCTTTATCGCTCATCGTTCTGGGCAACAACGGAAGAGCAGGAGTGCGAGCGAGCACTTTCACACCTTGAGCAGACAATCATCTTTGAAGGCCCACAGACAATTGCAGCAATCTTGATTGAGTCTGTTCCTGGAACTGCAGGTGTTCTCGTTCCACCAAAGGGATATCTCGAAGGCGTCCGCGCGCTCTGTGATAAATATGGGATTCTATGGATTGCCGATGAAGTTATGGCAGGTTTTGGCCGCACAGGAAAATGGTTCGCCTACCAACATACAAACGTTCAACCAGATCTCATTGTCTTTGCCAAGGGTGTTACATCTGGTTACGTCCCACTCGGAGGCGTTGTTGTAACGAAGAAAATTGTTGAGACTTTTAATGATCGGGTATTCCCAGGTGGTCTTACTTATTCGGGGCATCCTCTAGCTTGTGCAACTGCAAATGCAACCATTGATGCCATGAAGGAAGAGAAGATGGTTGAAAATGCGGCAATGATTGGTGAGACAGTTATTGCACCTGCACTTGCCCAACTTTCACAGAAACATCCCATGATTGGTGATGTTAGAGGTCAAGGAGTTTTTTGGAGTTTAGATCTTGTCTCTGACCGCGCGACTCGTGAGCCTCTAGCGCCATATGGCGCATCTAGCCCTGCCATGAATGAAATTGTGGCTGAATGCAAAAAGAATGGGTTGATGCCATTTAACAACTTCAATCGCATTCACCTCAATCCCCCATGCAATATTTCTGTAGAGGATGCCAAACTCGGCCTCCAGATGCTCGATCGCGCACTCACGGCCATGGCGCATCACTACAAGGGCAAATAGGAATTTATGAATAGCCTCGTCACAGTCTCAGCGTTTACCTTCGGGATTCAAGCATTTGTCACCCTCTTTGTCATCCTTGATCCACCAGGTGCGATCCCTATCTTTCTCTCCCTCGTTTCTGGAAAGAAACATAAAGAACGCGTTCATTTAGCCTGGCAAGGAGCTGCTTCATCACTTGTCATCATCGTTGTATTTGCACTCTTTGGTCAGGTAATTCTGAATTACTTGCACATCTCATTAAACGCTCTTCAAGGTGCGGGCGGACTTCTACTCTTCCTCATTTCGATGGAACTTCTTACGGGAAAAGGTTCGGAAGAGTCAGCCACAAAGAATGTGAATGTGGCGATGGTTCCACTTGGTACACCTATTTTGGCTGGACCTGGAGCAATCGTAACTACGATGCTTTATGTTCAATATGCACATTCATCCCAAGCCAAACTTTCCTTGGCCGCAGCAATCATCGCCGTGCACATTGTGATCGGGCTGACGCTGATGTTTTCGACAAAGATTCTTGGAATTATTAAAGATTCAGGCGTTACTCTTGTTGCTCGTGTGGCCGGTCTTCTTGTTGCAGCTATAGCAGTCGAGATGATGGTTCAATCCATCAAAGGATTCTTTAACCTCGGATAGCTAAAAAGAGCAATCCTGCAATCACAACCGCAATCCCAAGCCAACTATTTGCTGAAAGAGTATCTCCGAGGACGACTACGGCTAAGAGTGTTGCCGTTGCAGGTTCTGCAAGAACCAAAGTTGATGCGGTACTTGAATGCACTCGCTTGAGGCCGTAGGCATACAAGGTGTATCCCAGCCCTGTTGTAAAGATCCCCAGCCAAAGAATCAGACCAGCTCCCTTCGCCGTAACCATCCAATGCGTACCAGCGACAAAACAAAATGGAAAGACGAGAATAGCTGCGAGAGTAAAAACTCCAGCCGCAAGCCGTGTTGGTTCAATTCCGGCATTCAGTGCTCGCCTGCTTGCCACATTAAAGAAGGCAAATCCAAGTCCGGCGACGAGCGCAAGAAATACTCCAAAGAAGTTAAACCCCTTTTCGCTGTGATGCGCGTTTAAAAGGGCAATTCCAATTGTCGTAAGAATAGTTGCGAAAAACCAGACTCGTGTTGGTTTCTCGCGAACAAGGGCATATGCGACCAGGCCAGTAAATATCGGCGCGCTTCCCAGTGCTGTGAGTGTTGCAATGGGGACGCCTGTGAGTTTTACTGAAGAAAAAAATGAGAGTTGATAAATTGCAATCCCTACACCTGAAATCCAAAGATCCCTACGCGGAAATCTTATTGATCGTAATTTCGTCGTGAATCTAGAGATGAGTAAAAGGGTCAGAGCTCCGATAAAAAGTCTGGTGCTAGCGACTGCTAATGGTGAAATTCCCTTTGCCAAAAGTGTTTGTGAGGTCCCAGTGGTGCCAAAACAGATTCCAGCAGCCAATATTCCGAGAGCACCTAATCGGTGATGGTTATTCTCACTCACGAGTCAAAGGTACCCTAGGGCAGTGATTGCAACCCAGAGCCTCGAACTTCGCGCAGCGGCGAGACTTCTCGTTAGCGATGTAACGGTTCGCATCAATCATGGTGATCGAGTTGGATTCGTTGGACGAAACGGCGCTGGTAAATCCACTCTATGCAAAGTCCTCGCCGGGGAGACGATGCCTGCAGGTGGACAAGTAAATCGCACGGGAACGATTGGATATCTTCCTCAAGATCCACGAACTGGCGATCAAGAAGATACTGTCATAAATAGAATTCTCTCAGCCCGCGGCCTTGATCAAATTGTTGCCCGTATGCGAAAAGCTGAAGATGCGATGGCGACCGCGACGCCCGATGAGCTCGAAAAAGCAATGGATCGTTATTCCGTTGTCGATGCTGAATTTCAAAGTGCCGGTGGTTACGCAGCTTCATCTGAAGCTGAATCCATTCTTACAAATCTTGGAATTCCAGAGCGACTCTTTGAAGAGTCCCTTGAAGCTTTGAGCGGTGGCCAACGTCGACGAGTGGAACTTGCCCGTATTCTCTTTAGTGGAGCAGACACGCTCCTTCTCGATGAACCCACAAACCACTTGGATGCAGAATCGATTATTTGGCTTCGTGAATACCTCATGAAATATAGCGGCGGGCTTGTCATCATCTCTCACGATGTCAATCTGATTGAAACAGTCGTCAACAAAGTCTTCTATATCGATGCAAACCGAAATGTTATCGACGTCTATAACATGGGCTGGAAGAAATATCTCGTCCAGCGCGAACAAGATGAACACCGTCGCAAAAAGGAACGCGCAAACGCAGAGAAAAAGGCTGCCATCCTTGCAAAGCAGGGTGAAAAAATGCGCGCCAAGGCTTCGAAGGCAAAAGCTGCACAAGGAATGCTCCGTCGAGCAGATCAATTACTTTCTGGTCTTGAAGATGTGCGCGTCAAAGATAAAGTTGCAAAACTTCGCTTCCCTACTCCTGCCCCATGTGGCAAGACTCCTCTTACAGCAGAGGGTTTATCCAAATCGTACGGATCCCTTGAAGTTTTCACCGATGTCGATCTTGCTATCGATCGTGGATCGCGCGTTGTGATTCTTGGCCTCAATGGCGCTGGTAAGACAACGCTTCTCAAAATTCTGGCTGGCGTCAGCGAGTCAGATACTGGTGCAGTAAATCCCGGACATGGTCTCAAAATTGGTTACTACGCGCAGGAGCATGAGTCGCTTGATTTCGAACGTACAGTGCTTCAGAACATGATGTCATCTGGTGCTGATATTAAAGAGCAACAAGCACGTCAAGTGCTCGGTTCATTCCTGTTTGTTGGCGATGATGTTGATAAATTTGTAAAAGTATTGAGCGGTGGAGAGCGAACTCGTCTTGCTTTAGCAACTCTTGTTGTTGGCGAGGCCAACGTACTGATGCTTGATGAGCCAACAAATAACTTGGATCCGGCATCCCGTGATGAAATTCTCGGAGCCCTGACTGAATATCAAGGCGCTGTTATTCTCGTATCTCACGATGAAGGCGCAGTTCGCGCCCTCAAACCAGAACGCGTTTTACTTTTGCCAGATGGAGATGAAGATTTGTGGAATGACGAGTACCTCGACCTAATCTCCCTCGAATAAGCTCTTAAGCGCGTAGAGCCTGAGCCAACTCTCGGAAATCTTCAACAAGAATATCAATTTCGCGCTGGCCATGAGCCAGTGAAATCAACCATTGCTCATCTAATCCCGGAGGCGTGATGATTCCGCGATTAAGTGACCATAGCCATGAAAGTTCAGCTACTTTGAAGTCAGTTGCTTTGTAATCACGGTAATTGCGCACTGGATCAACCGACCAAGTGATGCAACCCTTGATACCAAATCCAACGGTGTGTGCTGGTAATTGATACTCATCAATAATCTCAGATATGCGTTGAAGGGCTTGCATATTGAGAGCTTCCGCCTTGGCGAGTGCCTCCGGAGTACAAATTTTATCGATCGCTCGAACCCCTGCCATGGCAAGTGGATTTCCGTTAAATGTTCCGAAATGAGCCATGCGGTTATCAACTACAACCTGCATAATCTCTCGCTTTCCACCAAATGCCGCAAGTGGAAGACCGCCACCAATAGATTTAGCAAGCGCGATGAGATCTGGCTTTACACCAATTCGTTGAGCCGCTCCATGTGGGCCAGCTGTTAATCCGGTTTTGACTTCATCGAAAATCAGAATAATTCCATACGTATCGCAGAGATCGCGAACGGATTGGAGATATCCCTCATCTGGAAGAACGATTGCAAGATTTTCAAGAACTGGTTCAACAATAAAGCAAGCAATTTCTGATGCATGCGCTTTGAATGTACGTTCGAGCGCTTCAAGATCATTGTATGGAACAACAAAAACTGTTCCAACAGTCGCACCATCTGGAATAACTGCATTTGGGTTATCTGCTGGGCCTGCTTTATCCAGAGATGGTTTCGCAGAAACAGTAAGCGGATCGTATGAACCGTGATAACCGCCTTCTACCTTGACGATTGCATCTTTTCCAGAATAAGCCTTTGCGGTACGAACGGCATACATGGTTGCTTCGGTGCCAGAGTTTGCAAACCGTACTAAATCTATAGAGAACCGCTTGCAAATTCGTTCGGCTGCATCCCTAGAAATCGGGGACGGAGTAACAAAGAGCATGCCAACTTCTAGCGCCGCTTTTGTCTCTTCTACAACAACCGGGTTGAGGTGACCTGCAAGCATTGCTCCAAATCCCATGGAGAGATCGAGGAGTTCGCGCCCATCAACATCGGTCATCCACGCGCCCTTTGCCGACTTTATGGAGATTGGGTATGGATCCCAATGTTGGAAACTTGAAACAACGCCCAAAGGCAGTGTGTTCTTGGCGATTTCGAATTCCATCTCAGAACCCAGAGTTGAGCTTTTGAAACGTTCCCATTCATTTGCGAGAAGTTCATCAATTCGCGAATCTGAAAGTGGGGTTGGATTTTGACTTAATTTTCTAAATGCTTGAGTTTCAAGTTGGTGAAACATTTTGTCTAACACCGAGAACTTTCAGCCTTTGCTGAAATACGATGCGATCTCCCTTATAAGTTTGGCGTTTAAGCTCATTACTGCAAAAACGTTAAGGTGAAGGTAGCAGAGGCTTCTACGAAAAGCACCTTCCCCGCATACAGCTGGTGTGGTTTTAGACTTTTTTTGAAAAAAGTTCAATTTCACTATCTTTAATGGAAGAATACTTTCATGTGCAGATTGATGGGCTTCGCCTCAAAAGTTGATACCTCCATTAATGAAATTGCCGGTGCGCATTTTCCGCAATTCGCACTCTTGGCGGATCGACATAAGGATGGTTGGGGATTTTCATCAGATTCTGAGTTGGTGAAAGAAATTGCTCCAGCACGCACAAGTCCACGATTTGATGAAGTTATCGCAGAGAATGAAAAAGCGGCGCTTCTTCACTTTCGTTTTGCTTCTACGGGAATTAACGTACAAGAAAGTAATAGCCATCCATTTATGAGAGATGGAATCTCTTTTATACACAACGGCACAATTAAGCCAGCAGATACCTTGAATCAATTTGTTGATGCAGACTTGCTCGCAAAAACCACTGGGACAACTGATAGCGAGCGATATTTTTTTGCGGTACTCACACAACTTCGAAGCAAGCCAATTGCTGAAGCCTTTTTGCAAACGGTTCGCAATATTAAAGAAACAGGAAATTTCTCCAGCCTCAACGCAATGGTTCTCACTCCTCAGTTTTACATCGTAGTGAGCGAACATGACAACAGTCGTATTCCCAAAGAGGAGCCAGCTGATTATTACCGGCTCTCCTACAAGGCAGATAGCGATGGGGTTATTGTCGCCTCATCGGGGTGGGACCAAACTGACTGGGATGAGATTCCCAACCACACCATGATGGTTGTGGACCGCACCACCCTTTCACGCGATTTCATCGCTATTTGATTTTTCGATAGAGTTCCACCAGGTCACGAGTATCGATATCAAGCCCCGGCTTATCGATCGGCAACCCTCCTCTTGGAGCTCACACTCCAAGTACGCGGTGGGGTGCTCCGGGTGAAGACCAGGCCAGAAAATCTGGCAAGCGCGTTCGACATCAATGTTGTAAATGCGTCCTTGATTACACAGGAGGATAAAGAATGAAAAAAATATCAATCGTCTCAGCTCTTGCGGCTGCAACAATTTCAATTGCAACCCTGTCGCCTGCACATGCAGCGCTCACAACCATCACACCAGGAGTTCTCACTATCGGAACTGATGACCCAGCTTATGGTCCTTGGTTTGATAGCAACACACCATCAAATGGCAAGGGTTATGAATCTGCAGTTGCCTACGCAGTTGCAAAGCAACTGGGCTATCCAGCTACAAAGGTCAAGTGGGTCAAAGCTTCATTTAATAGCGTGATTCAGCCTGGTAAGAAATCTTTTGATTTTGATATCAATCAAATCTCAATCACACCTGAGCGTGCAAAGGTCGTAGATTTCTCAACTGGTTATTATGATGTTGCCCAAGCAGTTGTCACCGTTAAGGGATCAGGAATCGAAAAGGCTACAAAGATTTCAGATCTTTCAAAGGTCGCACTTGGCGCACAAGTTGGAACAACTTCACTTTCAACTATCAATACAATAGTCAAGCCTTCCAAGAAGGCTTCAGTCTATGACTCCAATGATTTAGCAACTGCTGCTCTTACTGCAGGGCAAATCAAGGGGCTCGTTGTAGACCTTCCAACTGCTTTTTATATCGCAGCTACAGCAAAGAATGCGGTCCTTGTTGGACAATTCCCAGCACAAGCAAAGTCCGAGCAGTTCGGACTTGTTCTCAGCAAGGGATCTTCACTTACTTCAAAGGTAAGCGCTGCAGTTGACGCTCTTCGAGCAAATGGAACTCTCAAATCAATTGCTGATAAGTGGTTGGCAAATGTTGGCGGAGCTCCAGTTTTCAAGAAGTAACCGCTCCAACTAATCCTCGAAAAGAACTCGATAAAAAAGGGGTCTGATGACATACCAGCCATCGCAGTTGCGTCTGCAACGCGAAGCCGCACGTCGTCAGGCCTCTCGTCGTTCTTCAACCATCGCGCTTTTGAGCACTTTGCTCTTTGGAATCGCGGTTGTGCTTGTCATAACTGGCGCAAAAGGATTCCAACTAGTTCGTCAATCATTTTTTAGTTGGCATTACGCAGTTCATTCATTCCCATCAGTTCTTTCGGGAATTTGGCTCAATCTGCGAGTCATGATTATTGCCGAAATATTTGTCTTAATTTTCGGCTTGCTTCTTGCTCTTGCTCGAACTTCGAAAAGCCCGGTTCTCTATCCAGTGAAACTCTTTGCAACTTTCTATACCGATATCTTTCGTGGGCTTCCGCTTCTACTTGTTTTATTGCTCGTTGGATTTGGAATTCCCGGTCTTCAAATAAGTTGGATTCCAAACTCTGCAGTTATCCTTGGAACGGTTTCTCTCATTTTGACCTATTCCGCATATGTTGCAGAGGTTATTCGCGCAGGAATCGAGGCCGTAAATCCGGCACAAAGAATGGCTGCACGTGCGCTCGGACTGACTCAAACTCAGACTCAGCGACGTGTTGTTCTGCCACAAGCCCTTCGTAAGGTGACTCCCCCTCTCCTCAACGATCTTGTTTCGCTTCAAAAAGATTCAGGCTTAATCTCTGTTCTTGGTGCAATCGATGCTATTCGAGCTGCGGGAATCGAAACTGCGCAATCATTTAATTTCACCCCATACTTAGTGGCCGGCGCAATATTTGTAGCACTCACAATCCCGCTGACGCGTTTTACCGATTGGTTAACACGAAAACAAGACCGTGCCCGCCAACAACAGGGACGGTGGTAGAAATGAGCACCCTAGATCTTAAGAATATTCGCAAGTCTTACGGAAGCGACCTTGTAATCTCCGATTTGAATTTATCTCTGGAGAAGCATCAGGTAAAGGTTCTCATTGGTGCAAGCGGTTCTGGTAAGAGCACCCTTCTGAGGTGTATCAACTTATTGGAAGAGATTGATGATGGGCAGATATTTCTTGACGGAAAAGATATATCTGAGATTGGAGTAGATGCCGATGATGTTCGCGCTTCGATTGGGTCAGTTTTTCAGGCTTTCAACCTCTTTCCCCATCTGACGGTGCTGGAAAATATCACCTTAGCGCCTCGCCTTGTTCATGGAATTTCACGAGCAGAAGCAGAACAGGATGCGACCGAACTTCTTGCGCGCTTTGGCCTATCCGAGAAAGCAAACCAATATCCCGACCTTCTCAGTGGAGGTCAGCAACAACGCGTTGCGATTCTTCGAGCCATCATTTGTAAGCCAAAACTTTTGCTTCTCGATGAAGTGACAAGTGCTCTTGATCCAGTTCTTATTGCAGAAGTTCTCTCCCTTATTGCCGAACTCAAGCGCGAAGGCATGACGATGCTCATTGCAACCCATGAAATGGGCTTTGCTCGTAAGGTGGCAGATGAGGTTCTCTTTTTGAAGGGCGGGCAGATCATCGAGTCGGGGGCGCCGTCGCAGATACTTGAAAAACCCCAAAGCCTAGAATTGAAATCTTTTCTCTCCGCCCTTGAAGAGGCTGGCCGCCTATAGTCCGCAATAGTTTTGCAGATGCAAATCATTTGCAATAACCTTTAGCTATGACAACTCCCCCCAAGCCTCGCCTCCGTGAACATCTGCGCTTTGAGCGCGATGAACTTCCAGGCCTCTTCGGGGTCATCGGGACCGTGCTCGCCCTCCATGTCATCGGATGGGGCCTTTTTATTCATTACAACTCCATGCCTCAATTTCATGCCATTGCCGATGCAAATCACACGCTGATCTATGCAGGCGCAGGGGCCTTGGCATATTCATTTGGATTACGACATGCATTCGATGCCGACCATATTTCTGCGATTGATGACACGACCCGTTTAATGCTGGCAAAAGGAAAGAAACCAATGGGAGTCGGTCTCTTTTTTTCACTCGGTCACTCCACAATTGTATTAGCGCTATCTATCGGCATTGCATTCGCTGCAAAGCAAGCAGTGAAATTCCAACATAACTTTGCGCAAACTGGCGGAATCATCGGCGCAAGCGTTTCAGCTTTCTTTCTCTATCTTGTTGGAATTCTCAATCTCATCATCCTCGTGGGAATCATCAAAGTCTGGCGCCAGGCAAAGTCGGGAAAGTTTTCGCACGAACACCTCAACCAGCTTCTTAACGAACGTGGACTTTTCAATCGAATTTTTCGTGGCTTTTTCAAAAAGGGCTTTGATCATTCTTGGCAGCTCTACCCCATCGGAGTTCTCTTCGGACTTGGATTTGATACGGCAACAGAAGTTGGCCTTCTTGGACTTTCAGCAACCGCCGCCATTGGAACGGTAGGCGGAACTCTGCCTCCCCTTGCAATTATCGCTCTGCCATTTATCTTTGCCGCGGGAATGTCGATGATGGATTCTTTGGATGGAATCTTTATGACAAAGGCTTACGCATGGGCCTTTACATCCCCACTTCGCAAAATCTATTACAACCTCACAACAACCGGAATTTCAATTTTCGTAGCACTTGTCATTGGAACTGTTGAACTCGTTGGAGTTCTGGCAGATAAAACGAGTATTGCAAAATATCAACCATTCACATGGATCGCGAGCATAAAGCTCAATCAAGTGGGCTATTGGATTATCGCTAGCTTTATCGCAACCTGGATTGGTTCTGTTTTGATCTGGAAATTTGGACGTTACGAGGAGCGTTTTAGCTCAGGTATTACAGAAACTGAACACAGCCACACTGAACTTGAGATTTAATCTAAATATAAATCAGGCAAAAACTCAGTGGTACCAGGAACGACCGAATACTGATCCAGGTCTGTAATTCCTTCTTCTGCAAGAACTTCATCGTCAATGAAGAAGTTTCCTGTGCACAATTTGGAATCACGATTGAGGATTGCGTACGCGGCATCGCCCATAATCTCCGGCTTTCGACAAAAATCAGTATCCATGCCCGGAATCATTTGAAGGGCTGCTGTATCGATCACGGTACGGGGCCAAAGTGCGTTGACGGCAATCCCCTCGCGTTTGAATTCCTCAGCAAGACCCATCACCGTCATGCTCATTCCATATTTGGACATTGTGTATGCAACATGACGCTTAAACCATTTTCCCTGCAAATTAATCGGCGGTGAAAGTGTCAAGATATGTGGATTTGAGCTCTCTTTGAGGTGCGGGATAGCGGCTTGAGAAGTTAAATATGTTCCGCGAACATTGATATCAAACATAAGGTCGAATCGTTTTGCGGGCGTTTGAAGAGTGGGGGTCAAATTAATTGCGCTCGCATTATTAATCAGAATATCCAGACCGCCAAATTGTGCCACCGCCTTATCAATGGATGACTGGATCTGCTCTTCATCACGGATGTCACATTGAATTGGAAGGGCTACACCACCGGCTTCTTCAATCTCTTTTGCCGCTGTAAAAATTGTTCCGGGTAGTGCGGGATGAGGATCTGCAGTCTTTGCAGCAATCGCAATCATGGCGCCATCGCGCGCAGCTCGCTTTGCTATTTCAAGCCCAATTCCACGTGAACCACCTGTAATGAAAATTCTCTTTCCGGCAAGTGACATTATTTGGCCTTTCCTGAGAGGAAGTTCATAAATGCCGCCTGGGCTTCATCTGATTGCAGGGCAATGCGGAAGAGTTCTCCTTCAGCGTTCATTACTGCTTCAACTGCTGCATGGTGCCCACTTTTCAGAAGAGCTTTTGTATTCATGACGGCAGTCGGTGGTTGGCTTGCGATTGCGTGGGCAACCTTCATCGCTTCGGCGAGGGGATCGCCTTCGATTCTATTAATCAATCCAATTTCCAGCGCCTCATCTGATGTGAATGTTCGCCCAGTGAGAAGAATTTCCGCGGCTCGCACATGGCCAACCAGCTTTGGAAATAAATAACTTGAGCCGGCTTCAGGAACAAGTCCCAAGGTGACAAAGGGCATGCTGAATTTTGTATCAGGCGCGGCGAATACCGCATCGCAATGCAGGAGTGCGGTTGTTCCAATTCCAACAGCCCGCCCTTGCACTGCTGCAATCAGCGGCTTTGGAAAGTTATGGAGGTTATGAATAAATTGAAAGCCTGGCGCACTCTCGTCCGCTGGAATGTCATTGGCAAAATCGAAGATGTCATTTCCTGCGGTAAAGCAATCTCCGGCTCCAGAAAGAACAACGACGCGAATATCGAATTCTTGCGTTGCTCTTACAAGAGCTGCATTCAGCGATGCATACATTCCCTTGTTGATCGCATTTTTCTTCTCGGGGCGGTTAAACTGGATGGAGAGAACGGCCCCGTCCTGGGTCACTTCGATTTCATTCACACTCTATCCTCGCACTTTTTTTCAGATTTGAAAGAGTTCCTCTCGAAAATTCAAGTAATTTTTTGGCTAAGCGACCCCTTCCAAGCTTTATACTTGCCGAATGACAGTGATCATTCCTAGCCATCTATGGGAATACATCATTGCAACAACTCTCATTATTTTGGTCCCCGGGCCAAGTGTCCTTTTTACGATTGCCCGGGCAATCGCATGGGGGCGGTTGATAGCAGTTGCCACCGTCGTCGGAAATGGTCTCGGCGTATATCTGATCTCTATCGCCGTCGCTCTCGGATTAGGCCCTCTCCTTCAACACTCTTCATTTGCATACCATGCAGTCCAGTGGTTTGGTGGCTGTTACCTTGCCTATCTTGGTTACCAAGCAATTCGACAGAGCACTGCGCATGCCGAGGATATGCGTACAGTCAGTGAAGCAAAACCTTCTATCCCTCAGACCATTAAGCAAGGCTTCATCGTTGGAGTTCTCAACCCAAAGACAGTTGTCTTCTTTGCCGCGATACTTCCTCAATTTACTGATCGGGAAAAAGGGCACATCACAGCTCAACTGATTCTTCTTGGAACAATTTTTGCTGTCATAGCTTTCATCTCTGACAGTGGCTGGGGACTTCTTGCTGGGACCTTTCGGGAATGGTTGGCTCACGACGTGAAGCGCTTGATTCGCTTACGAGTAACGGGTGGATTCATCATGATTGGGCTGGGCGTCTTCACCATTCTCAACTCTTTCCGCTAAATCTGCCTGCCTCTCCCACTTTGTCAGTGGAAAGGTGCAGAATTCACCTCACGATAAATAAATTTATGGGGGCCATTAAATGGGTGAACGTCGTTCCAATATCAGTCCAAGTGATCTCACATTTTCGTGGGATGGATGCCATCGATGTCTCTGGTTGTACTACAACCACCAGGTAAAGGCTCCAATGTTTATGCCTACTGTTGCTGAACTAGCTGATCTTCAGGAGAAATATTTTATTGGGGCGAGCACCGCAGACATGCACCCGGGGATGCCAGCTGGAAAGGTTGTCGATCACGGTGGGTGGGTTCAATCAACACCTATCCAAGTTGATGGAAAAGATTCACATCTTGCGATACGTGGTAAGTACGATTTGCTTCTTGAGTTCCCAGATGGAACATATGGAATCATCGATTGCAAAATGCAAGCACGAACATCAGATAAATCAAGTTTCTATTCACCTCAACTTGAAGCATATGCATTCGCTCTCGAAAATCCTGCTAAGGGTGAAGCGAAGAAGATCTCAGTACTTGGAATTTATTCCTGGTCATTGGACCGAGCATCCGGAAACCTCAGCGTAGGTTTTGGATATCGAGTCAACACAAATTGGTACCCTGTTGATAGAGATCCCATTGCACTTCAAAAGCGTCTCGTAGATTTTGTTAATGTGGTCAATGGAGATATGCCTCAATCAAAACAGAGCTGTGATCAATGCAAATACATTTCTGAGCGCCAAGCAATCGTCAAAGGGAATTAAAAACTCTCTCCGCGCGCTATCCGATTTTTTGCCTCCGAGGCATACATGTCCACAGTCTCTTGACCAGAAAGTTGTTGGATTGCAGTCATGATGCGATCGGTTGCCTCTCGCAAAACCTGAACATTGCTTGAATCGCCCTCAAAATACATTGGCTCTCCAAAGACCATCTCTACACGCTGGACCTTGGGAACAACTTTTCCTGTTGGTTGTATCTCTGCAGTATTGAACATCGCAACAGGAACAACAGGTGCACCTGACTCAATCGCCATGCGTGCAATTCCTGTGCGACCTTTGTACAGTCGACCATCAGGTGAACGTGTGCCTTCTGGGTAGATGCCGATACAGGCACCTTCTTTAAGAAGTTCAAGCCCTGTCAATAAAGCCGCTTCACTACGACGACCGCCTGCGCGATCAACGGGTACTTGCCCAAGAGCAATAAAAGTAACTTTTTTGAGCAACCCTTTAATTCCAGGGGATGTGAAGTATTCACTCTTCGCCAAGAATGTGACCTTACGCGGTACAACGAGTGGCATAAATATCGAGTCACTGAAGGAGAGGTGGTTTGAGGCGATGATGCATGGCCCAACCGTCGGGACCTGACGTAGGCCGCTCACCTTGGGACGGAAGAGCAACATTAAGACTGGGCTGAGGAAGGATTTCAAAGTCGTATAAACCACGGGCTTAATTTACGGCTAATCGCGCCAGAGAGCACCTTGAAGGGTGCGGAGTGTGACACCATCTGAGCGTGGCAAGCCTCCCTCCTCCCCTTTCTGCAGGAGATATCTGCCTTCAGGGAGGAAAAATCGGAGTTCTGCTGATTCATGGCTTTACTGGCACTCCTGAAAGCGTTGCGCCATGGGCTCAGGGTTTTCATGAAGCAGGGCTCACAGTTCACGCACCCTTACTCCCTGGGCATGGAACTCGAGTTGAGGATCTCAATGCAACTTCATGGAGTGATTGGTACGTCTGTGTTGAAGAATCATTTATTGCAATGCGTAAAGAGTGTGAACGAGTTTTTGTAGCCGGATTTAGTGTTGGCGGAGCTCTTGCACTTCGATTAGCGCAAATTCGAGGAAGTGAAATCGAAGGCGTCATGCTGTGTAACGCGGCAATCTTTGATGATAGAAAGATTCTCAATTTCCTACCCATCGTCAAGCACTTTCTTCCCACAACTAAAACTGGCGAGATGGATGTTAAGAAGAATGTTCCACGGCGCATGAGTTACGACAGAATGCCAATGCGTGCTCTTGATTCACTTCGCAAATTGTGGAAGATCGTTGAGGAAAATCTCTATATGGTCGATACGCCTCTGATGGTGAGTTACTCCGTTAATGACCATGTAATACATCCAATTAATAGCGAGACTATTATCGATAATGTCTATTCAGCCGATATTCGTGAAGTTATTTTTGAAGATTCATATCACAATGTTTCCTGGGATAACGATGCTCACGTTCTCATTGAAGAAAGTGTTCGATTTATTCATGATGTCTTAAGTGGGGATATTGAGAGTGGCGCAGATTATGACGAACGAGATTTGATAAATGCTGAATTTGAATCAATTGTTTCAGGCTTGAGTCTAGATACTTCATCTGGGTCTACATATTTAGATGAGCTAGATAAATTTGATGAGATAGACACATTTAAAGCTCCTCGGCCATCACGCTTACATTTGTCGCAGAATTCAAAATATTCACTTGCCGCAATAGTTGCAAGCGGGCTTTACATTCTGTTCGAGGGATTCAATGGTGGCGATCCCCTCAATATGGGTGGATGGCCAGCTGTCATTCTTTTTTGTGGCGGCGTAGGTTCCTTTATATGGCATACCGCTAAAAACAATCGCGATGACGGCGATGATGGAGCAGTTATTTAGATACGCGCAAGATCGGCTGCGCCAACAACGCCGGCGTCATTGCCGAGTTCTGCTGCAACAATTCGAGGATTGGGATGCTTTCCCTGGAATGGCATATACCGATCTACAGCCGCTCGCGTTGGGGCGAGGAGAATCTCCCCTGCATCCACAACTCCGCCACCTATGACAACACAAGCCGGGTCAAGCAAAACTGCAAGTGATGCGATACCAGCACCCAGCCACTGGGCAGTTGTGTTGAAGGCGGCAAGTGCCACCATATCTCCCTCACGCGCAGCTTCGGTGATATGCAAGCCTGTGAGTCCTTCAATCGTTCCGTTCCCGCGTGCAAGCAGATTGTGAGAGGCATCCGGTGCCGCTGCAATCGCTTCACGAGCGTGGCGCATCAGGGCGTTACCGGATGCATATTGTTCAAAGCAACCACGAGCTCCACATCCACACAAATGTCCCTCTGGCACGACGCGAAGATGTCCAAATTCAGCTGCGATGCCAAATGCTCCACGGTGAAGTGAACCGTTTACAACAATTCCCCCGCCAATTCCCGTTCCTACAGTTAACATCATCATTTGCGCTTCGCCACGACCGGCTCCATAACGAGCTTCGCCCCATGCAGCCGCATTAGCATCATTTTCAATAACAACAGGAAGATTCACTCTTGAAGAGATTTCCTTCTCCAGATTAATCCCATCCCACCCCGAAATATTTGGTGTGGCAAGCATTGTTTTTCGATCAGAGGAGACAAAACCGGCAGCAGAAATTCCAACCGATTCGGCGGTTGTATATTCCTTTTTCAATTCAATAATGACGTCAGCGATTGTTTGGGTAAGCGCCTCGCCGCCTTGCTTGGGCGTATCTTTTCTGTGCGTGGAAAGAATTTTTCCAGAAGCGTCGACAACTCCGCCCAGAACCTTTGTTCCTCCGATATCTACGCCAATACTTAATGAAGAGTTATTTGCAGGCATAGATCGTTAATTTTCCAACTTGCTCTTGAGCTCAGCGAGGGCTTTATCGATTGTTTCGCGCTCAGCCTTAGTGCGCATCATTGCTGGAACTGGCATAGAAAGACCAACGGTCAGCTCGTATGTCACAGTGACAGTGTCGTCACCATTATCTTTAATTTCATATGAACCAGTCATCTGCGTCAACATATCGGCTTCATCGAGAGAAAAATGAAGAGCGCCAGGCGCATCGCTCCAATCGTAGTCCAGGGTCACGTGGTCTTTTACGGGACCTGCCTTGATATCCATCTCAACCTTTGTTGCTCGTGATTGGTTATCACTTGCAAGTACCTTCGCTGAAGGAATCGCCGAAGACCAGGTGGGATAATTTGCAGGGTCAAAGAGCAGCGCCGAAACATCGTCGATAGACGCTTCAATAACAATGGAATTTTTCGATATCTCGCTCATGGGATGAGGTTACAGCGTCTCTAAACACTAGAAAACAACCCTGCTCGGCGATACCGTTCCCCCATGGACTTGTACACAACTCCCGCAATAGTGCCCGCAGCGACCGCCGGCAATCTCACAAACCTCATCGCCGAGCGTGCGTGGTTTGAAGCAGATCGCGTGATGGTCTCTCGACCTTTGGGGGATGGTTGGCAAGCTGTTACCGCTCGCGAATTTGATGATGAAATCAGAGCGACTGCAAAAGGTCTGATCGCATCGGGCCTGAAGATTGGCGATCGAGTGGCCATCATGGCAAAGACTCGATATGAGTGGACTGTTCTGGATTTTGCTATTTGGTATGCCGGTGGATGTGTTGTCCCCATTTACGAAACATCAAGTGCTGAACAAATTGATTGGATTCTTACCGACTCTCAAGCCGTAGCAATCATTGTTGAAACTCCAGCGCTTGCAGACCTTGCTCGACCTGTTCTTCCTTCCCATTGCACAAACATGTGGGTTATTACCGACAATGCACTCGCAACTCTTGCGCACAGTGGTGCTCACATCTCCGATGAAGAAGTAGCGAATCGACGGGCTGCTCTCACGCCGGAAACCCTTGCCACTCTCATTTACACATCAGGTACAACGGGAAAGCCAAAGGGCGTACAACTTACGCACGGAAACTTTCTCTCCGAATGCGGAAATGTTGTGCAAGGTGCGAACGATCTATTCCTAAAACCAGGTGGGTCAACACTTCTTTTTCTTCCTGTCGCGCACGTCTTTGGTCGTATGGTTCAAATCGGTGCAATAAATGCAGGACTTCATCTTGCCCATTGCAGTGATATCACCCGACTCCAACAAGACCTGGCATCATTTAAGCCAACATTTGTACTTGCTGTCCCAAGAATTTTTGAAAAAGTGTATAACGGAGCAGAAGCAAAAGCTGATGCCGCTGGAAAGGGAAATATCTTTCGCAAGGCTGCGTCTATTGCAATTTCTTATTCAGAAGCGTCAGATAACGGAAAGATTCCACTACTTCTTCGCGCACAACATACCCTCTTCGATCGATTGGTGTACTCCAAGATTCGCCATGCGCTAGGTGGCAGAGTTGATGCAGCAATCTCCGGTGGAGCACCGCTGGGAAAACGCCTTGGACATTTTTATCGAGGTGCAGGTGTTCGTATTCTTGAAGGTTACGGATTAACGGAAACAACTGCAGGAGCAACACTGAATTTGACCTTGCACCAAAAAGTTGGATCTGTTGGTCGTCCTGTACCTGGAACCACAATTGCCATCGCAGAAGATGGTGAAGTTTTGATCAAGGGCCCTATCGTGATGCGCGGATATTGGCAGAACGATGAAGCAAATCGCGAAGTTTTCACCGAGGATGGATTTTTCCGAAGTGGTGATCTTGGAACGCTCGATAGCGAGGGCTTCCTGAGCATTGTTGGTCGAAAGAAAGAATTGATTGTTACATCTGGAGGCAAGAATGTTGCCCCAGCAGTTTTGGAGGATCGCGTTCGCGCACATCCGCTCGTAAGTCAGTGCGTTGTACTTGGCGATAACCAGCCATTTATCGCCGCACTTGTCACACTCGATCCAGAAGCTGTAAAAGGCTGGGCGAGCGCCTCGAAGAAGGCGAGCACCTCAGTTGCAGACCTCTGTCACGACCCCGATCTCTTGGCGGTCGTTCAAACGGCCATTGATGACGCAAATAAAGCAGTGAGCCGCGCTGAATCCATACGTAAATTCACCATTCTTCCTTTCGACTTCACTATTGCCGATGGTCAACTCACCGCGAAATTATCGGTGAAGCGTCACGTTGTTGCCCAGCAATATGCCAAGGAGATTGAAGAACTTTTCAGCTAAAAAATTAGCAGAATGGATGGGGCTCATGAAGAAGAGCTCGTATCAAGAACGAAACACGATTGCTCGAGAGCTCTATCAAACATTTGCCCAAGAGCTATCAGAAGTTAATTTTCGGATTGATGAAACAATAGGACTCAACTCAACAAACCCGGTGACCCGAGCTTCCTTGCGTGAAATAAGATCCCAACTCTCTCAGACAATTGAGAAGTCACGCCATATTCGCCAGGAAAAATTTGAGCTCACACCCCGTGAAATGGATGTCTTAATTCACCTCTCATCAGGTGCTTCGGTGAAAGAAATCTGTGAAAGGCTATTTCTTGCGCAACCAACGGTAAAAAGTCACCTTGCAGGTTGCTACCGCAAACTGGGTGTTACAAATCGAGTGGAAGCAATTACCGCAGCGCAGAAACTTGGATTACTCCCCTAAAAGCATCTGTGAAAAACGCTCGCCCCAAATTTTCCAGCTCCACTCCTGCACAGCCCACTCTCGGCCACGACGACCCATTGAGTCGCGCAATTGAGGATTGTGAAGTAAGCCCGCGATGGCATCTGCAATGTCATGTGTAGAAGTGCCATCAGCAACAAGGCCTGTCTCACCAGCAAGAACTGCATCGGGCGCTCCCCCGGAACTACCTGCAACTACAGGAACACCGCAAGCGCTTGCCTCTAAGTAGACAATGCCAAGACCCTCAACTTCAAGACCGAAAAATCGTGATCGAGATGGCATGGCAAATACATCTCCAAGTTGGATGTGCGCGGGAAGTTGGTCGTACTTCAAACGCCCCAAGAATTTGACGTAATTTTCAAGTGAGTTTTTTCTTACAAGAGCATCAAGGTGGCTTTTTCGAGGACCCTCTCCTACCAACAAAAGCAGTGCGTTGGGAACACGAGAAATAATTTCAGGCATTGCTTCTATGAGTCGGTCTTGACCTTTTCGATGAACCAATCTGCCAACAGAAACAATTATCAACTTTCCTTCAAGGCCATACTCTCGAAGAAGGTTTTTAGATTTTGCCCCCGGAACAAAGTGTTCAATGGAGATACCAGGTGCAATTCGCACCATTTCAACGCCATCGCCAACTGCTCTTCTCATCGCACTCTTTGTGAAATTTCCTAAATACCCAATGGCATCCATCTGCTTTGCCATCGCTTTCATCACAAGAGAAAATGGCCATACTTTCGACCACCATACTTCGTGACCATGTGTGAGTGTGACGATGCGCTTGGCACCATGTCGCCGAAGAAAACCTGACATCCACCCTAAAGGAGCCGCTGCACCGAACCAGATGAATTCAGATTGATAGCGTTTCATAACAGCAGCAACCGCACGATTAACCCGGGGTGTTGGCAGGAGAACTTTTGCTCGATCTCGAATTACTTTAACACCATATTTTTCAGCAAGTTCCTGATCAAAATCCTTATCGCCCGCTTGCGAGGATGTGAAGATGACGATCTGGCTTCCATCCATTTCGCCAATAAGGCCAAGGATGAAAGATTCAATTCCGCCAGCATGCGGACCAAGATCATTGGTAACGAGAAGGATCTTTCGCGCGTTAGATACGGCGTGCACCGGCAAATCTCAAACTTCCAAAAGATGTTCCAAATTCAGTGACCTTAACGCGCGCACCTGGCCTTGGTGCATGCACCATGCGTCCTCCTCCAAGATAGATACCCACATGCGAAACATAACTTCGGCCGCCGTGGTTAAAGAAGACAAGGTCTCCTGGCTTGAGGCTGGCAAAACTTACTTTCTTTCCATAGCCCATTTGAGCAGCCGCAGAGTGTGGAAGAGAGACGCCAGCTGCACCAAAGGCGCGCATTGTTAAACCTGAACAATCCCACCACGTAGGCCCTGCAGCTCCAAAGACATATCGATCACCGATTTGCTTGATCGAAAATCGAAGCGCTGTTGCACCACGTCCTGAACCGAGATTTGCTTTTGCTGCGAGTGCAGCAGAAGCCTTCTGGTCGGCATCTTCTTGTCCATTAACAAGGGCGGCAAGGCGCTCTCGTTCTGCTTTTGAAAGTTTATCCAAGATCGCCTGCGCCTGAACAAGTTTGGCATTTGCAGAAGCAAGTTGTTTAACATAGCGAGCTTTTGCTGCAGCAGCGAGAGAGATCTTGTCATTAACTGTGAGCGATGTTGCAGTGAGGCGCTGCTTTGCAAGTGTGTATTTGCGAAGTTGCAAACTCTTTTTCTTTGTAATCGTTTCAAGTGAGCCAGCCGCAGAAAGATACAAAGTGGGGTCTGAAGAGAAGAGCAACTCCATACTTTGACTCATTCCACCAGACTTGTATTGATCGGCAGCAATAGCTCCGAGGGTCTTTTTGAGTGAGGTGAGATTATCTGTCTGCTGGGCAGCTTGTTGTTGGACCGAAGCCAACTGTTTATTCAATTTATTAAATTCCACTTGAGCTTGTTGTGCTTGCTCGGCCGCAGCTGCTGCATCTTCCTGGAGGCTACGTACTTGAGCTTGAACTTGAGCCAAGGTCGGGGCAGCGTCTGCTGGAAGTGGCGCCAAGCAGGCCCATACAAGGGCGAGGGTAAAAACGAGCGCAGCGGTGAGACCAGCCGAGGGGCGTGGAGTAGCACCGTTGCGTAACTTCATTCGGAAAGGGTAACCGCGGCGGCAATCGCAGGCCAAACTCACGCGTGAATTGGGCTGTTAATTAGCCGTGAATCACGGTGAATCAGCTGGTAAAGCGAAGGGGTGGAACAAGCCCCTTCTCGGCAAGGAGTGCGATTGCACCGATCGCTGGCGCCTGAAGTTCTGAAGGTGGCGTATCGAGGATAAATGAGACAACGCAATCGCCACAGGCGAGGGCGCGCATCTTGCAGGAGTTACAGTCAATGATCATAGAAAGAGAATAAGGGTGGGTACTGACAACGTTGTGGGTACCGTTGGGCTGTGAAAAAGCGCGTGATTGCCAATCTTCTCATCGCAAAAGATGGCTCCACGACCTTTGCCGGGCGCTCTTCAGGTTTAAGTAGCCCTGAAGATCGAAGACGTTTTCACATCCTTCGAAGTAACGCTGACCTTATTCTCGTCGGCGGAAATACCGCACGAAATGAACCCTATGCCACAACTCCTTGCGAGCTTGTTGTGCTTACCCATGGGCAGTTGCCACGACAAATCGCCACTAATCCGCAAGCACGGGCCATTGCAACCTCTGTTGAAGAGTTTCTTCGTGGAGCCTCTGGTGAAATTCTCATTGAAGCTGGGCCATCACTGCTGCGAGAGGCGCTCGCCAAAAAGCTCGTGGACGAACTCTTCATCACCGTGACAGAAAGAGGCGGCGGAGAAAATATTGTTGATCTCGCCGATTTAACAAAAGGATATATCGAGTCTTCTCGTGAAGTAGTTGGAAATGAGATCTTCTTGCAATTTACTCCAATGTAGTCGCAAGTAGTCGCAAGTAGTCGCAAGTAGTCCCAAGTAATCCCAAGTAATCCCAAGTACTCCAGCTAAGTAAAGAAGCTAGCTCAACGAAATCAGTGAAACCCCCGCAATAGCCATTGCAATTCCAAGATATTGAAGCTTGTGAAGTCGCTCATGTGCATACTTAAAAGCGAGCAACGTTGTCACAACGGGATAGAGCGAGGAGAGAACAACAGCGGATGAAACGAGCCCCATGGTGGAAGCTTCGCCCAACGCAACATTTGCCAGAAAATCAGATGCGCCTCCGTACAAAAGAATTCCAGCGCTTGATTTTTCAAAACCGCCCAGCGTCTTAAACCGCAAGGCAAGAACCACCATTACCAATACTGTCGAAAATCTCATTGTCACAGCTGTCATCAAAACATTTGATTGAGATCCGTGTGTCAGCAAAAGAACTGCGATTCCAAAACAGATGGCTGCAATAACAGCAAGAAGAATAGGTTTAGGACTCAAGCCGCCATTTATTTCGGGGCCAGATCCGAAGAATGCACCCAGTATGGCAATTGCCATACCCGTGAGTGCCATCGATGTTGGTCGCTCGCCGTGCACGATGGAATAGAGAACGGGAATTAAGACAGAAAGAGAGGTAATCGGAGAAACAACTCCCATGCGACCTGTCGCAAGCCCAGCAAAAAATGCATTTAAGCCAACAAATCCCACTAATCCCGCGCAGACACCTGGCAAGAAATATCCACTCCAGGAGAGAGAGGGTGCAATCCATGTTCGCGTTGCGAGCAGAAGAGAGATCCCAACAAAGAAACCAATGACCTGGCCGGCACCTGCCACAGCCACGACGTTGTGTTTCTTTGTGAGGTGCCCACCGATGTAATCACCACTTCCAAAGAGGAGACTGGAAAGAAGGGCTAAGAGTGAGCTCATAAGAAAAGGGTACCTTTCCTTGCTCGCGCCTAAGTCATTTATAGGTGTGCGCAATTTATTATTCATCAGTGGCTGCGCAGCAAATCTCATTCGACCAAATCATTGCAGAAATCCGCGCTATTACTCCACGGGCTGAAATAATTATTGACGAAGTTCCCGCCCCTCAAAAATTAGCCCCTTTTGCGATTGCACTCACCGCAGATGTACTCGAAGATGCTGCCACAGGTAGATTTGTTCTTCTTCACGATCCCAAGGGACAAGAGGGATGGTCGGGTCAATATCGATGTGTAACTTTTGTTCGTGCTGCGATTGATCAATCGATGGCTGCCGATCCCATGCTGTCTGATGTTGGTTGGAGTTGGCTCGTTGAAGCCCTAAAAAAATATGATTGCCAATACGAAGCTCCAAGTGGCACCGTCACTCGTGTAGCTTCAGTCTCTTACGGCATGCTTGAAGGTCGCGATGAAGATTCTGAAATGGAGATTCGCGCTTCGTGGACACCTACATCTGGTTCTGGCATCGCACATCATGTTCGAGCATGGCTCGACCTTCTCGGTCTCTCTGCTGCTCTTGAGCCCATTCCAGATGGAGTTACTCAACTCACTCCAAACCGACGTTAAATCCAGAGATTCGCTTATGTCCACCATGAACGAGGAAGAACTTGCACCCGAGAGTGAGAATTTAGCCCAACCGCTCCTCTCCCCTCGTCATCCAATGCCAGAACTTGTTTCAACAAACGAGGGGCTTAAGGAAGTTATTCAGACTTTACGCAGTGGAACTGGACCCATCGCAATCGATGCAGAGCGAGCATCCGGCTACAAATACAGTCAACGGGCATATTTAATTCAAATTTTTCGACGTGGAGGCGGTCTTCACCTTATCGATCCGATAACAGCAAATGATCCTGCGCTCTGGACTGAACTCAGCGATAGCTTCGCTGACCAGGAATGGATAATTCATGCAAGCACTCAAGATCTTCCATGTTTAACAGAACTTGGTCTTTACCCAAAAATTCTTTTCGATACAGAATTGGGCGCTCGTATTGCAGGAGCTCCTCGCGTTGGACTTGGGCCACTCGCTGAATCCTTACTCAATCTTTCACTTGCAAAAGAACACAGCGCCGTCGATTGGTCGAAACGTCCGCTCAATCCTGAATGGTTAATTTACGCAGCCCTGGACGTTGATGTTCTTGTCGACTTGCGAGATAAGGTTTATGACTTACTTTCTCAATCGCAAAAATTGGAATGGGCTCAGCAGGATTTTGCTCAAATTCTCCAAAGCTACCAGCCTGGTGTGGAGAAGAGCCCAAGAAAAGACCCGTGGAGAAGAACATCGGGAATGCATAAGGTTCGAGATCGTCGTACATTGGCGCTGATCAAAGCGCTCTGGATTGCCCGCGATCACTACGCTTCTTCCATCGACGTTGCGCCGGGGCGAGTCTTTAATGACGAAGCACTTGTTGCAACTGCTGTTTCTAAACCAAAATCGATTGAGGAGATGCGTCGAATTTTGACGAAAAGATCTCGTCTTCAGAATCTTCCATTGACTGATTGGTTTGAGGCACTTCGTACTGCATCTGCTTTACCTCTTGAAGAACTTCCTGAATTACGCACTCCATCAACATCACTTCCACCTCCAAAACTCTGGAAAGATAGAAATCCATTGGGATATGCCCGCTTAACGCATGCCCGAGCCGCAGTCATCCAGCGAGCGCAGGAGCTGTCGATGCCCGTTGAGAACTTGATCTCCCCCGATGCCCTTAGAAAATTGGTCTGGCACAACCCTCCCGTCGATGGAGACCTTGCTGACTACATCAGAAGTGCTCTGACAGAAGGCGGCGCCCGTCCATGGCAGGTCAATCAGCTCGCAGAACTGCTTATGGAGCCCCTTCTCCAGCGCGAACCCCTTGTAAGCCCAGAGCCTGAGGT
Organism: uncultured Actinomycetes bacterium; assembly: GCA_903852585.1. GTDB lineage: Bacteria > Actinomycetota > Actinomycetes > Nanopelagicales > Nanopelagicaceae > PALSA-747. Next base: position 25,427 of record CAINRG010000024.1, read on the forward strand.
AGATGAGGCACCGGCAACGCCTGCAGATCAGGCGTAAAGCCTCATCGGGTGTGACGAATTACGCAACATAAGAGTTGCGTAATTACCAAAGCTAGCCATAGGCTCATCCTGTGTTGAACACCTTCCTGATTGCCATTCGAGAGGGCCTTGAGGCCTCACTCATTGTTGGAATCTTGCTTGCCTATGTGGCAAAGACGGGACGCCGAAATGCGCTTCCATCCATTTGGGCAGGTGTCACCCTTGCAATCGCACTCAGCCTCGGCTTTGGAGCATTTCTCTCCTTTACCTCCCATGAGCTCTCCCCATCGGGAGAAGAATTCTTTGCAGGCGTTACTTCCATTGGAGCAGTAACACTGGTGACGTGGATGGTTTTTTGGATGAAGAAGACTGCTCGAAACATCAGCAAAGAGTTGCATTCGAAAATGGATCAAGCTGTTGCACTCGGTACTTTTGGCTTGATTTCCACTGCTTTTCTCAGCGTTGCTCGCGAGGGACTTGAAACATCACTCTTTTTATATGCAAGTTTTAAGACAGTTGGATCAAATGCAGCACCAACAATCGGATTAATCGCAGGACTCATCACCTCGATTACGCTGGGAATCCTTGTATACAAGCGTTCTGTAAAATTAAACCTCAGTAAGTTCTTTACCTACAGCGGAATTGCCCTCATCATTGTTGCAAGCAGCGTCCTTCATAAGGGGATTCTGGATCTTCAATCCTTTGGACTTGTACCGCGCGGCTTGTGGCTCAATTGGACCTTCGTTGCGACATACCTTTTCTTCACCTTGAAGCCATTTACCGCTTCTTTGCGTGGCCCACAGGGCGCTGCTCCCGTCAAAACTCCCGTCACGAAGTAATTCCCTTTTTCATTACTGACGAGTAACCTTCCAGTACGTAGCAAGGGAAGGTCGTTTCATGTCGCGCTCACATATGCAATCTCTGGGAGATAGCCAGCCGGTCTTGGTGGATGCAGTCCGCTCTCCCTTTGGAAAATCCGGAAGTCTCTACGTCAACACTCGCGCCGATGACATTATGGTCCGCGTCTTGCGGGGGCTTCTTGAGCGCAATCCCCAACTCTCACCATCAGCTATCGATGATGTTGCTATTGCAGCAGCAACTCAGACTGGTGATCAGGGAATGAATATCGGCCGAAGCGCATCCTTGCTCGCTGGAATTCCAAACACCGTTCCGGGCTACTCTGTCGATAGATGGTGTGCTGGTGCGATGACATCTGTGACAACTCTTGCGGGAGCAATCGCATCGGGTGCATATGAGATTGCTATCGCAGGCGGAGTTGAACACATGGGAAACCATCCGATTGGTGATGGCATGGATCCAAACCCTCGTTATCTTGCAGAAAAACTTGTTGACCAAGATGCGCTCGCTATGGGATCCACTGCTGAACGGCTCCACGATAAATTTCCACACCTGACAAAAGAGCGTGCAGATCGTTATGCATTGAGGTCTCAAGAGAAAACTGCTGCTGCATACGCTTCTGGGGTAATTCAAAAAGATTTAGTTCCTGTTGCTGTTCGAAGCGCTGAACTTGGTTTTGGAATCGCGACAGTCGATGAGCCACCACGGCCTACAACAACAATGGAAGGTTTGGCTGGGCTAAAGACTCCATTTAGAGCTGCAGGAAATGTCACGGCTGGAAATTCATCCGGTATTAATGACGGTGCAACTGCTGCAATCATTGCGAGTGCAGGAAAGGCAAAAGAACTTGGACTTCCTGTAAAGGCAAAAATGGTCTCCTTTGCATTTGCCGGCGTGGAGCCAGAAATCATGGGTTACGGCCCTGTCCCAAGCACCATAAAGGCTTTAGAAAAAGCGGGACTTTCAATTGCCGATATTGGTTTATTCGAAGTCAATGAAGCATTTGCTGTTCAAGTTCTCTCCTTTCTCGATTACTTCGGCCTCTCCGATGATGATTCTCGCGTCAATATTCATGGAGGCGCCATCGCAGTTGGTCATCCACTTGCCTCATCCGGAATTCGGTTGATGCTCAACCTTGCCCGTGGATTTGAGATGCATCCTGAAGTTCAATATGGAATCACAACGATGTGTATTGGACTTGGAATGGGTGGAACCGTTATTTGGGAGAATCCACATTTCACCGGAAAGGGCGGATCAAAGTAATGGTCAACATCACCAATCCCGACGAAGTTATTACACAAGCACTACTTCGTGAAGTCGATCTCACTCCTTTTGGATTCAAGGGAAGTCTTGCTCTCATCACTCTTGATAACGGTATGGACCATACCCGCCCCAATACATTTGGACCTTCCTCACTTGAAAAACTCAATGAGGCAATATCAGCTGCGCAGGCAAGTTCCGCTTCGGCTATCGCAATAACGGGAAAACCATTCATCTTTGCAGCAGGTGCTGATCTCTCCGCTCTTGCTATGTTGACTGAGCGGGAGCAAGCACTTGCAGTTGGAAAACTCGGACATGATGTTTTCCGTAGATTAGGTGAAAGTAAAAAACCTACATTTGCATTTATCAATGGGCTAGCCCTCGGTGGAGGTCTTGAAGTCGGGTTGCATTGCCACTTCCGAACTCTGGCAACAACGGCTTTCACTGGACTTCCCGAAGTATTTCTTGGACTTGTTCCTGGTTGGGGCGGTGCAACTATTTTGCCAAAGCTCATTGGTCCAAAAAATGCGGTACAAGTCATCATGATGAATGCGCTCAATAACAACACCATGATGAAATCCAAGGATGCCCTTTCCCTCGGTGTCGTGGATGCAGTCTTTGAGCCAGCTGATTTTCTTGAAAAATCCGTGGCTTTTGCCGCTCAGATTCTTTCTGGATCAAAGAAGATAGAGCGAACCGATCACACAAGCGATGATCAAGGGTGGAGCACGGCTCTTGCCACAGGAAAAGCTGCGATGGCAAAGAAATATGGCGGTGCAGAATTAGCTTCGCCCATGAAGGCGCTGGAGCTCATCTCCGCTTCACGCACAAATTCGCTCAGCGAAGGATTTGATGCTGAAGATCAGGCTCTTGCAGATCTCACCATGAGCGATTCGCTTCGAGCATCTCTCTACTCATTTAATCTCATTCAAAAAAAGCGCAAGAAAGTTGAAGGTGCTCCAAAACCTGCACTCGCGCGAAAAGTAACAAAAGTTGGAGTTGTCGGTGCCGGACTTATGGCTTCACAACTTGCTCTGATTATTCTGCGAAATCTCAAAGTTCCTGTTGTAATCACAGATTTAGATCAAGAACGAGTTGATAAGGGGCTTTCCTACATTAATTCAGAGATCGCAAAACTCGTCGAGAAGCGACGCCTCACTCCAGAAGCAGCAGGTCGACTTTCATCTCTGATCAGCGGGTCCACTTCAAAAAGTGTGTACGCAGATTGCAATTTCGTCATTGAAGCAATCTTTGAAGAACTTTCCTTAAAGCAAAAGCTTTTCGCCGAGCTTGAGGGGATTGTCTCTGAAGAATGCGTCTTGGCAACAAATACATCATCTCTCTCTGTTGAGAAAATGTCGGAGGGACTCAAGCACCCTGAGCGCGTCATTGGTTTTCACTTCTTTAATCCAGTTGCCGTGATGCCTCTTCTTGAAGTTGCTCGCACGACAAAGAGTGATGATGCAACAACAGCGACAGCAATTTCCGTTGGTAAAGAACTCAAAAAAACTATGGTGATAGTCAAAGACGCTCCTGCATTTGTTGTGAACCGCCTTTTGACGCGCTTTATGGGCGAGATTACTGATGCAATCGATGAAGGGACTCCGTGGGATGTGGCCGATGTGGCAATGAAGCCTCTCGGACTTCCCATGACATCCCTTGAGCTACTAGGGCTTGTAGGCCCAGGCGTTGCTCTCCATGTAGCTCAAACTCTTCACCACAATCTGGGTGATCGATACCGAATTTCCCCAACGATGCAACGCTTTGTCGAGAAGGGTGTTCGCACTTTCTACATCAAGAGTGAAGATGGCAAAGTGGTTCCTAATCCTGAGGCACTCGCACTTCTTGAAAAGGGCACTACTCCATCCACAGCCGAGCAAGTTCGCCTTCGTGCACTCAAAGCTCTGGCAAGTGAGGCGCGTATGATGCTCGATGAGGGTGTTGTTTCAACCCCAGCAGAAATCGACATCTGCATGCTTCTTGGATCTGGATGGCCAATGCACCTCGGTGGAATTCTTCCCTACCTCGATCGCGAAGGAATTAGCGTTGAAGTAACCGGCAAGAATTTTCATCCCGCCGGTGTTGCTTCTCTTCCTGCTTCTTAAAGTTCTTTAAATTTCCTTAAAGTTTCTTAAAGCAGGTTTCGCAAGACATACTGCATGATTCCGCCGTGGCGATAGTAATCGGCTTCGCCCGGTGTATCGATTCGAACCCCTGCCATGAAGACCTTCTCACCTGCTGTGACGGTGACAACTTTTGGCGTCGAGCCGTTGTTAAGTTCTGTAATTCCAGAAATGGAAAATGTCTCTTCACCCGTCAATCCAAGTGAAGCAGCGTTTTGACCCTCGAGGAATTGCAATGGAAGAACGCCCATTCCAATCAAATTGGAGCGGTGGATACGTTCAAAGGATTCTGCAATAACAGCGCGAACCCCAAGAAGGGCTGTGCCCTTTGCGGCCCAGTCGCGAGATGAACCCGATCCATATTCCTTGCCTGCAAGAATTACGAGCGGAACGCCTTGTGCTTGGTAATTCATGGAAGCATCATAAATAGTTGCTTGCTCACCATTATTGAGAAAGTCTCGTGTAAATCCACCGGAAACTTCGTTGAGAAGAAGATTCTTCAATCGAATATTTGCAAATGTTCCGCGAATCATGACTTCGTGGTTTCCACGGCGGGAACCATAGGAATTGAAATCAATTCGCTCGATACCATGATCTGCAAGATACTTTCCTGCAGGTGAATCCGCCTTTATATTTCCGGCTGGGGAAATATGGTCAGTTGTAATTGAATCTCCGAGAACTGCAAGAACTCGTGCTCCCGAAATATCAACGACTGCCTTTGGCTGGCGAGGCATGCCATCAAAATATGGCGGCTTTCGGACATATGTCGATTGTGGATCCCACTCAAAAGTTTTACCTGTAGGTGTATCCAAAGATTTCCAACGAAGATCGCCATCAAAGACAGTTGCGTAATCCTTTTTGAACATCTCAGATGAGATGGATGAAGCAATGACCGCTTCAATCTCTTCACTTGATGGCCAGATATCCTTTAAAAAGACTTCGTTTCCGTTTTGATCCTGCCCGAGAGGATCACTCTCGAAATCATGATCCATCGAGCCCGCAATTGCATAGGCAACAACGAGTGGTGGTGAAGCAAGATAATTCATCTTTACATCAGGGCTGATGCGGCCTTCAAAGTTTCTATTTCCAGAGAGAACGGCAGTGACAGCCAAATCATTCTCATTAATGGCTTTGGAGACTTCAGCAGGAAGAGGTCCTGAGTTACCAATACAGGTGACGCAACCGTATCCAACAAGGTTGAAACCAAGCTGCTCCATATATGTTGTAAGCCCTGCCTTGTCGTAATAATCGGTGACAACCTTTGAGCCAGGAGCAAGCGTTGTCTTTACCCAAGGTTGTGCCTTGAGCCCCTTTTCAACGGCTTTCTTTGCAAGAAGGGCCGCTCCAAGCATCACGGAAGGATTTGATGTATTTGTACACGAAGTAATGGATGCAATAACGACGGCACCATTCTTTACAGATGTAGGAGCACCTTTCACAGTAACTGTGACTGGGCTCTTATTTGTTTTTTCAGTGAAATACGTTGGAACGATTGCTTCATAAGAGGTCTTTGCTTTATCTAGGGAAATTCGATCTTGAGGGCGCTTAGGTCCTGAGATAGATGGAACAACTGTTGCAAGATCCAATTCGATATGTTCTGAGAAGCGTGGTTCAATCGATGGGTCGTGCCACAATCCGTTGCGCTTTGCATACTTCTCGACAAGATCAATCTGCTCTTGTGAGCGGCCTGTAAGTTCGAGATAGCGAAGAGTTTCATCATCAACCGGGAAGATGGCGCATGTTGATCCATATTCTGGAGACATGTTGCCAATTGCCGATCGGTTTGCCATCGGAAGTGCACCGACGCCAGCACCATAAAATTCAACAAACTTTCCAACAACCCCATGCTTTCGGAGCATTTCGGTGATTGTGAGAACTAGGTCGGTAGCAGTCGTACCTGCAGGAAGTGAACCCTTTAATTTAAAACCCACAACGCGAGGAATGAGCATAGATACTGGCTGACCAAGTAGCGCAGCTTCAGCTTCGATTCCACCGACGCCCCATCCGAGTACACCAAGTCCATTGACCATGGTGGTGTGCGAATCAGTACCGACAACAGTGTCAGGGTATGCGCGGAGAACTCCATCAACAGTACGAGTCATGACAACGCGTGCGAGATATTCAATATTTACTTGGTGAACAATTCCAGTTCCTGGTGGGACAACTTTGAATTCATCAAAGGCTGTTTGACCCCAACGTAGGAAGCGGTAGCGCTCACGATTTCGCTGATATTCAATATCTGTATTTTCTTCAAAAGAACTCTTTGTTCCAAAGACATCGGCAATGACTGAGTGATCAATCACGAGCTCTGCTGGGGCAAGAGGATTTACTTTTGTTGGGTCTCCCCCAAGATCGGCGATTGCCTCACGCATTGTTGCAAGATCTACAACACATGGAACGCCGGTGAAATCCTGCATAATCACTCGAGCAGGAGTGAATTGAATTTCTGTATCGGGCTCAACAGAAGGATCCCATTGGGCAATTGCCTTAATGGAAGCGGCGGTGATATTCGCTCCATCCTCAGTACGGAGAAGATTTTCGAGCAAGACTTTCAGGCTAAACGGGAGATCTTTAGAGCCCTCAATTCCGGTGATATCGAAGATTTCATACTTTTTTCCATGAACTTCGATGGAGGTCTTTGCGTTAAAAGAATTCTTGCTCATGCCTCAATCTTAGTCTTACCTTTTAAAGACGGGTAAATTGCACAACACATTCGACATGGGCAGTCATAGGAAATAGGTCATATCCCACAAGATGAGAAATGGAGTAGCCACCTTCTGTGAGGTATTTCGCATCCCGAGCCAGGGTCCCTGGGTCACAGGAGACATAGACAATCGTGCGAGGCGCGATGCGAAGCATGTGATCAACGACCTCCTTTCCGGCCCCAGTCCGAGGCGGATCAAGAAGAAGAACATCAGCTTTGCTGACTTTTCCAAGTTCGCTCTCCACACGCCCGATGTGAACTTCCACATTGGATGAAAGAGCGAAACCTTTCTTTGCATCCGCTGTTGCATGGCGATCTGATTCAATAAGATGAATTTTTCCGGTGGCACCTACCCTTTTAGACATTGCCGCGGCAAAGAGCCCCACTCCGCCATAAAGATCGCAGGCAACATCACCATTTTGTAGTCCAAGCAAGAGCATTGCCTCATTCAATAATGTAGCCGGTGCCTTCACATGGCTCTGCCAGAAAGATTGAGCTGACACTTTATATTCAAATCCGTTAACTATTTCCAATAGCTCCGTTGGGCCAGAAATGCTACGACCTGCTCGAGAAAGATTTACTTGTCCCTTGCTGGATAGGGCAATCTCAACTCGTTCCTTTCCATTCCACTTTCGTGATGCAACGTCAGAAACCTTCATCGCGTCGGCAGCAATGAGGCAATCTTTTATCTCAACTACCTCGTTGCTTCGATTTCCAAAAAGTCCCAAGTGGCCACTTTCAGAAACCGCAAAGTCCATACGTGTGCGCCAGTGAAGTCCATCCAGGGGTTCAACGCCCTTTACATCAAGGTCAATATCAATGCCACCTAAACGTGAAAATTGTTCGACAACAACTCGTCTCTTGAGTTCGCGTTGGAATGAGAGATCTATATGTTGAAAATCGCACCCCCCGCAACCATCTGGGCGAGCGTATTCACACGGTGGATTGACGCGAGCAGGAGATGCTTCGATAACTTCAATCACATCGGCGCGGATTACCTTCGAGGAAGTTGCAGTGATTTCAATAATCGCCTTTTCGCCAGTAATTCCATGTCGCACGAAAATAACTTGGCCATTATGGCGGGCGATAAAATGTCCCCCGTGGGCAATATTTCCGATTTCAACGGTGACTCGATCCCCCACCGCCAACTTTTGCGCCTTTGACTCTGCTTGCGTATCCACGGAGCTGAGCCTAAAGGGTATAAGGTCTGCTCTGTGCATGTAGTCATCATGGGTTGTGGTCGCGTCGGATCTGCTCTCGCAATTGAACTTGAAGGCCTTGGCCATTCAGTCTCAGTAATTGACCAAAATCGTGAAGCATTTCGCCGACTTGGTCCCGATTTCAAGGGGCGCACAATCGCAGGAGTGGGGTTTGATCGCGACACTCTTCTTGAAGCAGGAATCGAAACTGCTGAAGCATTTGCCGCCGTTTCCAATGGCGATAACTCAAATATTCTTGCTGCACGCGTCGCTCGCGAAAGTTATGGCGTAAAAAACGTTGTTGCCCGTATCTACGACCCAGGTCGCGCTGAAATTTATCAACGCTTGGGAATTCCAACTGTTGCAACAGTTCTGTGGGCCACAGACCAAATCTTGCGAAAGCTTGCACCTGAAGGTTCGCGCTCTGAATGGCGCGACCAAACAGCAACTGTTGAACTTTGTGAAGTTGTTTTGCATCAGGATTGGTATGGCCAACCATCTAAACTTATTGAAAAACGCACTCCAGCGCGCGTGGCATTTATTACTCGCATCGGTGAGGGGCTTATTCCTACCGAGCACACCGTGATTCAAGAGGGCGATCTGGTTCATGTGATGGTTGCTGAAAAAGACCGCGCATCGACCGATGCAATCTTGGCCAAGTCGCCAGATCAGGAAGGTTAATTGTGAGAGTTGCAATTGCTGGAGCAGGAAATGTCGGTCGATCTATCGCCCGAGAACTCCTTGAAAACGGACACCATGTTTTGCTGATTGACCGTGATCCAAAGGCTCTCAAAATGGAGAGCGTACCCGCTGCCGAATGGCTTCTTGCCGACGCCTGCGAAATTGCCTCCCTCGATAAAGCACAACTTTCCAATTGTCACGTTCTTGTTGCCGCGACAGGAGATGACAAGGTCAACCTTGTTGCATCTCTTCTTGCAAAGACTGAATATGGCGTCCCTCGCGTTGTTGCCCGAATAAATCATCCAAAAAATGAATGGCTCTTTGATTCCTCATGGGGTGTCGATGTTTCTGTGTCGACTCCAAGAATCATCAGTGCGCTCGTCGAGGAAGCAGTAAGCGTTGGGGATGTTGTTCGTCTCTTCTCACTTCGCCGTGGCGAAGCAAATCTTGTAGAACTTACCCTTCCAGATAATGCAATCTGCGTTGGAAAGACAGTTGGTGAAGTTACTCTTCCAGAGGATGTTTCACTTGCTTCCATCATCCGTGACGGTCATGTCATTACACCTCAATCACATATGACCCTGATTGCCGGAGATGAGTTGCTTTTTGTCGCCACATCAGAAGCTGAAAATACGCTTCGCGAATGCCTATTAGGCAATTAGCTCTCTTCTTGTAAATCAATCTTTACGCTGGGAACTTTTTTTAATACCTGCCACGTCAGCCATCCAGTGAGAATAAAGAGTGGGTATCCCATGACCAATCGCGCAGTTCCTAGAGCAGTCAGATTATCTGCCTTATACAGAGGGTACTGAACAATCAAACGCGAAACAAAAAGGGCAACCCAAATCCAACCTGCCCGAATATAGGCGCGTTTTCTTTCAGGAACTCTTCGCCATGCGAGATTCTCTCCGAGGATGGGTCCAAGCATTACTCCAAGAAGTGGCCATCCTGAGATATTTGCAACTGTGTAGGCAATTGCGTAACCGACATTTGTCCAGAGACCAGGAAGATAGAAATCCTGTGCCTTTCCGGTATGACGAGCCAGAAGTGCGCAGATGCCGATACCAATAAATCCCGAGATTGCATGTTGCAAGGTATCTCGAGTGACGAGTCTTACGATTGCGAGAATTCCAGAGAGAATTAATGAAATTATGAGAGAAAAATTGAGGTCATGCGTAACATTAAAAGATATTAAAAAAAGAATTGAAGGAACGCCGCTATCAATGAGGCCACGTGTGCCACCAAAAGCGTTCATCACCTTTGCGCGGTCTTCGTGTGGATTATGTTCGCTCATTGCCCTGTCGATCCAAATCCACCTGTGCTTCGATGAGTCCCTGGCAGAGAATCCACTTCAATAAAGTCGGCGCGTTCTACCTTTTGGATCACCAGTTGGGCAATGCGGTCACCTTTCTTTATGGTGAATGCTTCGCGAAGGTCATGATTGATGAGGATGATTTGAAGCTCACCGCGAAAAGCGGCATCGACAGTTCCGGGTGTATTCACCATGGAAATTCCGTTTTTAATGGCCAGACCAGAACGTGGATGTACGAGAGCAACATATCCTTGTGGAAGTGCAACGCTAATGCCGGTTGGAATGAGGGCGCGCTCCCCCGGTTCTAACACATAATCAATTCGCGAACATAAATCCGCTCCCGCATCCCCCGGTTTTGCATATGAAGGAAGAGGGACTGAACCATCTAGGCGGGTGATGAGAATTTCTACTGTCATGGATTTATCTCGAATGTAGGGTCAACAAAAGCTGCAAGTTCGGGGCTTTTTGCGATGGCGTCAAGAAATTCTTTAGGAGCATTATCCAGAAAGTGCTTCATCGGAACGATGACAAAAAGTGAGGTTGATTTCACCGCTATCGGACCATCAAATGAATTGAGGTGCCCTTCTGCATATGTGTAAACCTTTCGCCCGACTTGGCCAGTGATATGTGCTCGTATATGGAGAACACTTCCAACCGGTACAGGGAGAAGAAAATCTGTCTCCAGATGTGCAGTGACAGCGGGTGAGCGAAGAAGCCACATCAACTTTCCATGAGCTTCATCAAAGGCCAGACTGAGCAATCCACCGTGCGCAAGCCCTGGCGCTCCTTGATGATTTTCAGTAACTGTAAATTCAGCAGTGAGATCTAAGCCCTCGCCTGCATGAGCAACAAGGTGAAGACCGGTTGGGTGAAGCGCTCCACAACCAAAGCAATGGCCAAAATGTGATGGAATTTTTGCGCCGGGCTTGGGAGACTCAGGATGGCGCTGCGGAAGTGTCGCGCCTTCGGGTGCCTTGCTCACAGTCGAAAGTCTAACTCATTTATGTATTGAGACCTTCTTGGATAAGGTTCTGAGGTGTCCACGAAAACCTCCTCGAATACGCAGTGGAGAGACCACTGGTCTCTATCTCTCTGGCTTTTCCTGACAGCTATGAACTTCTCATTTGCTTTGGCTTTGTGGGCGGCTTTTGACACAAAAACGGCAACATTGGATTTTTTGATTTCCAACGCGCTACTTTTCTGGGCATCTCGCAGAACTCCGCTATCGATTTCAATCAACGGTGAGTGGCTCCACATTGGTAAGGCTAAAATTGAGAAGAAATATATCTCCGGAATTGAAATTCTTACTCGAGATCAAATTTCAGTGCTTCGCACGCGCGATGCAAACCCGGATGCATATTTGGATTTACGATTTTGGGTCCCTGTCGGAGTAAGAATCACTATCCAGGACGAACGCGATTACACGCCTTATTGGTTAATAAGTACAAAATCAGGCGCAGCCATTAAAGCTGCGCTCGAGAAGTAAAAGTTATTCGCAATCCTTACAAACTGCCTTTGCGCCTTCGCCCTTAGCAAGCTGGGTAATATGATGAACCAAAAAGCAACGTGAACATGTGAATTCATCTTCCTGCTTTGGAACAACGCGCACTGTGAGTTCTTCACCTGAAAGATCTGCACCAGGAAGTTCAAGATTTTCCGCTGCTTCTTCCTCGTCTACGTCGACCTGACCTGATTGAGCATCAGCTCGACGAGCTTTGAGTTCCTCTAATGACTCCTCATGTAGCTCTTCATCCGTTTTTCTCGGTGTGTCGTAATCGGTAGCCATAGCACCCCCCTTTATGAAATCTTTGGCCGTAACGGTTTACGGCAACAGGCGGATAGTGCCCTGTATTTTCCCTAATGCCTAATGAACGCCCGGCGTGTCGGTTCTTATTCCCGATTTACGGTTCTTTTGACCGCTTCCTGAGTACGAAATGCTTTTATCGCTGCATGATTACCCGAAAGAAGGATTTCTGGGACTTCAAGCCCGCGCCACTCTGGTGGTTTTGTGAAATTCGGATATTCGACAATGGCTTCACCTTCAGAAGTCAACGTATGTGACTCCTCGGCGAGAGAGAGCGGATTTCCAAGAACTCCTGGAATCAATCGAATGATTGCTTCTAGCATCACTAGTGTTGCAACTTCTCCGCCATTGAGAACGTAATCTCCAATAGAGACTTCGTGAACACGAAATTCTGGTTGGGATGAATAGAACTCGGTGACTCGGTGATCAATTCCTTCATAACGACCACACGCAAAAATGAGGTGCTCCCTGTGTGAAAATTCTTCAGCCATCGCTTGGGTAAATTTCTTACCTGCAGGTGTCAAGATGATGAGATCGTGGGGGCCACTCCCCTGCGAAACCAGATCGATTGCCTTCCCCCAAGGTTCTGGCGACATCACCATTCCTGCGCCGCCACCATAAGGTGTGTCATCAACGCTCTTATGAACTCCTTCGGCATGATCGCGCAGATCGTGGACAGCAATATCTACTAATCCTTGTGTGCGGGCTTTGCCAATTAATGAAAGTTCAAGAGCTTCAAAATAATCTGGAAATATCGTGATGAGATCAAATCGAGCCATCGCTACCCCCCAAATTTAATAGCCCTTCAGGTGGATCTATTGTGATAATTTTATTTGCAATATCAACGCCGGGAACAATCTCAAGGACAAATGGGATGAGAACTTCACCGTGTTGACCTTGGACTGCAAGCAAATCCTGGCCTGGCAGATTTATGACATCGGTCAGGGTTCCGACACGTTCGCCATTGACAGTGATTACTTGTGCTCCGAGCAATTGTTGGACGTGAAATTCATCGTCATTATCGAATTCTTCTTCGACATCTACATCTGACATTAAAAGGACGTCGCGAAGTTTTTCAATTGCTGTGCGATCTTTGATTTCTTTAAATTTGAGAAGCAGCACGCCATTATGACCGCGTGCTGATTCAACAGTTAATGGACCAAAGTGGGTTGGGTCAGTTGTTAAGACTGCTCCTTCATAGAAGCGTTCATCAGGAAGATCCGTACGAACTTCAACTGTTGCCTCGCCAAGAACTCCGTGTGCGCGGCCAATTCGACCAACGACGAGGAGCACGCTTAACGGGCCTCGTCAGCCTCGATGAGATCAACACGTACAGAACGACCAGCAATAGCGCTGATAACTGTACGAAGTGCGCGCGCAGTGCGACCGTTACGTCCGATCACCTTGCCAATATCTTCAGGATTTACACGCACTTCTAAAGTTGTTCCACGACGGTGAGTCTTTTCAGTGATCAGAACATCTTCAGGGTTATCTACGATTCCCTTTACGAGATGCTCAAGAGCCTCATCAATCATTCTTATTCAGCAGCCTCTTCAGAAGTTTCAGCTGGAGCCTCTGCTGGTGCTTCAGCAGCTGGTGCTTCTTCAGCAACCTCGGCTACAGGAGCAACAGGAGCAGCCTCTTCAACGATTGGCGCTGACTTTGCAGCAAGCTTTTCGGCGGCCTTCTTCTTCATGGTTGTTGCACCATCAGCAGGTTCGGCCATCGCTTCTTTCACAGCAGCTTCGTATGCAATGCGCTTGTGTGGCTTCTCAGCAGCAACCTTCAACGTTCCTTCTGTTCCGGGTAGGCCCTTTGCCTTCTGCCAATCTCCGGTAATCTTCAAAATTGCCTCTACAGCTTCGGTTGGCTGTGCACCAACACTGAGCCAGTACTGAACACGATCAGATTTCACAGAGATAAATGATGGCTCTGCAACTGGTGAATAGCGACCAATCTCTTCAATCTGCTTTGAGTTACGAGCAGAGCGAGCATCAGCAACAACAATTCGGTAATGAGGTGTGCGAATCTTTCCAAGACGCATCAACTTAATCTTTACAGCCACGTTACTCCTATTAAAAAATTCGGATTCTCATGTTTCGACAGTGGGAGCGTCGATTCACTCGGTATCCATATTGGTTGAATATCGGATCATATGCTCGGGGGTAGAGGGCCCCGGTGCAGATGGGTAATTCTGCCAGCAAGGCTGGTAAACCCCAAAACGAGGTTTATGCCTCTTCGGCCGCCCGCTTTGCAGGGTTTCCTGAGCGTGATTTCTTCTTCGGCGGAGTCTGGGATGGCTTCTTCATGCCTGGCAT
>CAINRG010000025.1 GCA_903852585.1 uncultured Actinomycetes bacterium
ATCCGTAAATCAGGAAAGCTTCCTTATCTGACACATAGTGAGTCCTATGGACTTGAGTATGGCGTTGATACCTTGGAGATCCACCAGGATGCAGTTCTGCATGGTGAGCGGGTTTTGTTATTGGATGATGTTCTAGCAACAGGTGGAACGTTGAAGGCAGCATCAAAGTTGATTGAACGATGTGGTGGCGTGATTGATTCGGTCGCAGTTCTTCTTGAGATCCCAGGCCTTGGCGGTAAGGCAAAGTACAACAAAGAATTCCCCAACGTCACAGTCCATACGGTATTTCCTGAATAGCCGGCGATGAGACTTCAAATAGCGATGGCGGCTGCACGCCTCTCTGCTTTTTTATCTAAGGTATTGCTGAAGAAGTCGGGTGAAACAATTGCCGGGCGAGTTTTGTTGATCCTCTGTCCTGATGCGATTTCGTTATTAGCTAAAGATCGTAAAGTTATTTTGGTTTCAGCGACGAATGGAAAGACATCAACAACACGTGCGCTCGCTGGGTTTATGGCCACAGCCGGCACAGTCACAACATCAAAGACAGGATCAAACCTGTCGCGAGGCGTGGCAAGTGCGCTCATGAATAAGAGCGAATATGCAGTTTTAGAGGTCGATGAACTTCATTTACCTGTGGTCGCGGCAGCTACGAATCCTCAAGCAATATTGTTGTTGAATTTAACCCGCGATCAATTGCACCGTATGCATGAAGTAAAACGCGTGGCCGATCGCTGGCGCGAAATTGCCTCAAAAACAAAGGCCACAATCGTTATAGATGTCGATGACCCATTCTTAAATTATGTTGTTACTGGTGCAAAACAAGCAATCCGCGTTTCATTTGGTGGTGCTGCAGGAAAACATCCTGATGGTGCTGTCTGCCCATCATGTGGTGAATATTTGGATTGGGATGGCGGGTTGTATTCCTGCAAGTGCGGGCTCAGCAATCACTATTCAGATAAGAAGTTTGATGCTGGTGTAAGTAGCGCAGCGCTTCGAAATGAAATCCTTGCAAATGTAGTAGCAGAACACTTTGGTGTTCCGTGGCATGAAGTGGATCCAGCGATGTTGGAGCGAAAAGTTTCCAAGAACATTGGCGGGGTGGATTGTTCAATTCGTTTGACAAAGAATCCGGCTTCTTGGCGAGAGGCTTTGCGCGGCGTCACTGGAGATAAAGTGATTTTGATTCTTAACGCGCGCGAAGTAGATGGCATCGACACATCATGGTTGTGGGATGTGGATTTTTCTTCCCTTCGAGGAAAGAGTGTTTTTGTGACAGGTGAGCGCGGTATGGATCTTTCCTATCGTCTTCATGTTCAAGGTGTTGAGAATGAATGTGTTGCGGAATTTAATTCTGCGGTTTCACACTTCACTGGGTCTGTAGAGGTTCTTGCTGCATATACCGCCTTCCACGGGTTGGTGGGCTAATGAAAATCGTTCGTATTCATAATGAGTTGCTCGGTACATATGGCGATCGTGGAAATGCTGATGTCTTGGCCTATCGCGCTGGTTTAAATGGAATTACATCAACAGTTGTGGATGTTTCTTATCGCGATGCAATGCCTACAGATGGCGATATTTATCTTCTCGGTGGCGCAGAGGATGCTGCACAGGTTTTGTCATGTGAAGCGCTACGAGGTTTTGATTTTAGCGATCGCGTTGTTCTTGCAGTATGCGCGGGTTTTCAAATCTTGGGTAATTCCTATTACGCCGGTGGTGTGAAACACGTGGGTCTTGGCGTCATTGATATGGAGACTGTTCCTGGAACATCCCGTTTTGTCGGGGATATAAAGATTTCAAGTGATGTTGTTGGCGCTGATTTAACGGGTTTTGAAAACCATGGTGGAAAAACGAATCTCGCTGATGGAATTACACCGTTGGGAGGTGTAATTACAGGCATGGGAAATGGCGGCGGTGATGTTGATGGGGCTGTCGTTGGAAATGTATTTGGCACATATTTGCATGGGCCTGTACTTGCGCGTAATCCAGAATTTGCGGATTTATTGCTTGAACGGGCGGTGGGACATCCACTTCCACGCGTAAATGATGCACTTGCTGATGAATATGCGCAGTGGCGAAGAGCATCCTTTTAATAAGTTACAATTTACCTATTGCATTACTTGCGAGTCTTTTCTGATTTCTAGAAAATCAGTTATCGAATTCTAAATAGATGAATCGAGTCGGGACACGCTTGTTCTATAAAGCAACTCTCGATTGGTACTGGTTTCATGACGTTTAAATCTTTAGGTGTTCACCCTGCTCTTATTTCCGCACTGGCTGAAGAGGGCAAGACAGCCCCATTTCCTATTCAGAAGGCAACCTTGCCTGAGGCGATTGCCGGACGCGATGTCCTTGGCCGCGGTCAGACAGGTTCTGGAAAGACCCTTGCATTCGGTCTAGCCATGATGACTCGTTTGGCGGGTAAGAAAGCCGCTCCTGGTCGTCCTTTAGGCCTTGTATTGGCTCCTACGCGCGAATTGGCAGTACAGATCAGCGAAGTTATCGCGCCCTTGGCTCGCACCGTTGGTTTGAACTCTCAGGTCGTTGCCGGTGGAATGTCCTACACAACCCAGCAAGCTGCTTTGAAGCGCGGTGTCCCCATCATCGTTGCAACCCCAGGACGCCTGGAAGATCTTTTGAAGAAGAAGTACATGGTTCTTGATGACATCGAAGTAACAATCTTGGATGAAGCCGATCAGATGGCTGATATGGGATTCCTTCCAATCGTCACACAAATTATGAATTTAACTCCACCAGATGGACAACGTCTTTTGTTCTCTGCAACATTGGATCGCGATGTTGATGCACTTGTTCGAAAGTTTTTGAAGAATCCTGTAACGCACTCCTTGGAGAATGAGAAGTCGACTGCAGGAAATATGGAGCACCATGTTTTGATCGTTGAACAACGCGATCGTGATCAAATCTTGCAACAGATTGCTGCACGTGAAGGTCGCACAATTATGTTTGTGAAGACAAAGCATGGCGCAGATAAGCTTGCAGATAAATTACGCGAGCAAGGTGTTGCTGCAGCTGTATTGCATGGCGGAAAGACACAATCACAACGCACACGTGTTCTTGAAGGTTTTAAGCTTGGACATTCAACAGCGCTTATTGCAACTGACGTTGCAGCGCGCGGTATTCACGTTGACGATGTTTCGTTGGTTGTTCACGTAGACCCACCACAAGATCACAAAGATTATTTGCACCGTGCTGGTCGTACAGCGCGTGCGGGTGCGACAGGAACTGTTGTCTCTATCGGAACACACAAGCAGAAGAAGGGCATCTTTGGCCTTGCTATTCGCGCTGGCGTGAAACTCAAGGAAACATTTGTTCATCCAATGCACGATGATCTTGTAAAGATCACCGGAGCTCAGGAGCCATCAGGTGTCCCTGTAGTCGTTACAGAGCCTTCTCCGCGCCGAAATGAGCGTGGTGGTGGATCTCGTGGACGCAGCAATGATCGTTCCTCTTTTACCCAGCAGCGCTCACGAAGTGACCGCCCTGGCGATTTTCCAAAGCGTGGATCATCAGATCGTGCACCTAAAAAGGATTTCTCTGATCGACCAAAGCGCGACCGCGATGGTGGATTTACCTCACGCCAAGATCG
>CAINRG010000026.1 GCA_903852585.1 uncultured Actinomycetes bacterium
AGACTCAATGAGCGCCATTACGGCGCTCTTCAAGGCAAAGATAAAGCGCAGACGCTCGCCCAATATGGCGAAGAACAATTTCAACTTTGGCGCCGTTCCTTTGATGTCCCGCCTCCTGCAATTGATGACAAAGATGAATTTAGCCAAGCAGGAGATCCTCGCTATGCAGACCTTGGTAGCGCGATGCCAAAGACAGAGTGCCTCAAAGATGTTGTTGAGCGTCTCATTCCTTATTTAGTTGGCGAGATTACAGCCGACCTGGATGCTGGAAAGACAACCCTAGTTGTTGCCCACGGCAATTCAATCCGCGCAATCGTGAAACATATTGATTGCATCTCAGATACAGATATTGCTGGAGTAAATATCCCAACGGGAATTCCGCTCTTCTATGAATTCGATGATGCTTTTGAGCCCATTAAAAAAGGCGGAGAATATCTAGACCCAGAGGCAGCAAAGGATGCGATTGCAGCAGTTGCTAATCAGGGAAAGAAGTAAGCAAGAACTTATTAGCTTTTAGCGAACTCACCAGTCGCGATGTAATAGATGCGCTGGGCGATTGATACGGCGTGATCTGAGAAGCGCTCGTAGTATCGACTTGCAAATGCCATGTCGATTGAGGTTTCAACATTGTGAGGACCATTAGGGTCTACGAGAGCAGCAATAAGTTTGCGTTGCAGTTGATCCATTGCATCATCATCTTTTTCAATCTCAAGTGCTCGCGCAGTATCGCGAAATTCAATAACAACAGTCATCTTCTCTGTGATGCGACTTGCCTCTGTGCCCATACTTGCTATCAAATCAGTGAACTCTGGCGGTACGGCGCTACCTGGATAACGCATACGTGCAAGCTTTGCTAAGTGATGGGCAAGATCTCCCATGCGCTCTAGATCAGCGCTAATACGAATGGCAGATACAAGTGCGCGCAGATCAGAGGCGACAGGTTGTTGGCGGGCCATCAAATCAATCACGCGCTCATCTAAATCATGGTGGACGAGATCAATTTGAGCATCTTCTTCAATGACTTTTTCAGCCAGTGCAAGATCAGATGTTAAAAGAGATGCCGTTGCCTTCTCTATGGCGTCTTTGACCAGGACAGCCATCTTGAGTTGCAGCGCAGTGATCGCCTCAAGGTCTTCATGGAATGAATCGCGCATTTGCGAACTCTACTCGACCTCAGGCTTGAGCCTAGATTGATACGTGAACAAGTCCTGAACAGAGCGTTAAGAATTTGGAATTTACACGGGGACTTACCCCTAAGGGTAGGTAGGGATCGGCATAACTCCTACGATTAGGGGGTGACGTGGCTCAAGCGGAAAAGTTCACCAGGGCAGATCCCTAATCCCTATGACATCGACCTCGCTATGACCGCACTGCTTGAGAATATCGATGCAGAATCTATTGTTCTCTCACCTGGTGAATTCGTTGTCTATGAATCAGAAAGCATTGATGCTTTTAATTTAATCCGCGAGAACAGATTAAATAATGAATCACTCTTGCAGCTCGTGCGCGCAGTGAGGCGTTCAAAAACGATGCAAGAAGCGACTATGGAATTGCCGCGAGGACCCCTCGGTGATGGAACTCATGACTTACTTGTTCGAGTTATTCCCATCGGCGCAGATGGGTTGATCTGCATTCTGATCTTTGATGACTCTGAAATGCGTCGTCTTGATTCGATTAGACGCGACTTTGTCGCAAACATCTCCCATGAACTCAAAACACCCATCGGCGCGCTTTCTATTCTTTCTGAAGCCGTTCTTGGAGCCGCAGATGATCCTGAAGCTATTGCTCGCTTTGCAAATAAAATGCAGGTTGAAGCAAAGAGATTAAGTGATCTCGTTCAAGAGATTATTAATTTATCTAGACTTCAAGATACCGATCCTCTAAAAAATCCTAATGACGTAAACCTCGATGAAATATTGAAAGAAGCCATAGACCAATCACGTCTGAGCGCTGAAAAACGCAACATTGAGATTGTTTATAGCAAGCAGTCCCCAGGAATGATTAAAGGCGACGGCAGACAAGTGGAGATGGCTGTCTCTAACCTGATCGAGAATGCAATTAACTACAGCGCAGAAGGCACCCGTGTTGCTATTGCTCTCAAACAAAATGACGCCCTTACTGAAGTTTCTGTGACCGATCAGGGAATTGGTATCCCTGAAAAAGAGCTCGAGCGAATCTTTGAACGTTTCTATCGTGTTGATCCTGCCCGTTCAAGAGAAACCGGTGGCACAGGACTTGGTCTATCTATTGTCAAGCACGTTGCAACAAACCATGGCGGAGATGTTTCTGTATGGAGCGTTGAAGGAGCAGGAAGTACTTTCACTATTCGTTTTCCCACCACACCACACCTAAGCGCAGTAGAGGATAAATAATGACGAAGATACTTGTTGTTGAAGATGAGCCATCGTTCTCAGATGCTCTCTCATATCTCCTAGGCCGTGAAGGTTTTGAAATCTCTATCGCAGATACCGGCACCAAGGCTGTGGAAGAGTTTGATCGTCATGGAGCAGATTTAGTCTTGCTCGATCTGATGTTGCCAGGCTTATCTGGAACTGAAGTGTGCCGCCAAATTCGTAGTAAATCTAATGTGCCGATCATCATGCTTACTGCAAAAGATACTGAAGTGGATAAAGTTGTTGGACTTGAGCTTGGCGCAGATGATTATGTAACAAAGCCTTATTCAACCCGTGAACTTGTTGCTCGCATCAAGGCGGTATTACGCCGAGTAGCAGAAGGTGATGATGTCCAATCTCCTGATGGCACACTCACCGCAGGTCCTGTGCGCATGGATGTTGAACGTCACATCGTTACAGTCAACGGTTCAACACAATCATTGCCACTGAAAGAATTTGAACTTCTTGAATATCTCATGCGTAACTCAGGAAGAGTTCTTACTCGCTCTCAACTGATTGATCGCGTATGGGGTAGTGATTACTTCGGTGATACAAAAACACTTGATGTCCACATCAAGCGGCTCCGGGCTAAAGTTGAAGCTGATCCTGCCAATCCGGTATTTATCCAAACAGTCCGTGGGTTGGGCTATAAATTCGAGGGCTGACGCTACAACCTGGCTAAGTTCACCTTGTGTTCACCTTCTAGCCACCCAGCGGGCTTTCACAATAGGCGCTAGTAGATAAGTATTCGATAGTGAGCTCAACACTGACCCAGAAGCCTGCCCTGCCACCCAAGCGGGAAATAACTACAGAGCCAAGACTTTCAGACAAGATTTTTCAGCGCGTAGTCACAGGTGGCGGCCTTTCTTCTCTTCTCATACTTGGACTCATCTTTATTTTCCTTCTCGTCCAAGGATTTCAAACTTTTAAATCTCAAGGCATTCACTTTCTGACAGGAAGTGCATGGAATGCAGCAGTAAATGATGCGAATCAGATTGATATAAAGAACTCACACTTTGGTATTGCGGCGATGTTGATTGGCACCTTGATTTGCGCCGTTATCGCAATCGTCATTGCGGTCCCAATCTCAGTTTTCTCTGCGCTCTTTCTTACCTTTTATGTGCCAAATTCGTTGAAGAAATTCATGGTTGCAGTCATTGACCTTATGGCTGCATTCCCATCAATCCTTTTTGGCCTTTGGGGCTTCTTTGTTTTAGCGCCCGTTGGAGTTTATTGGGCGAAACTTTTGCATAAATATTTTGGCTGGATCCCTTTTTTCAAAATGGAAGCTCCCTTCTTCAACCGCTCGCCATTTATTGCCGGCCTAGTTCTTGCCATCATGATTATTCCGATCGTCACATCGATCTCAAGGGAAATTTTCGGACAAACACCTCTTGATCGCATTCAAGCTGCATACGCATTGGGTGCAACTCGCTTTGGAATGATCAAAGCGGTCGCATTCCCTTACGCACGCTCAGGAATTGTGGGTGGAGCAATGCTGGGTCTTGGCCGAGCGATGGGTGAGACGGTTGCTGTGTACACAGTGCTCAATGTTGTCTACAAGATTAACTGGCACGTGCTCATTGGCGCAGGTGGAAACGTTGCCTCGATGATCTTGCTTAAGTTTGGTGAAGCAACTCCTGGAGAGGTCAAAGCACTCATGGCCGCAGGTCTTGTGCTCTTTGTTGTGACATTGATTGTTAACTCGATTGCAGACTTCATTGTTTCACGCAGTGGAAAGAGCGGTAAATGAGTACAACGGCACCAATAAAGCCTTCCATCCCACCGCGGGGTAAGCCTTGGAAAGCAACCCCCGTACAAAGACTTATTACAGTTGGAATATTTGCATCTTCGGCGATTCTTTCCTACTTGATCGTTGGAGTAACGCCTCTTAAGGGCAAGTTGGCATATGCAGCCGTTTTCTTTATTTCATTTGTGATTATCGATTACCTCTTTGCGCGAATCAAGCAAGGTAAGAGTGCGGGGGCAGATTCAATTTTTCGTGGGTTTGTCACAATGGGAATTTTCATTGCAGTTATTCCTATTTTTAGCATTCTCTATACAGTGGTTGCTCGAGGTTATAAAGGTCTTCATTGGAGCTTGTTTACTACCGATATGCACTCGACGCCACCAAATGGCCCTATTAGCCAAGGTGGACTACTCCATGCAATTATTGGAACAGTCCTCTTGGTATTTGTCGCATTAATTATTAGCGTGCCGATCGGAATCTTAACTGCTATATACATGACTGAAATTAAAGGACGTTTTACTCGGCCAATTAAGTTTTTAGTTCAGGCGATGTCAGGTGTTCCATCGATCGTTGCCGGCCTTTTTATTCTTGCGGCAATTGTCTATCCGCTTAGTAAGACCTTCAACTCCTTTGAAGGCTCTATAGCTCTCGCGATTTTGATGATTCCAACGATTGCTCGCACATCTGAAGAAATTTTGCTCCTTGTTCCCCAAGACCTTCGTGAATCTGGTGTTGCACTCGGTGGAACGCAGTGGCGCACCGTTGCTCAGATTGTTCTTCCTGCAGCTCGCGGAGGCTTAGTAACCGCCATGATCCTTGGTGTCGCACGCGTAGCGGGTGAAACTGCGCCAATAGTTTTGCTTACTGGTGGCGGAGATACAAAGAACTGGAACATCTTCCATGGACCAATGGGCTCACTTCCTTTCTACATTTGGAAAGGATTTGGTGCTGGCACACCTGATTCCATTACTCGTGCATGGGCGGGAATCCTGGTTCTTTTGGTGCTTGTACTTGCTCTCTTCATTGGCGCTCGCCTATTGAGTAATCGGAAGAGCAATTAATGACGACT
>CAINRG010000027.1 GCA_903852585.1 uncultured Actinomycetes bacterium
AGATCTCAACGATCTCTACCGTCGCGTCATTAACCGTAACAACCGTTTGAAGCGTTTGGCTGATCTTGGTGCTCCAGAAATTATCGTCAACAACGAAAAGCGTATGTTGCAAGAAGCTGTTGACTCGCTCTTTGACAACGGTCGTCGTGGTCGCCCAGTAACGGGTCCAGGAAACCGTCCTCTGAAGTCACTTTCAGATATGTTGAAGGGTAAGCAGGGACGTTTCCGTCAGAACTTGCTCGGAAAGCGCGTGGATTACTCAGGTCGTTCAGTAATCGTCGTCGGTCCACAGCTCAAGCTTCACCAGTGCGGTCTTCCAAAGCAGATGGCTCTTGAACTCTTCAAGCCATTTGTGATGAAGCGTCTTGTTGATCTCAATCATGCACAAAACATCAAGTCCGCAAAGCGTATGGTCGAGCGTGCTCGTCCTGTCGTGTGGGATGTTTTGGAAGAAGTGATTGCAGAACACCCAGTTCTTCTTAACCGTGCTCCTACTCTTCACCGTCTTGGTATCCAAGCTTTCGAACCACAATTGGTCGAAGGTAAGGCAATCCAAATTCACCCACTCGTATGTACAGCTTTCAACGCTGACTTCGATGGTGACCAGATGGCTGTTCACTTGCCTTTGTCAGCAGAAGCACAAGCAGAAGCTCGTGTTCTCATGCTTTCAAGCAACAACATTTTGTCGCCTGCGTCAGGACGTCCGATTACATCTCCTACACAGGACATGGTTCTTGGTCTCTATTTCTTGACTAGCTTGCGCGAAAACCAGACCGGCGATGGCCGTGCATTTGGTTCTGTTGCTGAAGCACAGATGGCATTCGAACAAGGTTCGCTATCACTCCAAGCAAAGATCAAGATTCGTTTGGCTGCAGGAGTTGTTCTTGAAACAACACTCGGCCGTGCACTCTTCAACGAAGTTCTCCCAGCGGAGATCAACTTTGTTGATTACGACGTAACAAAGAAGGAACTTGCAAAGCTCGTTAACGATCTTGCTGAAAAGTGCCCGAAGGTTGTCGTTGCACAAACACTTGATGCTTTGAAGTCACTTGGTTTCTATTGGGCAACACGTGCCGGTGTAACAATCGGTATTGAAGACGTTGTCACACCTGGACGTAAGCGTGAAATTCTTGAAGGCTATGAAACAAAGGCTGACAAGGTTCAATCACAATACGAAAAGGGCTTGATCACTGATGATGAGCGTCGTCAAGAACTCATCGAAATCTGGACACAAGCAACTGCTGAAGTCGGTAAAGAGATGGAAGAAAACTTCCCTAAGATCAATCCAGTTTGGATGATGGTCTTCTCTGGTGCACGTGGAAACATGATGCAGATCCGTCAGATCGCAGGTATGCGTGGTCTGGTGGCAAACCCTAAGGGTGAAATTATCCCTCGTCCTATTAAGTCGAACTTCCGTGAAGGCCTCTCTGTTCTTGAGTACTTCATCTCGACACACGGTGCGCGTAAGGGTCTTGCCGATACAGCGCTTCGTACCGCTGACTCTGGTTACTTGACTCGTCGTCTTTGCGACGTTGCTCAAGATGTCATCATCCGCGAAGAAGATTGTGGAACCGATCGCGGTCTCACACTTCGAATTGCTGCAGTTAATGCTGCCGGCGAACTTGTGAAGGATGATCACGTAGAGACAGGTATCTTCGGTCGTAACTTGGCAGAAGATGTTGTTGTTAACGGAACAGTCGTTCTTGCAGCAGGCACAGACCTTGGCGATAAGAACATCGATGCAGTTGTTGCAGCCGGTGTCTCTGAAGTGAAGGTTCGCTCTGTTCTTACTTGCGATAGCAAGGTCGGACAGTGCGCAATGTGTTACGGCCGCTCAATGGCATCAGGCAAGCTTGTTGATGTCGGCGAAGCAGTCGGAATCATCGCTGCTCAATCTATTGGTGAGCCAGGAACACAGCTCACAATGCGTACCTTCCACACCGGTGGTGTGGCTGGTGACGACATCACTCACGGTCTCCCACGTATCGTCGAATTGTTCGAAGCGCGCACACCTAAGGGTGTTGCACCAATCGCTGAGGCTGCAGGCGTCGTGAGCTTCCTTGAAGATGCAAAGGGTAAGAAGATCATCGTCTCTCCAGAAGATGGAAGCGAAGCTGTTGCTTATCCAATTACTCGTCGTCAGAAGCTTCTCGTTGAAGATGGCACAAAGGTTGGAGTCGGTCAGAAGCTTGTTGTGGGTGCAATTGACCCTAAGCAGGTTCTCCGTATCCTCGGACCTCGTCAAACTCAGATTCACCTCGTGAACGAAATCCAAGAGGTTTACCGTTCGCAGGGCGTTTCAATTCACGATAAGCACATCGAAATCATTGTTCGCCAGATGCTCAAGCGCATCACAATTCTTGAACCTGGTGACACTGACATTCTTCCTGGTGCACTTGTTGAACGTGGCCTCTTTGAAACAGAGAACCGTCGCGTTGTATCAAGTGGCGGCAAGGCTGCATCTGGTCGCCCAGAACTTATGGGTATCACAAAGGCATCCCTTGCAACCGAATCATGGCTATCTGCGGCTTCATTCCAAGAGACAACTCGCGTCCTCACAGACGCAGCTCTCTCGGAGAAGAGCGATCCATTGCTCGGTCTTAAGGAGAACGTCATCATCGGTAAGTTGATCCCAGCAGGTACAGGTCTTGGTCGTTATCGCAACGTCAAGGTTGAGCCAACTGAGGAAGCAAAGGCTGCGGTCTACGCTGCTTACGATGAATACGAATTCACACCGTTTGATTCAACAGGATCAGCCGAAGCTGTGCGTTTGGATGATCTCGAAGTTCGTTAAAAGAACTCAACTAAAAGGGCTTGGTCTTCGGACCAGGCCCTTTTTTATTGTCACTTTATTTTCAACGACCAAGCGCCCAGCACAAAGACGAGCGCTCCGATAAAGGCGCATAACCAACCAAAAGAGAAGATACTTATGATGACACCGCTTGCAGCCCCACCGAGTGCGCCCATGAGGTTCATAACTAAATCACTTGCACCTTGAGATGAAGGCTTCATGTCAACAGAAACAGATTCAGAAAGCAGGGTTGAACCCGCGATAAGCGTGCATGACCAACCTAGGCCAAGAAGAAAAAGACCAATTCCAAGCGATACAGCATTCATCGCAGGAGAAAGTCCTGCGACAACTACTGAGGAGATAAGGATGGCGACGCCAATTTGAATAACTTTTATTCGACCTAATTTGTCGGTTAAAGCGCCAACAAGTGGAGAGAATGCATACATCCCAAGGACGTGAACGCTGATTACTAATCCGATTACCGAAAGCGTTACATCAACATGTGACATGTG
>CAINRG010000028.1 GCA_903852585.1 uncultured Actinomycetes bacterium
CTCCACCGACTGGACCTCGGGGAAGTTCCATAGTTGTCTCTTGTGGTTGGCTTGAACGACGTGTGGCTCGAACAAGTCGCAGTAATTGCTCATTGAGAAGAGTTGTATCTCGAACGATATTGAATGTGGGGATACCAACAGATGTTTGGATAACGCGTTCAGACGCATCGAGAAGGATGTACTCGGCATCAATAGAATCCATCATGTCGATTAACTCTGATGGAATTGCTGATTTTCCGGCAATATAGTTGAGAGAGCCGAGAGAACCGGGCTCTTTTCTCCCACGCCTATTCCACATCACAGCATTATCCTAGAAGAGAAATGACCGGGGTTAGCCGATGGGTGGCTCTATCGGCCCTGCAAACCCTAGATTTAAAGCTTCGTTCAGCCTCCGTTAACAATAATGCTCCCCACCGCCGATGAGCACCGGTATTCTTACCCAATGCGCGATATGTTTCATGAAGAGCTCGAAGGAATCAACACCAGCCTCCTTGGCATGGCCGCCCTCGTCAAAGAGGCTCTCGACCAATCTTGCCAGGCTCTCAAAAACGCCGACCTAGCAATCGCAGAACGTGTGATTGCCGCCGATGACACGATCGATCACACCCAACATGATTTAGATGCACGCATCATCAATTTGATGGCTCGCCAACAACCAGTGGCAACAGACCTCCGCACTTTGGTCACAGCACTTCGAATTTCTGCAGATCTTGAACGTATGGGAGATCTTGCACACCACATCGCAAAGCTTGCACGCATGCGCTACCCAAACAAAGCTGTTCCTGAACTTCTTTCTACAACAATCGATAACATGTCCAACGCAAGTGCTCGCATCATGGAAAAAATGGTTACGGTTTTACAATATCGCGATATTGCGCGCGCACTAGAAGTTGAACAAGATGACGACGAAATGGATAAGCTTCATCGTTCAATCATTTCAATTTTGCTGAGCGATGATTGGACATATGGCATCGAAACAGCAATCGATATGACTTTGCTTGGGCGCTATTTCGAGCGATTTGCAGACCATGCAGTTTCAATCAGCCACCGCGTTTATTTTATGGTGACTGGCGATTATGCCGAAGAGAAGAATTAACTACTTCTTACCTTGATTTGCAACGGCTTGGATAGCTTCCTTTGCTGCATCTGGATCTAAATATTCTCCGCCGGTTTTTACTGGCATAAATGATTCATTGAGTTCATAGAGCAATGGAATTCCTGTTGGGATATTAAGTCCAGCAATATCAGCATCGCTAATTCCATCAAGATGCTTTACAAGTGCACGAAGTGAATTTCCATGCGCAGTAACAAGAACAGTCTTGTGAGCCTTCAAGTCAGGGATGATTGATTCAGTCCAATAAGGAATCATGCGCTCGATAACATCCTTAAGGCATTCAGTCTTTGGAAGTGACGCTCCTAGATCTGCGTAACGAGGATCGTTTTTCTGACTAAATTCGTCATTGTCATCTATCGGTGGTGGTGGAACATCGAATGAGCGACGCCACAATTGAAATTGTTCTTCGCCATATTCGGCGAGAGTTTGAGCCTTATCTTTTCCTTGCAAGGCACCGTAGTGACGCTCATTGAGGCGCCATGAACGGCGAACTGGAATCCAGTGGCGATCGGCAGCATCTAAAGCTAGTTGTGATGTGTGGATGGCGCGGCGAAGAAGGGATGTATGGACAACGTTGGGGAGAAGGCTGCGGGAGAGGAGGAGTTCACCGCCACGCTTTGCTTCAGCTTCACCCTTTTCTGAGAGACGAACATCGACCCAGCCGGTAAAGAGATTCTTGGCATTCCATTCGCTCTCGCCATGGCGGAGCAGGATTAAATTTGTTGTCATGCTCGTATCCTAAACTATTAAATCTCTTAAATGAGGTGTTCGAAAGAGTTCAAATTTGCTAGAGATTCACCACGGGAGAGGCGCCAAGCCCATTCACGACGTATTGCATCCGCAAATCCCATTTCCAGAAGAATGTTGAAAGAGTTATCTGAGTATTGCAGAACCGCTCCAAGAATACGATCTATCTCTTGTTCAGTTACAGCTGCAAGTGGAAGTCGACCCACTAGGTAAATATCACCCAATTCATTAATGGAATAAGAAACTGAGTACATTGATGAATTCTTCTGCAAGAGCCACTCATGAACAGCAGCTGTATTTTCATCCGGCTTTCGAATAACAAAAGCGCTAATAGTCAATGAGTGATCTCCAATAATGAGAGCGCAATGGGTTTCAAGCTTCTTCTCCCCTGGCAAGGTGATAAAGAAGGTTGAAGAATTTGGTTGATCAAAATCTAAATCATGAGAAGATAGAAATTCTTCGATGACTTCCTTTGCAATCACTGAACAGCCTTAAGGGAATTGGATTTAGGCTGGGAGAGAACCCAGTCATAGACATCAAGAGTTTTGCGAGCAGTAGCTTCCCAACCAAAGTGTGATGCATGCTCAAGAGCGCCTACGGAAAGTCGGACTCTTTGGGCAGGGTCCATCAAGAGGCGCGAAAT
This sequence comes from uncultured Actinomycetes bacterium, assembly GCA_903852585.1. Lineage (GTDB taxonomy): Bacteria > Actinomycetota > Actinomycetes > Nanopelagicales > Nanopelagicaceae > PALSA-747. Next base: position 2,505 of record CAINRG010000028.1, read on the forward strand.
AACTGCAGACCATGCGCGTGGGTCATGTCCATCAACAAGGGCGCCTGAAATACCATCCGATACAGCGGTGCGAAGACCGCCGACAGCGGTTGCAACAACCGGTGTCCCGCATGCTTGAGCTTCCAGTGCAACCAGTCCAAAGCTTTCGGAATAACTTGGGACGCAGACAAGATCAGATGCGCGATACCAATCTGCAAGATCCTCGCGAGGGCAGGGAGGCATAAAGTGGACGATATCTTCAACGCCAAGAAACTTTGCAAGTGCAGCTAAACGCTCTGGTTCTTTCGAGCCATTTCCTGAAGGCCCTCCCATCACAATGAGCGCAAGTTTTGCCCGCAGGTGAGGTGAATGTGTCACCATTTCGGCAACAGTACGAACCAATACTTCTGGCCCTTTATGGGGTTGGATTCGACCAACAAATGTAAAGAGAAGAGCATCAGGTGCAATATTTAATTTTGCACGCGCAGCTGCTTTGCCTTCTCCAGGGACAAATCGTTGTAGGTCGACACCAGGTGCGACAGTAAATACTTTATCTGGGCACGCGCTATACAAAGAAACAAGTTGGGCTGCCTCTGAATCTGTATTAGCGATGAGCGCATCCACATGTCGCACAATTTGCTCTTCTCCATATGCACGGACATCTGGTTCTGGTGATTCACCTTCAGCAAGAGCTTGGTTTTTCACAAGCGCCATTGTGTGCATCGTGTGAACAAATGGGAGATTCGTAACTGTGCTTGCATTCCACGCTATCTGACCGCTAATCCAATAATGCGAATGAATTAATTTGTAATAATTTTCAGGTAGCTTCCTAAATTTATCCATAAAATCATGGGTTAAGGCGCTGATCTGGGTTGGAAGTTCTTCTTTTGTGAGAGGAGTTGCAGGTCCTGCATTGAGGTACTTCACGTGGACTCCGTCTGCAATTTCAGAATCAAATTGATGTGGATCTGTGCGACGCGTGAATATATCCACCTCAACGCCATGTGCTGCAATCTTCTGTGCGCTTTCAACAACATAGACATTCATTCCACCAGCATCACCAATACCTGCTTGTTCAAGAGGTGATGTGTGCACCATAAATGTTGCTATGCGCCCTTTCATGTTTACTTCGCCTCTATCTGGCCAACGACTTTACCGCCGCCGTACACATAAACATTTTCATCAGGCGCTTCAACGCCCCAACGCTTAAATGTTGCAGTGATGATTGGGCCCATTGGTCGCCACGATCCATCAGCACATTTAATAACCAATGTTCGCCCGTCGGGCATCGAAAGAACTTCGACTCCTTCAGCACCTTCCTTCATAAAAAGGCCCGGAACTGCGCGCATCAAGCGCGTTGTAAGACGGCCTTCACCGGCGATCATCAATGGATTTGCGCGGCATGCCGAGACAACTTCTTGATAAACCGGATCAGAGGAGACGGTGATTGTGTGAATTGCTTGAGCAAGCCCAGCGATACTGAGAGCAAAGAGTGGGGCACCACAACCA
>CAINRG010000029.1 GCA_903852585.1 uncultured Actinomycetes bacterium
AGTGCGTGGTTATCCAGAAAATTGGTTAAATAAGCGTAGATGAGAGATAAGACAACCCTGCAGTCCTCACTGCTAACGAGGTAAGGTGTAAAAGCCTTCAAGAGTTCAAATCTCTTCGTCTCCGCTCAGCTTTTTCACACTCCGTTTGGCGTTATCTAAACGTTATAAATGGCCCCGTCCAGTTGCAGTAATTGTTATGAGCCATGCCTCCTTACCTGCAAAAGGCTTGCATAGACTTTCTCAAAACCTCCGCTCGCCAAAGAGAGTCGGGGTATCGAAAGGACACTACTTAATGAAGAAAGTTACAAAGCTAGGCGCCCTCGCGCTTGCAGCATTGTTGACGACTTCTGTAACTGTTGCAACATCAGCACACGCTGCAACTTGCGGAAAGCGCACAACCGTAACAATGCTTGGAACAATCAAGCCAGAAATTCAAGACCAGTTCCTTGCAGCAGTTGCTGATTACAACAAGAGCCAGTCTTGCTACACACTTAAGTCGATCCCAGGCGATCGCAATCTCACATTCTTGCAAAACGTCACACCTATGTACGCTGCAAAGAATGCACCAACAATCATGTACACACTCCAAGAGATTCCTGACATGGCTGACAAGGTCATGGACTGGAATGGACAGCGTCTAACAAAGCTTGCACCTAAGGGTCTCCTTGCTGCAGCAAACATTGGCGGAAAGCAAGTTGGTGTTCCATCAACAGCTGAAGCATTCGGACTTCTTTACAACAAGAAGGTTCTCGATGCAGCTGGTATCGATCCAACAACAATCAAGACACGCACAGATCTAGAAGCAGCATTCAAGACTCTTCAAGCAAAGGGTAAGAAGGCTGTTCACTTCTCAGCAATTTGGTGGTCACTTGGTGCTCACTTCACAAACATGTACCACTCAACAGCTGCAAAGACACATGAAGGCCGCTTGGCTGTTCTTGATGGTCTTGCAAACGGTACAAAAGATCTTTCTGCTGACCCAGCATTCAAGAACTGGTTGGCAACATTTGATCTTCTCAAGAAGTACAACGGTTCAAAGGTCAACCTCACAGACACCGAATACGATGCTTCTATCGCAGATCTAGCAAGCGGCGACTATGGCTTCATGTTCCAAGGAAACTGGACTGAGCCAAACTTGCTTCAAGCTTCATCAACAACAAACTTCGGAATCATGGCACTGCCAATGAGCACAGATGCAAAGGCATACGGAAATGATTCAATTCCTGTTGGCGTACCTGGCTACTTCATGGTCGACAACACCCAGTCAACACCTGCAGCTCGTAAGGGTGCAGTTGACTTCTTGACATGGCTCTACACATCAGCTGCTGGTCAACACCACGTGTCAGACCCAGCAACAACGACCGGTGGCGGAATGGGCTTCATTCCTGTTTACGCAAACTGGACTGTTCCACCAACAACATTCATGTCTAAGGAAATCGCTAAGTATGTTGGCGCTAACAAGACACTTGAGTGGATCAATACTTACTACCCAGCTGGCTTGCAAGAAGCAGTAGGCAAGGTATCTATGCAGCAGTACTTCACTGACAAGATCACCGCGTCTGCACTTGCTACAGCAATCCAAGGTGCTTGGAAGGGTCAAGTTAAGACATGGCGCGGAGCTACGAAGTAATTCGTAACCCACTCGCTAGTCACAACTAGTAGATAGTTGAGGCCATTCTTAAGGGTTTTGCCCTTGGGGATGGCCTCGCTATTCTTCATCAAATATTTGTAACACGGAAGAAAGAAGCAGTAATGAGTAGGCAGAAGCGAAGCAAGAACATAAAGAAGTTCATGGTTTTTGGAGCCATCCCACTTTCCATTTTCTTGGCCGTTCTTGTCTACCCATTTGCTCAAGGCCTATTTCTCACTTTTACAAACTGGAATGGGTTTAAGTACACAAAATTTGCCGGTCTTGTTAATTACACAACCTCTCTCAAAGATTCTCACTTCTGGACAACCCTCGGTTTCACCCTGAAGTTTGTTGTTGTTTCCATGATCCTCGTCAATGCCGTTGCATTTGGTCTGGCGCTACTTGTTACCGCCAAACTCAAGAGTTCAAACATTTTCCGAACATTCTTCTTCATTCCAAATCTCATTGGTGGCGTAGTTCTCGGCGTTATTTGGCAATTTATTTTTAATACAGCGCTCGTCTCTATTTCGACGAAATTTAATATTCCCTTTTTCCAAGATTCTTGGATAAGCGATACAAACAAGGCATTTTGGGCTTTGATCATCGTGACCGTGTGGCAGTCCTCCGGCTACATGATGATTATTTACATCACAGGTTTAATCAGCATCGAGCAGGATATACTTGAAGCGGCGAAGGTGGATGGAGCATCTCCACTACGCATGCTTACTTCAATAAAGATTCCTCTCATGGCACAAGCTTTTACAATTGCGCTCTTCTTGACCATGCGCGGCGGCTTCATGGCATACGACGTGAACTTGGCACTGACAGGTGGCGGGCCTTACCGCACAACAGAATTGATTTCGATGCACATCTTCCAAGAAGCCTTCGCATTCGGCCATTTTGGGACAGGACAGGCAAAGGCAGTGCTTATGTTCATCATGGTGGCATTTGCAGCGCTTGTTCAGGTAGGCGTCAGTAAGCGCATGGAGGTCCAGCAATGAAAAACGCGACGAAAAAGCGCACTCTTGGTAAGAAACTTACATTTGCACTCGGCCTGATTCTTTCAATTTCGTATGTAGCGCCATTTCTTTTGGTTCTACTGAATTCTTTCAAGCCTAAATTCGATATTTTGGCTAACCCGTTGGGATGGCCAACTCAATTTACTTGGGATAACTTCCAACAAGCTCTTCAGAAGATGAACTTCTTCAGATCTCTTGTTAACTCAATCATTATTACATTCTTCAGCGTATCTATATTGATTATTTTTTCTTCAATGCTTGCCTACTATTTGGCCCGCACAAAGAATAAATTTACAAAGACGACATTCTTGATTCTTGTCGCATCAATGATTGTTCCATTCCAAGCTTTGATGATTCCATTTATGTCCATCTTTGCTCAATTTGTATCGCTCAATAACCGAATCGCGTTGATCTTCTTCTATCAAGGTTTTGGCGTCGCTCTTTCAACATTCCTGTATCACGGTTTCATTTCAAAAATTCCATCAGAGATTGATGAAGCGGCATCAATGGATGGCGCAAATGATTTCACTATCTTCTGGCGCATTATCTTCCCAATGCTTCGTCCCATCACTGCGACCGTAGCTATTGTTAATTCGCTCTGGATTTGGAATGACTTCCTTCTCCCTCGACTTGTCTTAACAAGAGAAACCCAGACACTCCCACTTTCGACATACCTCTTCTATGGTCAGTACTCCACGCAGTATGGACAAGCTATGGCGGGCTTACTCCTTGCAGTTATCCCAATCATTGCCTTCTTCCTGTTCCTTCAAAAGCAATTCATTTCCGGCCTTTCCAGCGGCGCAGTGAAGTAGCGTGTTAAAACTCGCAGATCATTGGGTTTGGGATTGTTGGCTCTTCGATGATGGAGATGACTTCCACATCTTCTTTCTTCGCGCCTCGAAAGCGTTAGTAGACCCAGACCGCAGACACTTCCGTGCATCTGTTGGGCATGCTAAATCCAAAGATCTCAAAAATTGGACTTTGCTACCTGATGCTCTGGTAGCTGCGGATTCTCCAGCGTGGGATGAAGTTGCGACGTGGACGGGAAGTGTCGTTAAGAATCCTGAAGACAATCTCTATTACATGTTTTATACCGGCGTTACTCGCCCCAAAGGCGGAATTGTCCAACAAATTGGACTTGCGACAAGCCCAGATTTAATTACATGGACCCGTCATCCAAACAACCCAGTAACAAGCGCAGACCCTGCGATTTATGAAACGCAGGAGAATGGCGATGCGAATACAAATTGGCGCGACCCATGGGTCTTCTTTGACGACCGAGATAACTTGTGG
>CAINRG010000030.1 GCA_903852585.1 uncultured Actinomycetes bacterium
AAGACCGGTTGTGTGTAGAAGATCATTTGCAAGTCGTGGCTTCACTCGATGGAAAGCCAACTTAGATAAACCGACAACACCATTGAGCAAGAGAAGTGAGAGAAGAGAGAGATTGAATGGGCGCCATGAGCGAAAACGCCAGCCAATCAGTGCTGCACTAATTAAGAGTACCGTCGCCGTGAAACCACGAAGTCCCATATCATCGATAGCGAGAAGTAAGTGGCTGGAATTTCCCTTAAATGTGTGATGTTTAAGGTGCTTTACCCAGCGATCAAATTCATAGAGATAACCCTTTGATAAGACTTGTTGAGTCACAATCAAAAAACCAACAAATAACCAGATGGAGCCTCGAAATGCTTTCCACATTTCCGCTTTTCTCTCAAGAGGTAATTGATCAAGCATCATTCCACCGTTACTGATTTTGCAAGATTACGAGGTTGATCGACATCGTTTCCTCGAGCAATCGCCATTTCATATGCGATTACTTGAAGCGGTACTACAGCTAGGACTGGTTGTAAAAATTCGTGGGTGTGAGGAATGCGAATGTTGTGGATCGCCGATGCCAAATCTTCATCGCCAATGGCAATAACAATGGCACCACGCGCTTTTACTTCTTGGACATTGCTGGCCATTTTTTCATTAAGCAGAGAACCGGCCGTAGGCATGACTGCAATCACGGGAGTTCCCTGGTCAATTAATGCGATAGGGCCGTGCTTAAGTTCTCCTCCGGCAAATCCTTCTGCATGCATGTATGCAAGTTCCTTAAGTTTAAGAGCACCCTCAAGAGCGGTCGGATAGCCAACATGGCGTCCCAAAAACAACATCGACGTCGCATCTTTAAATTGGCGAGTGAGTGCGCGAAGTGGCTCTACAGTTTCAAGAACTTGTTCAATTTTTCCTGGAAGGTCGGCAATCTCCTGAGCGATTTCTTTGTCCAGCTCGGTAGAAAGAGTTCCCCGTACACGACCCATATGTAAGGCAATTAAATACATTGCTACAAGTTGGGTGAGGAATGCCTTTGTGGATGCCACAGCAATTTCAGGTCCCGCGTGTGTATAAAGAACTGCATCGGATTCCCGCGGAATAGTCGATCCATTTGTGTTGCAAACGGAAAAAATCTGCGCCCCTTGGGACTTTGCATAACGAAGAGCCATCAGCGTATCCATTGTCTCTCCAGATTGAGAGATAGGAATAATAAGAGTGTTTTTATCAATACTTGGTTCGCGATAACGATATTCAGATGCCAGTTCTACATCGACGGATACATCAGCCCATCGCTCAATCGCATATTTTCCAACCATGCCGGCGTGGTAGGCCGTTCCGCACGCGATAATGACAACTTTTGTGATTGCCTTTAAATCAATTGCGGAAGTGATCTCTTCAGACAGTCCCTGCGTTCGACCAATCAAAGTATCTGCAACCGCTTTTGGCTGCTCGTAAATTTCCTTGAGCATGAAGTGTGGATATCCCCCACGTTCTGCAGCAGAGGCATCCCAGGAGATCTCATACTCCTTGTGAGGCAACTCAACACCATCAAGATTTGTAATTGTGATTGCATGGGCGGTGATGTCGACTACTTCATCCTGACCAAGCTCAAGAGCGCGTTTTGTATGCGAAATAAAAGCAGCAACATCTGAGGCGAGGAAATTTTCTCCGTCACCTACACCTACGACGAGTGGTGAATTTCGACGAGCCCCAACAATTCGTTCAGGATCATCTGAGTGAATGGCCAAAAGCGTGAAAGATCCGCGAAGCTCCTTACAAACATCCCGCATCGCTGCAGCAAGGTCTCCGTTCTGCTTTTTTCTCGCATCACTTAAGAGATGAACTACTGATTCGGTATCCGTTTCTGAAGTAAATGTATGACCACGCTTTTCAAGTTCTGCACGGAGTTCGACATAATTTTCGATGATTCCGTTATGGATAAGTGCAAGTTTTCCATCGTTATCTACATGTGGGTGGGCATTTGTATCAGTCGGTCCGCCGTGGGTGGCCCAACGCGTATGTCCGATGCCACTATGAGAATCTGGGACGGTATCTCCAAGAATTCCTTCAAGATTTCCGAGTTTGCCCGCTCGCTTTTCAATCCAAAGTTTTGTTCCTGGCTTTGTAGAAAGCGCTATTCCAGCAGAGTCGTATCCGCGATATTCAAGACGACGAAGTCCTTCAAGAACTGGGGAGAGTGCGTCGGATTTACCGGTGTAGCCGACAATCCCGCACATAATGACCCTCTAACTTTTTTAGGAAACTCTTACTGAAGTTCTGATCGTACTAGAGAAGCAATATCGTTTGCGATTTTTTCAGCCTGGTCATTGCTTTCTGCTTCAACCATTACACGAACAAGCGCTTCTGTCCCTGATGGGCGAACCAAAATACGACCGCTCTTTCCAAGCTCCTTTTCATGAGCTTCGATAGCACCGGAAATCTTCGCTGAGGAGGATAACTTTTCCTTCTTCACATCTGGAACATTGATTAAGGATTGTGGGAATCGCTTCATTACTTGAGAGAGCTCTTTAAGGCTCTTTCCCGTTGAAACAACTGCCTGCATCAGCTGAAGAGCTGTGAGAATTCCATCGCCCGTGTTTGCAAAATCGCGCATAATGACATGGCCGGATTGCTCCCCACCCAATACATAATCTTCGGCAATCATCTTCTCAAGAACATAACGGTCGCCTACAGCAGTTGTCGGAACCTTGATTCCTTGTGACTCCATCGCCTTCATAAATCCAAGATTGCTCATTACCGTTCCAACGACAGTGTCTTGTGAAAGACGTCCCTCGCTCTTCCATGTGGAGGCCAAGATTGCCATGATGAAATCTCCATCGATGAGGTTGCCCTCATGGTCAACTGCTAAACATCGATCAGCATCGCCATCGTGTGCAATCCCAAGATCGGCTCCAACTTCCAAAACCTTTGCGATGAGGCTTTCCATATGCGTGGAGCCACAGTTTTCGTTGATGTTGAGTCCATTTGGTGTTGCATGAATAGCGGTGACATCTACACCTGCACGTAGATATGTCTTAGGGGCAACGCGTGAAGAAGCACCATTTGCGCAATCAACAACAATCTTGAGACCTTCGAGTGAAGAAGAAAGGGAAGAGAGAAGATGGTAGATGTAACGTTCTTGAGCAGATTCATCGACAGTTACACGGCCAACAGCAGCGCCTACGGGACGCTCCCACGGTTCTTTTAAGCGAGCTTCAATTGCAGCTTCGAGTGCATCGTCGAGTTTTCCGCCACCTTTAGCGAAGAATTTGATTCCGTTATCAGGCATTGCATTATGAGATGCGCTGAGCATGACACCTAAATCGGCTCCGCCTTCGGCTACTAAATGGGCAATGGCAGGAGTTGGAAGAACGCCTACGCGATAAACATCTACGCCGGCACTTGCCAAGCCAGCTACAACTGCAGCCTCAAGGAATTCACCAGATGCGCGGGAGTCTTGTCCAACAATTGCTTTTGGTCGCGAATTTTCATGGCCTTTAAATGCGCCTTTTTCACTTAATACGTGAGCGGCTGCAACAGCAAGATCCAGAGCTAATTCAGCAGTGAGATCGCGATTAGCAAGCCCTCTTACACCGTCGGTGCCAAAGAGGGCCATTAAATAATCCGAAGGAAGCGAATTAACGCTTGCTGTATTGAGAACGCTTACGAGCCTTCTTTAGGCCGTACTTCTTGCGCTCGATAACACGTGGATCACGTGTAAGGAATCCAGCCTTCTTAAGTGAAGGACGGTTTGCATCGCGATCGATCTCGTTAAGAGCACGGGCGACACCAAGACGAAGTGCACCAGCTTGGCCAGATGTACCGCCACCGTTGATGCGAGCAACAACGTCATAACCATTTTCTGCACCTACTGTGCGGAATGGTTCTGATACGAGTTGTTGGTGAACCTTATTTGGGAAGTAATTTTCAAGAGTTTTTCCATTAACAATCCACTTGCCGGTTCCTGGGATCAGGCGAACTCGAGCAACAGCTTCCTTACGACGACCTGTGCCGCCTCCTGGAGCTTTGATTGCTGAGCGGTTTGTAGCTGCAGCTGGTGTGCTTGTTGAGTATGAAGAAGGAACTAAATCGTCTTCAGAAACTGATGATGTTGTGAAGTCTGACATTTTTTATATAGCTCCTATTACTTCTTTACTTGTGAAACTTGGGTGAGTTCGTAAACTGAAGGATTCTGCGCAGCATGTGGATGTGTTGGGCCTGCGTAGACCTTGAGCTTTGTGCCGATAGAACGGCCAATCTTGTTCTTAGGAATCATTCCGAGGATTGCCTTCTCAACAACGCGAGTTGGATCTTCGTTAATCAAATCTGCGTAAACGATAGAAGTCATACCACCTGGGAAACCTGAGTGATGGTGAGCAAACTTTTGCTTTGCCTTTTGACCTGTGAGTGCAACCTTCTCTGCATTGATGATGACAACAAAGTCACCCATATCCATGTGAGGTGCAAAAATTGTCTTGTGCTTGCCGCGAAGAAGTGCAGCTGCGTGTGATGCAAGACGACCGAGGACAATTCCTTCAGCGTCGATGACATGCCACTTGCGGGCTGTGGCTTGGTCACCTGCGGTAGGTGTGTATGTGCGCACGGGTCTCTCTTTTCTTTTTAAAGGCTTCAGTTACTGCTCGGATTTACAGCCCCTTATCGGAGGCAGAGGAGTAGGTTACTAAGACACGCCGGGTGGGGTCAAAACGAGGATGAGCCTGGAAGAGAGCTCGAAATTACTTCTTTTTGAGCGTATATCCGGTCGGGCATTTGGGGTTTGTGGCCTTCACCGTCTTCGTCAGCTTCCCTTTGACGCATGTGATCGTCTTCTTAATCACGCCAGCTCCCATGGTCAATCCAAGGGATGGAGCCGAAGTTGCTGAGGTTGTCGAAGTGGGTGTGGGTGTAGGCGCTTTTGTTGGCGCCGGAGTCAATGGTCTTACTGGGGTAACAATTCGAGAACGTTCTGGCCGTGGAGATCGAGTCGCCCGATTTCCATCGCTGCCACTTCCCTCGCCACCTTCATGTTCACTCCCCTCACTTTCCTGGCCCGACTGGCCTCCATCATCTCCACCATAACGTGGCACAACTGTTTGTGCTGGTGCAGGCGCAATTGTTCGTGCTGGAGTCGCTACTGGTGCAGGTGTTGTTGTTACTGGTGCAGGAGTTGTCGTGCCAATCGCAGATCCAGCTTTTGCAATAGCTGATGCAAGAGATTGTTTCCATGCGCTGGAGATATATGAAGCACCAGAAATACCTTGAATATTTGCACTTTGTGCAGTGAGCGCTTCTTGGGTCAAAAGTGGAACTGCATACGATGCATATTGGCCATTTCGCCCACCCGGAACAACAGGAGTTGTAATGGCGACGATCTTTCCAGTGTCAACAGTTATTTGGACTTGGAGCTGACCGCCTAAAGCATTATTTGCAGCGTTACCGAGAAATGTTTGAGCGGCAGCAAATGTCGGATCTGAAAGTGAAAGCGCTCCGATTGTTGAAACACCGAGAAGTGCCTTTGCACTTCTGCTTAATGCAAGCATCTCTTACTCCAGTTCTTCATCGGCAGATTGCCGTGAGGACCAAGCCTCTTGGGCAATTGCTGGCAATTGATCATCGTTGGGATAATCAACTTTCGCCAATGTTAAACCACGAGCTGGAAAGACATAAGAGTCCGATACGCGTGCCCTATCTGTGAGTACGCCTAGAATCCAATCAAAATCGTATCGGCCTTCGCCTACGCAGACTGCAGCTCCAACTAAATTGCGGACCATGTTGTAGCCAAAACCATCGGCACAGAGTCGAGCAATCAAAAGACCTGTCGAATCTCGTTCCCACGAGAATTCATGAAGAGTTCGAATTGTTGTGGCATTTTCACGCCACTTACAAAATGCAGCAAAATCATGTCTTCCGACAAGTGATTGCGAAGCTCTTTCTAAATGGCCCAACTCCAAGGGGCGATACCAGTCTGCAACAAAGTGTCTTTCGAGTGGAGAGAGCGGGCGATCCCCGTCGGCTATCCGATATTCGTAATGGCGAGCAGTTGCTGAGTACCGCGCATGGAAACCTTCAGGCGCTTCTACAACTGTGGTAATTCGAACATCTTCATCAAGGATGCGATTAAGTTTGAATGCAAAATTATCAATATCGATATCAGCGCTCAGCGGAATATCAACATGAAGAACGGCGCCGGTGGCATGCACCCCTGCATCGGTGCGGCCAGCTGTTACGCAATCAACCTTTGCTCGAACGAGCTTTCCAATGAGATCTTCAAGAACTCCCTGAACGGTGCGATAGTCAGGTTGTTTTGCCCATCCTTGAAAGTTTGTGCCGTCGTAAGAAAAATCAATTCTTAAACGACGAAACCCGCCCTCAGGATTGAGAACGGGAATCGTCATTTTTAATACTGAAGCGCTGGGTTTATTCAGCAGCCTTTTTCGCAACCTTTTCAGCAGCCTTTACGGTTGCCTTCTTTTCAGGTGTGCCTTCTGTAAGGATTTCGATAACAGCCATTGGCGCGTTATCTCCTTGACGTGGGCCAACCTTAGTAATGCGTGTGTATCCACCGTTGCGTTCTGCAAAACGTGGAGCAATCACAGTGAAGAGTGTGTGTACAACGCTCTTATTTGCAATTGTTGCAAGAACTCGACGACGAGCAGGAAGGTCACCAGCTTTTGCAGCGGTGATCAACTTCTCTGCAACAGGACGTAGGCGCTTAGCCTTTGCCTCTGTTGTTGTGATCTTGCCATGTTCGAATAGTTGCTCTGCAAGAGTGCCTAGCAACAACTTCTCGTGAGCAGGACCTGCTCCAAGACGTGGGCCTTTACTTGGCTTTGGCATTTAACTTTTCCTCTTACTTTCTTGGACTATTCAACATCGACGAGATCATCGTCAACATCTGTTCCGTAGTTAGCGTGCTTTGTTGGATCGAATCCGATTGGTGAATCCTTGAGCTGTAGGCCCATGGAGTGAAGCTTCGCTTTCACTTCATCAATCGACTTTGAACCAAAGTTGCGGATATCGAGAAGATCAGCTTCTGAACGGCCAACGAGCTCGCCGACAGTGTGGATTCCTTCGCGCTTTAGGCAGTTGTATGAACGAACTGTGAGATCAAGATCTTCGATTGGAAGAGCAAGATCAGCAGCAAGAGCAGCATCTTGAATGGAAGGTCCCATTTCGATGCCCTCAGCGTTAACGTTCAATTCGCGTGCAAGACCGAAGAGCTCTACAAGAGTCTTACCAGCAGATGCCATGGCATCAGATGGCTTGATTGAGCGCTTTGTCTCAACATCTACGATCAGGCGATCAAAGTCTGTGCGCTGTTCAACACGTGTTGCTTCTACTTTGTAGGAAACACGAAGAACTGGTGAATAGATTGAGTCAACAGGAATGCGACCAATTTCTCCGCCAGCAGCCTTGTTTTGAACTGCAGTTACGTAACCACGACCGCGCTCAACTGTGAGCTCAACTTCGAAGTTGGCCTTTGAGTTAAGTGTTGCGATGTGAAGTTCTGGGTTGTGAACCTGTACGCCAGCAGGAGCTGCGATATCTGCACCAGTGACAACTCCTTCACCATTCTTGCGAATGTAAAGAAGTGATGGCTCATCGTTATCTGATGAGAGAACGAGGTTCTTAATATTGAGAACAATCTCGGTGATGTCTTCTTTAACACCTTCCAAGGTTGCAAACTCATGAAGAGCACCGTTGACACGAATTCCGGTGACAGCTGCACCAGGAATAGATGACAAGAGGGTACGGCGCAATGAGTTACCAAGGGTGTATCCAAAACCAGGTTCCAACGGTTCAATGATGAAACGTGAACGATATTCTGAAACTACTTCCTCAGTGAGGATGGGGCGTTGTGCAATGAGCACTTAGTTCCTCCGTACGTCGGGGAGATCCGCTATTTGATCTCCTGCTTTTTAACTACTTTTCTCTGCTTTAACTACTTAAAGTTTGAAGTGGGCTACTTTCGCAACCCACTCATTAACTCTTCTAATTACTTAGAATAAAGTTCAACAATCATCTGCTCTTGAACGAGTGTGTCAATCACAGGACGTGTTGGCATCGCGTGAATCAAGATACGCATCTTTGATCCAACAACTTCCATCCACGCTGGGACTGCCTTATCGCCAAGTTCAGCACTTGCAACGATGAATGGTGTTGTATCGAGTGATCCAGGAACAACATCAACGATGTCCATTGGAGATACGCGATAAGAAGGAATGTTTACCTTCTTGCCATTCACAGTGAAGTGACTGTGCTTTACGAGCTGACGTGCCATGTCGCGGCTCTTTGCAAAGCCTGCACGGAAAACGACGTTATCCAAACGAGTCTCAAGAAGAATAAGAAGGTTTTCACCTGTCTTACCTTGGAGACGGTTTGCCTCTTCGTAGTAACCACGGAATTGCTTTTCAAGAACGCCGTAAATACGTGCGCACTTTTGCTTTTCGCGTAGCTGCAAGAGGTATTCAGATTCCTTAGCGCGTCCACGGCCATGCTGCCCTGGTGGGTAAGGACGAGATTCGATAGGACACTTTGGTCCATCGCACTTTGAGCCCTTGAGGAAGAGCTTTACTTTTTCGCGACGGCAACGCTTGCAGTCTGCTCCGGTATAACGAGCCATTTATTCTCTTCCTTCCTTAAACTCGACGTGGTTTTGGTGGGCGGCAACCATTGTGTGGAGCAGGAGTCACATCAGAGATGGAACCAACTTCCAAACCAGCTGCTTGCAATGAACGGATTGCTGTTTCGCGACCTGAGCCTGGGCCCTTCACAAATACATCAACCTTCTTGAGGCCGTGTTCTTGTGCGCGACGTGCAGCAGCCTCAGCAGCCATCTGGGCTGCATAAGGTGTTGATTTACGTGAACCCTTGAAGCCAACCTGACCAGCAGAAGACCAAGAGATAACAGCTCCGGATGGATCTGTAATAGAAACGATTGTGTTGTTGAAGGTTGACTTGATGTGAGCTTGTCCGAAGGCAACGTTCTTCTTCTCCTTCTTACGGAGCTTTACTTTGCCTTTAGCAGCAGCTTTAGGAGCGGCCATTACTTAGTCTCCTTCTTCTTACCAGCAATTGCCTTACGAGGGCCCTTGCGTGTACGTGCGTTTGTATGTGTGCGCTGACCACGTACAGGAAGTCCCTTGCGGTGACGAATACCTTGGTAGCTTTGGATTTCAACCTTGCGGCGAATATCGCCTTGGATTTCGCGGCGAAGGTCGCCCTCAATCTTGTAATTTGCTTCGATATATTCACGAAGCTTTGCCAATTCTGGCTCTTGAAGATCTTTAACACGGGTATCTGGATTTACGCCAGTCGCTGCAAGAGTTGCATGCGAACGCGTAAGACCCATCCCGAAGATGTAAGTGAGCGCAATCTCAACACGCTTTTCACGTGGTAGATCGACGCCGACAAGACGTGCCATATCTATTACCTTTTCTATATCCGGAAGGTCCTCCGCAATGCTTCCAATGTTTCACAACATTGGTCTCGGCCTACCGGTCCGAGAGTTTCAAGTATTTCTACTTGAATTGCACCACGCGTTTTTAAAACAGAGTTAAGTGATTAACCCTGACTAGCCTTGACGTTGCTTGTGACGAAGGTTGTCGCAAATGACCATGACGCGACCATTACGACGAATGACTTTGCACTTGTCGCAAATCTTCTTCACGCTTGGTTTTACCTTCACGATGTTTCCTCAGTCTTTCTTACTTGTAGCTTATTTATATCTATAAATAATGCGACCTCGTGTTAGGTCATATGGACTCAGTTCTACAATCACACGATCCTCAGGCAAGATACGAATGTAGTTCTGTCGCATCTTTCCTGAAATGTGTGCAAGCACAACATGTCCGTTTGTTAACGTCACTCGGAACATCGCGTTCGGAAGTGCTTCAGCTACAGAGCCCTCAATTTCGATGGCGCCGTCTTTTTTAGCCAAGCAGATACCTTCTTTTCTGAACCTTGATGAAACGTGCGAGTTAATCCAACCCCGTTAAGGGCAAGACGGGAATTCTATGGGGAAACTCGCCATACGGGAAATCGGGCATTTCACCCTTTTGGGGGTATAAGAAGCCCTCTTGGGCCAGATTTTGGGTGACCGGGGTTACTTGGATGAGCGCTTAAGGGCAAATATTCAATAAAAATGCCCCTCCTGGAA
>CAINRG010000031.1 GCA_903852585.1 uncultured Actinomycetes bacterium
AGAGTGAAAATGCATTGACTGAATATTTTCCAATTTTCATGACTGCCGCCATTTCGCTGCGGAACGTTGTGCCCATATATAGCCAATCATGGCAATGCCCGCAACAAAGATCATTCCTACAGCAAGGGCATCTCCAAGATTTGCTTGATCAGAAATAACATTTCCATCAACAAGAGTCCCAATAATGATTGGTACAAGTGGCACTGTTCCCACTGTTAAAGCACGAGCGGTGGCATAAGCGGAGAATGCTCCGGCAAATAGCAAGAAGAAGGACCCGATGAATGACGGGGTCAGTATTGGTATTGCGACTCGACGCCAATATGTCAGATTCGTTGCGCCAAGATTGAGGCTTGCCTCAGACCATTCCTTTCGCAATCCTAAGATTGCTGGTCTGAAGACGATAATCATGAGTGGAGTCATAAAGAATGTATAAACCAGCACAACGCCAGTAAATGAAAATAAGGTGAAGTGGCCGACATAAATATCCCAGCCTAAAAATTTAAGAATCTTGGTAAACATACCTTCGGCGCCAAAGGCCGCAATATACATAAATGCGAGTGGCACACCACCAGAGTTTGCAAATACTGCAGCAACGCTCTCAATGATTGATGTGAGTCTTGAACTAGCGTTCTTAACAATTACTAATGTGAAAAAAGCACCAAGGAGAGAACTAATAACCGATGTTATGACGCTTAGACGAATGCTTGTGACAAATGCGTGGCGGTAAGCGCCGGATAAAAGTGGGGTGTAGTTACTGAGAGACCAATTTCCATGATTATCATGCAGAGATCTAAGTGTTACTCCCAAAATCGGCCAGAGTAAGAAATATCCAGTAAACCCAAAAAAAGGAAGAAGTGGGAGCCACGAGTACTTTCTACGACTCATGAATCCCACTTCTCCTTTAAGTTATTTACTTCGAGGTAAAACGGTGAAGCTTAGAGATTTGGCCACTGCGCCTTGAGTAGATCCTTGGCAGCAGTTTGTTGATCAGGCGTTGGCTGAACAACCTTTGCGCCAGCTGGGGTTTCAAATCCCGCTGGAGGGTTGATTGCCAAGCCCTTTGTACGCATTGCTTCTTCTGTGATTGGGTGAGCAGCACCTGAGATCCAGATGTTCTGTCCGCCTTGAATTGAAGAGAAGATCTTGCTTCCTGAAAGTCCCTTAACTGAACCAAGAGTTGCTGATGTCTTGCCCTTGTTCTGTGAGTAAAGAAATTCCGTCCACAAACGAGCTGCTGCTGGATGTGGTGCATTGAATGGAATAGCCATGATGTAAGGAGTTCCCTTGATCACAGCATCTGAAGGAATTACATACTTGATTGTCTTACCAATCTTCGCGGCAGATGCAATTGCTCCTGGGCCATTGAAATCCCATGAGAATGAAACTTTGTATGCACCAGCAGCAAGATTTTGACCGTTTGCTAGAACTGAAACGAAGTTTCCTGAGGCCTTAAGCGCCTTGAAATAATCAATACCAGCTTGGATATTTGCAGGTGTTCCACCAGAAGCCTGATTAGCTGCAAAAACTGACATCAATGCTTCTTGAGCGCCCGTTGGATCTCCACCGATAGCAACCTGTCCCTTGAATGCTGGATCCTTCAAGTCAGCAAATGACTTGGGGGCCTTTGTTACGGAGGTGTCATATGCCAGAGCAATCTGACCGTAGTAATCGCCGGCCCAACGTCCTGAAGATTCCTTCCACTGTGCAGGAATGTCATTCCATGTTTGCACTTTGTAAGGTGCGAAAAGATTTACGTTATCTGCGCCGTAAGTAATACCAACGTCAACAGCGTCTGGAGCCTTTGACTTAGGTGCAGTTTTTACTGTTTGAATTTCATAAGCAGAAGATCCGTCTGGATTGTCATCTGCAATCTTGATACCGAACGCTTTTGTGAAGAGGTCCATTGCTTCGCCATAGTTTGCCCAGTCGCGAGGAAGGGTAATGACGTTGAGCTTGCCTTCTTTTTGAGCTGCCTTAACAAGAGCGTCCATTCCGCCACAAGACTTAATGTCTGTGCATTTGGAATAGTCAACTGATGCCGCTTGTGAACTTGAAACTGCTACCAATGAAGTTACAGCCACGGTGGCCGCAATAACTCCAGTTAGAAAACGCTTGCGCATAAATCCCCCTTATGAGATTGGTGAATGCATCAAAGCCCTTAGAGATAAAGACCAAGTATCACTTGGGGAAGTTTTTGGAAACTATTTCATTAACATTTGGGGTGGAGGTAAATTTTAAAACTCAATTGTTAATAATGGTTAACAATTGAGTTGCGGATTCAAGAACATGAGTTGCACCCGCAGCCTTTAATTGAGCCTCTGAGTGCGCACCTGATGTAACGCCGATAACGTAACGCGCGCCTGCGGTTACGCCACTCTGCATATCTGATTCAGTATCGCCCACAACGGCAATCTCTTCTGGAGCAATATCTTGATCCGTTAAGTTCGCGTATAGGTCCATGGAACGAAAAATCATGTCCGGTGCTGGTCGGCCCTGATTCACTTCGTCAGCAGCAACGCTCAGATCAATACGTTCGCGCCAATCAAGGGTTTTCAAGATTGCACTGAGCAAGATGCGTGGGAAACCTGTCGTTACCGCTATCCCAATATCCTCATTCTGAAGATTTGAGAAGAGGGCTGAAATTCCACCGAACTCTTTGAGCTCACCGCTCATAACAAGGTTGTTGTACTGCTCAATGAAGTTTTCGTGAAGTGCCTCGGCTTCAACAACATTGTTCTTTGTTATATGCATGAAGACATCCATCTTGCGCTGGCCCATCGTCTCTTCAACATATTCAATGTTCTTTGCAAGCTCTGCCGATCCACGAACAGCACCTTGCTTAATCATCGCTTCAGTAAACGCTTTTACGACAAGGCCGTCATCTGTTGCTGTTGTTCCTGCAACATCGAAAACTACTAGCTTCACTTTTCCCATGATGTGATGGTCTCCTCTGCAATCGCAGGCGAGAGCGTGTTCCCTCGTCCTCCGCCACCAGTAACAATCACTGCTCCAGGCGCGATTTCGTTTCTGTAGTACAAATCGCCACCAATTGTTTGGCTATAGATACCGCTCCAACGCTTTCCGACCTCAAAGTCACGACCAAAGATTGAATTAATTACATCTAATAAGTGCTTGTAGGGCTCTTCAACAATTTCGTGCGAAAAGGGTTCTTCGTACAGGTGTGTATCACCTATTGTGAATGAGCCATCAAATCGTGGAGCAAGGAGCAATTGCATTTTATGTTCAGAAGCAACTTTTGATTGTGGCGGTAATTGGTCAAGAGATAATTTTTTAAATGCGGGGTAATAACGAAGTGAATCCGTATCAGCGAGGGAGTGCCCAAGTTTCTCCGCTATCGGAATAGTAGCTCCCATCTGCAAAAAGACTTTTCGTAGCGGTGCATCGGCCATAAAGTCAGCAAGGAATCCTGTATGTGCAGCGCCGGGACAGTGCACCATGTAATCACCAGAAACTGTTACGCCTTGAGCGTTGCTGATGTGATTTCCTGTTTCATTATTTTCAAAATCAACAGCTTCAAAATTTGGAATCCATGTGTAGTTAGGATTCTTCAAAAGGGCCTCGCGCAATCCGACAAAGAGCATCGCTGGTTCAACTGCACCATCTTGTGTACAACGCAACGCTCCGACATATTTGCCGTTGAGAAGAGGCTCTAACTTTTGAACTTCATTCTTGTGAAGCAACTCAAATCCACGTTCTTGAGCATCTGGCATTGCTGCAGCTTCTTGAAGAACTGCGAATTCCGAGTCTGTTTGTGCAACTGTCAGTGAGCCATTTCCACGAAATCCAATATTTGCTTCGGAGCCGACTTTTTGCCATAAAGCACGCGCTCGTATCGCCAACGCAAGTTCTGCCCCCGTCTCCCGGCCGCTGACCCAGATAAGGCCGAAATTTCGAACCGACGCTGACAACGCCTCCGGATCCCGCTCAACTTGAACTACCTCGAATCCTGCTTTGAGTGCGAAATATGCGTGCATAGTGCCAATGACGCCTCCGCCGAGAACCACAATCCTCTTCATGGTGAGCGATTTAACGCTCGAAATATGAAACGAGGATGCGCTCTTGTGGGTTTTTAGGTGATGATTGGGTGAACAAATTACGACAAGCGACTGGACAAGCGTGGAATCTTTAACACCTTTAAAACCGGATACCTCTATCGATGCCACTGCAGAAGTATCTGTGGGGCACGCTCGCGAGTTGATCCAATCCTCCGAGAAACTTCGTACGCGCAGAGAGAAGGCAAACCGAAGGCGGTTTGGGCGACTCTTCAAAGATCCCAAGGCTATTGAGGTCACCATCACTCTTACCGATGAGGTCATGCGCATTCACTCTATGCGTGAAGCAATCACCATCTTTAATCATGCAGCAAAAAAGGCATCCGTCAAAGGATTTGGACCGTTTAATGCATTTGGATTGAAGTTTATTCGTATTGTTGCCATCGGACTTCCAGGTGTTGTTGTGAAACTTGTACACCAACGCGTTCGCGCACTTTCTAAAGATTTAATTCTTCCTGCAGAGCAAGACCGACTTTCAAAGCATCTTGGAAAACGTAAAGAAGAAGGTATTCGTCTAAATATCAACGTTCTAGGTGAAGCAGTTTTGGGACAACATGAAGCGGATGAAAGATTCAAACGACTTGTCGAAATGATTCACCGCCCTGAAGTTGATTACATCTCTGTGAAGCTCTCTGCTGTTGTCGCCCAGATGATCACAATCGATCACAATGGATCACTCGACAAAGTTTGTGAAAAGTTGCGCATTATTTATCGAGATGCAGATTCTCATGGAACATTTATCAATCTTGACATGGAGGAGTTCCGCGATCTGGCTCTGACTGTCGACGCATTTAAGCGCGTTCTATCAGAGCCTGAGTTTCTTCATATACATGCAGGAATCGTTCTTCAGGCATATCTTCCAGAATCACACTCGGCATTTGCTGATCTCGTTTCATTTGCTGTCGACCGCCACCAAGAAAAAGGTGGCACGATTAAGGTTCGACTTGTAAAAGGTGCAAACCTTGCCATGGAAAAGGCTGAGGGCGAACTTCATGGGTACATGCCAGCCCCTTATGGCTCAAAGTCAGATGTAGACGCTAGTTATGCCCGCCTTGTAGATACTGCTCTTCGCCCAGAGCATGCGCACGCAGTACGAATTGGAATTGCTTCGCACAATCTTTTCCACCTTACATGGGCAATTGAAGTTGCTCGATCACGAGGTGTGCTGCAACAACTCGACATCGAGATGCTTGAAGGTATGGCAAATGCCGAAGCTCTTGCAGTCACCCGTTCTGGTCATCATGTTCTCTTCTATACGCCGGTAACAAATAAAGATGACTTTGCATCTGCAGTTGCATATCTTGTGCGACGCCTTGATGAAAATACATCGAATGAGAATTATTTGAAGGCAGCATTTGAAATTGGCACAAACCCTGCAAAATTTGCAGAACAAAAGACTCGCTTTGAAAAATCCGTATTAGAACGTCACAAAATTTCTACATCTTCACGGAGACATCTACCGGATCCTGTTGATTACTCAATATTCCATAATCAAGCTTCAGGAGATCCAACAGAACCTGGTTACATAAAGGCAGTTTCTGAAGAAATTTCGCGAGTTCGAAAGCACGACATGACTATTCCTGTCGTAATCAATGGCGATGAAATCACTACCGATCAATGTGTTCAAGGAACAGATCCTGGTGACAATGCAAAAGAGTGGTACATGTATTGCGTTGCAAATGAAAAGTTGATTGATAAAGCTGTTGAAGTTTCAAAGTCTGGCCTTTCATCATGGAGCGCCAAGAGCGTTTTTGAAAGAAAAGAAATTCTATTTAACGTTGCAAAAGTTATGCAAAGAGAACGTGCTCGCACAATCGCTGTGATGTCACGAGATGCTGGAAAAACTGTTTCCGAAGGTGACCCTGAAGTAAGTGAGGCGATTGACTTTGCGCGCTATTACGGAACTCATGGAGTAGACAACACCGACTCCAAGGCAATGGGTGTTGTACTTGTTGTTCCACCATGGAACTTCCCATACGCGATCCCAGCAGGTGGAGTGTGTGCAGCACTTGCTGCAGGAAATACAGTGATTTTGAAGCCTGCTCCTGAGACTGTTGCAACAGCGTGGTTGCTCGCTCAACACCTGTGGGAAGGTGGCGTTCCCAAAGATGCGCTCCAATTCGTGCCGACTCGAGATGATGAATCCGGAAAGCATCTGATCACCCACGATGGAGTAGAAGCGTTAATCCTTACCGGTGCATTCGAGACTGCAAATATGTTTGTTGGGTGGAAGCCAGATCTCAATCTTCTTGCTGAAACAAGTGGTAAGAACTCACTTGTTGTTTCTGCATGTGCAGATATCGACGCAGCCGTGAAAGACCTTGTTCAATCTGCATTTGGCCATGCCGGCCAAAAGTGCAGCGCCGCTTCCCTTGGAATCATTGTTGAAAGTATCTACAAGGACCCTTCCTTTATTCGCCAACTCGTTGACGATGTCACAACACTTAAAGTTGGGGCGGGTTGGAATTATGGAACGACTGTAGGGCCGGTTATTCGAAAGCCTGAAGCATCACTTCTTCGCGCACTCACAACCCTTGACGATGGTGAGTCTTGGCTTGTTGAGCCGCAACAACTAGACGAGGCAGGACAACTATGGCGCCCCGGCGTGAAGGTTGGAATAAAACCAGGATCCTGGAGCCACCAAAATGAATGGTTTGGACCAGTTCTCGGTTTGATGGTTGCGCCCGACCTCAAGACGGCTATCGAGTGGCAAAACGCTACGGACTTTGGACTGACTGCAGGAATTCACTCACTTGATGCCGATGAATGTGCTCTGTGGATGGATTCTGTTGAAGCAGGAAATCTCTATATAAATCGCGGCATCACGGGAGCAATTGTTCAGCGCCAGCCATTCGGCGGATGGAAGAGATCAAGTGTTGGAGCAAATGCAAAGGCTGGTGGGCTCAATTATGTTCACACACTTCGTAATTGGACTCCTCTCCAAGATGTTCGCGCCGCAAAATGGTCTGTCGATGAATGGTGGAAGAAGGTTGGAGGTGCGGCCATAGATGCAACTGGACTCACGGTGGAGAAGAATTACCAGAGATATCGCAAGCCGGTAGCTCCAATTATTGTCCGTATCGATGACTCGACATCCAACGATGACATCGCACTCATTAAGTACATCGCGCAAGTAACAAAGACCGAAGTTCTCTGGTCAACGTCAACAGCTGAAAGTATTGAAGAACTTGTTGCGCGCGCACAATACAAAGTCCGATGGTTATCTGGAGAGAATGCGCCTAGTAAGGAGCTACTTTCTCGTGGTGTTTCACTTGATGGTCGCCCCGTCTCACAACGCGGAGATATCGAAGCTCCACGTTGGTTACTGGAACAATCTGTTGCAATTACCCACCACCGTTACGGAAACGTCAACGGTGGCCCAAAGCCAATCTGTAAAGGGCTTGCTAGCTACTAATTTCCATCCCAGCTCTGCATCTCGCGAGTCAATGGATCTAGACCCATAGGTCCAATCGCGAGTGCGTAGTTGTGGAACTTCTTGATATCGAATTTATCTCCCAGGCGCTTCTTTGCATCTTCGCGGATCTGCATCCAGACGCGTTCTCCTACCTTGTAAGAGATTGCCTGTCCTGGCCATCCGAGATAGCGCTCAATTTCACTCTTTGCAAAATCAGGAGCCATCAAAGCGCGGTTAACAAGAAGATCGTAGGCAGAGTCAGCGTTCCAAACATTTCCATCGAAATCCTTATAACCAAGATGCATTCCAATATCGACAACTACGCGTGCGGCGCGAAGTGCCTGTCCTGCAAGGTATCCAAGTTCAAGTGATGGTTCATCGAATGCACCGAGCTCATCCATAAAGCGCTCTGCATATAACGCCCAACCTTCACCGTATCCGCTGATCCATGCATCCGTGCGTTGGAATCGACTCAAGCGATCCTTCTCAAGATTTGCCGTTGCAAATTGCAAGTGATGTCCTGGAACTGCTTCGTGATACCACGTTGATGCAATATGCCAGAAGTTAAATGTCGTGTGACCCAATGTTGGGTACCACGTTGTTCCTGGGCGAGAAAGATCTTCACTTGGAGGCATGTAATACGGAGCTGCAGCGGAACCTTCCGGTGCCAAACGAGCATCACAGAATGCGATTGATGGATTAATATCAAAATACTTTCCATTGAGCTTCTCGACCGCTTCCTCTGTAAATGAGAGAAGCTTCTTCAAAAGCGCATCAGTTCCTTCAATGCGGTGGAGTTCAGCATTTTCACAATAGTCAGCAACCTCAGCAAGGGTCTTACCTTTTAGGCCGAGCTTTTCTGCTGCTGCATACATCCGGTCGTTAATGCGTTGTAGATCTTCCATTCCCCACTCATAGGTTGCGCGAAGATCAAGATTTGCACCCGTGAAGTAACGAGCCCACGGTGCATAACGTGCCTCCCCCACGGCATCAATCTCTGTTGAACGTGGCGCATGAACATCACGCATCCACTCAGACATTTTGAGTGATGCCGCTTCTGCGCTCTTTGCCGCTTCATGAAGCGCTGGGTACTTTCCATCTTTATCAATCTCTTTTGCAAAACTTTGATAATTTCCAGAACCGTGAACTTTAAGTTGCTCTGCGATAACAGTGACCTGGCGACGAGCTGTTCCGAGTCCTTTTGCATGCATCTCTTCGATCGTGGATTTCCAGGATTCAAGAGCTGTTCCAACTGCATTCAAACGAGATGTGATATTTGAAATTGCTTCATCACCTTCAGTTGGCATGATGGTGAAGATGGAGCGAATATGTGAAGCAGGATTAACTATTGGGCTGTAGGCGATGTAGCGCTCGTTTGAATCATGAAGAATCAAGCCGGATTCAAGACGTTCAATCAAAACCTCTTTCGCAATGCGATCAATCTCATCGATAGGAGCAATTGATTTTGCCTTTGCAAGAACTTCACGTGAGTGTGCCGCTTCCTTTGCGCCTTGCGCCGTAGAAAAATCATCGAGAAGGTGGTCGTAGCCAGCTATACCTAATCCGGTTGCAGCCATAGGACTCATGCGAGCAGCGTTCTCAATGTATTCAGAAGATAGGGCGAAAATCTCGGAGCGGTGAGTTGTCATGCCGGTATCCAACCAAACTTTTGCCAAATTGCCTATACCGTTCACCTATGGATGCAGAGAAACTCCTCAAACATATGGCCTGGGCGAATTTAGAGATCATTGGAAAATTGCAAAATCTTCCAGATTCAGCACTTGATGCATTTTCTACAAATCCAGAGTGGACTGTTCGAGAGATATCTCGTCATATATGCAGTTCTGCAACGTGGTACGGCTGGCGCTTACTTGATAAGAGCCAACTTTCACAGCCTGAACTCGATAGCCTGCAGAAAAAATTGGATGCGACAGAAATCCCGGCAGAAACAGCTCAACAGATACCTATCCTTCTTGAAAAAATGCGCGAAGCAGATGCGGTTCTTCTTGAAGCCGCACGGCTTCCCGAGGGCGTCATTGAACGCGAAGTTGATGGAAAGAGAATTGTTCGTGGGCGTTCGACGGTGATTTCACAGGCAATTCACCACGCAACAGAACATCGCGCACAACTTGTTTCAGCACTTGAAGTTCGAGGATTTACCTCGATAAATCTTGATGATTACGATCTTTGGGCGTACTGCGACATCTTTGGCGAATAAGTATCAATGGAGCCCCCCGTCAGGATTGAACTGACGACCTTCCGCTTACAAGGCGGATGCTCTACCACTGAGCTAGGGAGGCGGGTGTGAACCAGCGGCTTATTATGCCATGCAGAATGTGATGGTTCTAACCGGCGAAAAGCTGGCTCTACCTAGTAAGTTCGGCTCGTGCGCTTAGGGGTTCTCGATGTAGGTTCAAATACTGTCCATCTTCAAGTGGTGGATACACATCCTGGCGCCCGCCCAAATCCAACATTTAATTACAAAGAAGAGCTTCGGCTTACCGAGTATCTTCAAAATGACAACACGATTTCTGCTGAAGGAATCGGCGCACTTGAAGCAACACTTCGACGAGCAATAAAAGAAGCAGAATCTGTGAATGTAGAAGAGCTACTTCCATTTGCAACTTCAGCTCTTCGAGAATCAGCGAATGGTGAAAGCATCATCCAAACACTCAATAAAGATTTAGAGATTGATCTTCAAGTTTTGAGTGGTGAAGATGAGGCGCGCATAACATTTCTCGCAGCAAGGCGTTGGTTTGGTTGGTCCAGTGGCCGATTGCTTGTTGTCGATATCGGTGGAGGCTCACTTGAAATTGCAGTGGGCGCAGATGAAGCACCCGAAGTCGCCGTTTCGCTCCCACTCGGAGCTGGACGTCTAACAAAGAATCATCTCGTGGGAGATCCATATTCGGATAAGAGCATTAGAAATTTACGCGATCATATTGAAGATCAACTCGAATCCATTCTTCCTTCGCTTGTTCATCACCAAGATACAGACCGAGCAATTGCAACAAGTAAGACTCTTCGCACCCTTGCTCGATTAGGCGGGGATTGGTTTGATGGAAATGGAAAGAGCATCAAATTCGACCACATTAGAAAGATTTGTACTCGCTTATCTGAAATGACACTTCAGGAACGTACAAAGTTGCCAGGAGTTTCGGCAAACCGTGCTCGCCAAATTGTGGCGGGAGCATTTGTGACAGAAAGTGTCATGCGAAATTTAGATTTACGTGAACTTGAAATATGCCCTTGGGCGCTGCGAGAAGGAGTCGTTCTCAAGTGGATGGACTGGACTGAAAAGTAAGAGTTAGATCCGAGGCGCTTCCATGCGATCTATCTGAAGTACTTCTTTCTTCTTGTGGTGAATAACCCAAGCCTCACCTGGTTCTAGCTTGTTATCTGGATAATCGAAATCAATCTTCTTTGTTAGCTTCTCAAGCATCCGAGGCAAAACTGGGTTGTGGCTACACACAATAGTTGTCTCTTTATTCTTGATAACTTCCTTAGCAAAATCGATTGCTTTTTCCCTATTTTTCTTCCAGGTATCTTCGCTGATATCTCTCTCAACTTTCAGCTTGAGATCGAGAATCCGAGAAAGCGGTTCCACGGTGTCATAACAACGTATTGCATCTGAGGTAATAATTTCTTCAATCCCATAAACCTGATAGAGAGAATGCATTCGTTTGGCTTGCAGAGTTCCAACTTGTTCAAGGGGGCGATCGCTATCTTCACCACTCCACTCTTTACGATTAAGAGCCTTGCCGTGTCTGAGCATGATAAGAGTTTGTGAATCAAACGGGGCTTTGAAAAATACCGATAAGACTTCTTTATCGCTTTCACGAGTCGCTAATTCAATTGCAGCTTCAATTGTGACCCAACGGGCATCATCTGCCTCAGAGTTAGGGGTGAAGTTTTCTTCTGAATCAAATGCATGAGCAGCCCAATATGAAACTCTCTTCATTCCATCTGCAACGAAATATTCGCTTTCTGTAATAAATGGACCAAATTTCACCTTGAGGTTTGTCTCTTCAATAACTTCTCTGTAGGCGCAGGATATTAGTTGTTCGCCTTCATCCAATTTTCCCTTTGGAATAGACCAATCGTCGTAACGAGGACGATGGATTAACAAAACAAGGACTTGTCCGTCTTGGTCATATCGCCAAACAACAGCACCGGCGGCAAGGATTACTGGATTCATCCGCGATCTCGATACCACTCGATTGCTTTCATCTGGAAGTCATCCAATCGCTCACCAGAGGCGTTGCGAGTCTCGCGTTGCCAATGTCCATCTTGATGCATGTGCCAGCTTGAAGTTGTCTCTGCCAAATATCCATCGATCGCACGATTGAGTCTGCGCTTATGATCTGGCTGAATGATTTTGACCAGGCTTTCGACTCGACGATCCAAGTTTCGATGCATGAGGTCAGCGCTACCAATCCAATGCTCATCTTCTCCACCATTTGCAAAATGAAAAATACGAGAATGCTCAAGAAAACGTCCGAGAACAGAGACCGCTCGAATGTTCTCCGAAAGCCCCGGAACCCCTGCGCGTATCGCACAGATTCCTCTCACTATGAGGTCTACCTTCACACCGTGTTGTGAAGCTTTATAAAGGGATTCGATAAATTCTTCATCGAGAAGCGAGTTGAGCTTCATGCGGATAAACGCAGGTTTTCCAGCTTTCTGATTCTCAATTTCACGTTCAATCTTTTCGAGTAACCCAGAACGCAAAGTGCGTGGTGCTACAAGAATTCGAGCGTAATGGGCTTGAGGTGCGAACCCGCTGAGAGAGTTGAAAAGTTTGTTCACATCATCGCCAAGAAGTGCATCCGCACTCAGAATTCCAAAATCTTCATAAAGGCGCGCTGTCTTTGGGTGGTAGTTACCAGTGCCCATGTGGACATAACGGCGAATAATTCCACCTTCTTGTCGGACAACCATAGAAAGTTTTGCATGGGTCTTCAGGCCTACAACGCCATAAACAACGTGAACTCCTGCATCTTCAAGCTTTCGAGCCCATCGCACGTTTGCTTGTTCGTCAAAACGGGCGCGAATTTCGACAACCGCAAGTACCTGCTTGCCGGATTCAGCGGCTTCAATAAGAGCGCTCACGATTGGCGAATCGCCAGATGTTCTGTAAAGGGTCTGCTTGATCGCCAAAACTTGTGGATCGCGGGCCGCAGACTCTAAAAATCGAACTACCGAAGATGTAAAAGATTCGTATGGATGATGGAGAAGAATTTCACCACGACTAATTACATCAAAGAATCCTGCGTCATCTTCAGCGTCAACTCCGATGAGTGCCGGAGCGACTTGATTGGACCAACTTGGAAATTTGAGTGCAGGTAGATCAAGATCGGCAATTTGATTAAGACCAGTTAAATCAAGAGGTGATTTGTAGCGACTTATGTCCTGAACGTCGATATCAAGCTCACCCATCAGGGTTGTAAGAAGTTCCGGCTCCATATCTCGGTCAACTTCCAAACGAACGGGAGGGCCAAACTTTCTGCGAAGTAATTCTTGTTCCATGGAAGCAAGAATGTCGTCCGACTCTTCTTCTTCTAATTCAAGATCAGCATTTCGAGTTAATCGGAACATGAAGTGATTCTTCACTTCCATTCCGTGAAAAAGTTCGTGTAAATTTGCAATGATCACTTGCTCTATTGAGATTAATCGATTTGTACCGGCATTAGAAGTTTGGATAAATCGCGGCAGATTTGATGGAACTTTAACTCGAGCAAAAAGTTCCTCTCCATCGGTCGCGCCTTTCAGAACAACGGCGATATTTAAGGAAAGACCTGAGATATATGGGAACGGATGGGAAGGATCTACTGCAAGCGGTGTCAAGACTGGGAAAATTTTATTTGTAAAAATTCCAGTCACATATACTTTTTCTTCGTCAGAAAGTTTTTCCCATGTGATCAGATCAATTCCATTTGCGCGCAGAGCTGGTAAAACCGACGTGTGGAAGCAGTCAGATTGGCGTTGAACTAAATCTTGAATTCGAGTGGAAAGAGTTTGCATCAATTGCAATGGCGTGAAGCCCGCAGTATTTGACTTTGTTACACCGCTTTCCATTTTTCGCTTTAAGGAAGCTACGCGAATCATTACGAAGTCATCGAGATTTGAGGAGAAGATCCCTAGAAATCTGCAACGTTCAAGAAGTGGCGTCGATTCATCTTCTGCTAATTCCAAAACGCGTTCATTGAAGGCAAGCCAGCTGAGCTCACGATCGATGAGGCGATCACGTGGGCTTTCGGCTATGGAGAAGGAATGCATCGTGGGTAAGTCTCTCGTACTTAGGTAAACAAGCGGTAACGCTAAGCCGAATAACTAACTCTGAGGCCAGGAAATAGGCGCAGAAAACTTCGATGAGCGGCCATCACCAGAGGATTTTCCTCGTGCGCGGCGCCAGATCCAAGGGATAACAAAGGTAAATACCCACCGCACATCTGAAATTGCCTTCTTTAAGAGAGTCGTTTTTTGCGCAGGTGGAAGTGGAGTTTTCCACGTCGAATCGAATGGAAGGCCCAATTTTTCGAGAACACCTTGTGAAACTCTGTAATGTCCTTGAGCATTTAGGTGCAAGCGATCATCGGCAAGGAATCGAATATCGGAAAGAAATGGCGCAACATTCCAATCAATAAGAACAGCGCCTGTTAATTCTGCAGTGTGGCGCACAATCTTATTAAATTCATGAAAGCGAGATTCCCAAATCTTCCCGGTCTTTCCATCACTTGTTGGTTTTTCCATAACAGTGAAGAGCATCAGCGTGCAGCCTGTGGCAGCAACTTTCTTTGCCGCTTCAATATAAAGTGGAAGTGTCACTGCAGGGTTGTAATTAGGGCGAATAACATCATTTGCACCAGCATGGAAGCTCACCAAAGTATCTTTCCCAGTTACATATGGCGTTATCTGCGGGAGTTGGTCATCGATCACTTGTTGGATCAGCTTTCCTCGTATCGCAAGATTCATATAAGTAAATTGAGGGTTTTGCTTTGCCATCACATCTGCAATGCGATCGGCCCAACCGCGATACTTTCCATTGATGACTTCATCAGTCATTCCTTCGGTCATAGAATCACCGAGTGCAATATAACGATTGAACGTCATTTTATTTAGCTCGTTCTGCTGCAATCCAGTGCATAACGATGGCGGTAGCAACAGATGCGTTAAGGGATTCCATTTCAGAATTCATTGGAATCGAAAGGATAAGGTCACATTTTTCGCGAACAAGTCGAGAAAGTCCCTTTCCTTCGCTTCCTACGATGACATAAACAGAATCCTTAGCCAATGAGAAGTTTGGAAGTGACTCTTGACCATCTGCATCCAAACCAACAACAAAGAGTCCAGCCTTCTTCGCATCTTCAATAGAGCGAACAAGGTTTGTTACCTGTGCTATCGGCATGCGAGCAGCTGCGCCAGCAGAAGATTTCCATGCACTGCCTGTCATAGATGCATTTCGACGTTCTGGGATTACAACTCCATCGGCACCAAAAGCCGATGCGCTTCGTACGATTGCACCGAGATTATGTGGATCAGTAACGCCATCCATGCCAATAATCAGCGAAGGATGCTTTGATTTATCCAGAAGGTCTTCAAATTTTGCGTATTGAAATTCCTTGATAACAAGCCCTACGCCTTGGTGGTTTGTAGTACCGGTAATAATGTCGAGAACTCCTCGAGCAACTTCTTTGATCGCAAGATTTGCATTTTTTGCAAGACGAAGAGCTTCCAGCATGCGCTCATCCATCTCGGCCCGAGAAGCAATAATTAGTTCAGTAGCAGGAACTCCAGCGCGAAGTGCCTCAACAACTGGATTACGACCGGCGACAGCATCTTGGGTTGGCTTTCCACCTGAGCGGGGGGCACGGGTTGATCGAGGAGCTGTTGTGCGTGGAGTTGTTGTGCGAGCAGGTGCATCATCCCTCTTCGGACGACGGGCAGCGCGCTTCTCTTGCTTTGTCGCTTGTTGCTTTCGCTCGGATTTTGCAGCTGGTTTTGCAGCTGGTTTTGGCTTCATGCGAGCTGGATTACGTAGTTGCTTTGTCATTTACTTCGACACCGTCCATCTAGGGCCTTGCGGCGTATCTTCAATGACAATTCCGAGCGCAGCGATTTGGTCGCGAATCGCGTCGGAAGCGGCAAAGTCTTTTCGTGCTCGTGCAGCTTCGCGTTGTTGCAAAGCAAGTGAGATCAAACCATCGATTGCATCGGTATTTGATGTAGCGCTATTTGAAAACGCCTCATCTCTTGGATCGCAACCAAGAATATTCAACGATCCTCGCACTTGCGAAACCGCAAGCGAAAGTGAATTCATATCTTGGGCAGAAATTGCATTATTTCCGTTCTTCACTGTCTCGGAGATAAAAGCAAGAGCAGCTGGAACGGCGAGATCATCATTCATTGCATCGGCAAATCCAGAAGCGATAATTCCTTCAGGAGTTTTGCCAAGTAATTCAATTGCTCGATCGAGAAATGCCTCAATGCGACGAAATGCAACAGCTGATTCCTCAAGTGCTTCAAATGAAAACTCGAGCATTGAACGGTAATGAGCGCTACCAAGATACCAACGCAATTCGATTCCACGAACTCGCTTTGTGAGTTCGTGAACTTGAAGTGAATTGCCAAGCGACTTGGACATCTTCTCACCAGCTGTTGTGACCCACGCGTTGTGCATCCAAACTTTTGCAAATCCATAACCAGCTGCTTCTGACTGCGCGATTTCATTTTCGTGATGAGGAAAGATTAAATCTAATCCGCCACCGTGAATGTCAAATGTCTCACCAAGATAAGCCTGGGCCATTGCAGAACATTCAAGATGCCATCCTGGACGACCTGGACCCCATGGTGTTGGCCATGAAGGATCTCCTGGTTTTGCAGCCTTCCAAAGAGCAAAATCGCGTGGATCTTTCTTAAATGTATCTTCTGAATCTCCCGCTGATTGCAGGTCATCAATTTTTTGATTTGAAAGAGTGAGGTATGACTTGAGTGAACGTACCTCAAGATAAACATCACCATTTCCAGGCGCATATGCATGGCCTTTTTCAATAAGGGTTTTCATCAGCTCGATCATCTGCGTGATGTGACCAGTAGCGCGTGGTTCATATGTTGGAGGCAAAACATTGAGGGCCTTGTAGGCATCAGTGAATGCGCGCTCATATTTCATTGCAACTGCCCACCAAGGAATCTCTTCGTGAACGGCCTTGTGCAAAATCTTGTCATCAATATCGGTGACATTTCGGATGAATGTGACATCAAAACCAGTTGCCATTAACCAACGACGAAGAATGTCAAAGTTAACGCCACTTCTGATATGACCGATATGGGGAGGTGCCTGAACAGTTGCACCGCAGAGATAAATGCCAACTTTTCCAGGCTGAAGTGGTTTGAATTCAGAAATATTACGAGTTGCTGTGTTGTAGAGATGAAGTGTCATAAGAGCTCCACAAGAGCAGTTGATGAAGCAAAGATTCCTTCACCGCGTCCAGTGAATCCCATTCCATCAGTAGATGTCGCTGAAAGCGAAACGGGTGCGCCAAAAAGTTTTGTAAGAGTACTTTGAGCTTCATCGCGGCGAGCGTTAATGCGAGGACGATTTCCAATGACATTGACAGCGATATTGACAATTGAAATCTTCTTTTGAGAAAGCAACTTCACGACATGATCTGCCATCGATGCTCCGGATGCATCCTTCATTTCTGGGCGGTCAACGCCAAAAACTAAGCCGATATCACCAAGACCAGAAGCTGAAAGAAGGGCGTCGCAGATTGCATGAATTGCAACGTCTCCATCGGAGTGACCTTCAAGTTTCTTCGCTTCAGGCCAGGTCAAACCAGCGAGCGCACAAATTCCGTCATCGCTGAATCGGTGTGCATCACTTCCTAGTCCTGTGCGAAGAGCTGAAGTCATTACTCAGGGCTCTCCACAATCTTTTGAAGTTCTGCAGCTGTTTCAACTTCAGCATCGCCCTCAACCTGAACAAGAACTTCTTCACCTGAACGAATACCCAATGACATGATCTTGAGAATGCTTGCACCATCAATGAGTTCACCTGGTGTTCCATCAACAACTTTTGCTAAGCGAACTACGCAACCAGACTTCTTTGACATTTGTGCAAATAGCGAAGCAGGACGCGCGTGAAGACCGACTGCTGCAAGAACGTGAGAACGAAATTCTTTCATGTGGGTAGCCTAACTTGTAGCGGATAGTGTTTAATATGAACATATATTCAACCATATGCACAAATGTGAAAGTGGAGCAATGACAACGATTCAACTTCTTAAAGGCCACCCACTGAGTTCAAAAGAGCATGCATCTCACGCTCTCTTGTACATGTGGAAGATTCGTAAGTTTGAAGAAGCAGTTGAAGATCTCTTTGGTCGCGGCATGATGCACGGCACGATGCACCTCTCTATCGGGCAGGAAGCATCTCCGACTGGCATGTGTTTGGCTCTAGATCTTGCTGACCAAATCACTTCCACACACAGAGGCCATGGCCATTGCATCGCAAAAGGCGCTGACCTCACTCGGATGATTGCTGAATTGCTGGGAAAGAAGATTGGTTACTGCGGTGGTCGCGGTGGATCGATGCATATTGCCGATGTTGAAACAGGAAATCTCGGTGCAAATGGTGTTGTAGGAGGCGGAATTCCGATTGCCGTTGGTGCAGGCCTTGCTTCAAAACTCCAAAAGAAAGGAACTGTTGCAGTTTCCTTCTTTGGAGATGGTGCAATGAATGAAGGGGCTTTTCACGAAGCCGCAAACCTTGCAGCAATTTGGAAACTCCCAGTTATCTTCTTCTGCGAGAACAACCATTATGGAATGTCCTCTTCGACTGAAAAGGCTTTTGCCATCGAAAAGCTTGCAGATCGCGGACTTGGCTATGGAATTCCAGGCGTTACTGTCGATGGAAATAACGTTGTTGAAGTCTATGAAGCAGCTGAAGCAGCTGTTGCGCGTGCCAGAAATGGTGAAGGTCCAACAATTATTGAAGCAATCACATACCGCTGGAAGGGTCACTCTCGTTCGGATAAGAATCTTTACCGCACAAAGGAAGAGATCGAAGAGTGGAAGCACAAGGATCCACTCCCTCGCTTTATCTCTATCGTTCTTGAAAAGGGCCTTCTTTCACAAGATGAGATTGATGCAGTACAACAGCAAGCACACGATCAAATTGTGCACGCTGTCAATGAAGCCGTTAAAGCTGAGTCAGCTGAGCCATCCGGATTACTGGATGCAGTTTTTAAGAAAGTTGGTGCGTAATGGCTGACACAACAAACCGCATGCTCACGATGGCTGAAGCTGTTCGCGAAGCCATGACTATCGCAATGAATGAACGCGAGGATGTCTTCCTTATGGGTGAAGATGTTGGTATCTATGGTGGAGCATTTGGTGTTTCCTCAGAGATGCAAAATAAGTTTGGCGCGGATCGCATCATTGATACACCAATTTCAGAACTTGGGATTGTTGGTGCCGCAGTAGGTGCCGCCCTCGCTGGAATGCGTCCTATTGTTGAAATCCAATTCTCTGACTTCACAGCACAAGCGATGGATCAAATTGCAAACCAAGCAGCGAAGATTCACTTCATGCTGGGTGGCGCACTCCACGTTCCGCTTGTTCTTCGTACACCACAAGGTTCAGGTACTGGTGCGGCTGCACAGCACTCACAAGTTCTTGAAACATGGTTTGCAAATATTCCTGGCTTGAAAGTTGTTGTTCCTTCAAATCCAGCAGATGCAAAGGGACTTCTCCTCTCGGCAATCGATGACCCAAATCCTGTGATCTTTTTGGAGCATAAGTTGCTCTACAAAATTCCTGGTCGCGATGCTGTTCCAGAAGGAGTCGAACGCATTCCACTGGGCGTATCCAAGGTGCTTCGCCACGGAAGCGATCTCACCATTGTCGCAACGGGCATCATGGTCAATAAGTCATATGAAGTTGCCGAGAAACTTTCAGCCGAAGGAATCAACATCACGCTGATTGATCCTCGCACAATTTCTCCATTGGATATGGACCCAATTCACGAATCTGTTCAACAAACCGGTCGCCTCCTTGTCGTTCAAGAAGGTCCATCACACGGTGGATTCATTAATGAAGTTATTGCTCGCGTGAGTGAGAGTGCTTCATTTGGATCCCTCATCGCACCCATCAAGCGCCTTGCGGGTATGAATATTCCCATCCCGTATGCACCACAACTTGAGCGAGCTGCAGTTCCACAAATTGAAGATATCGAAGTCGCAGCACGCGAAATTGTAAAGAACTGGCGATAATAGATTATGAGCTTTAAACATATTGTCGTAATGCCGAAGATGAGCATGACGATGGAGACTGGCGAACTCATTAGTTACCACGTCACTGTTGGTCAGCAAGTGAAATCTGGCGATCTTCTCTTTGAAGTTATGACTGACAAGATTGATATGGAAGTTGATGCACCTGCCGATGGCACCATCACCGCCCTTGTTGGCGTAGTAGGGGCAACAATTGAAATTGGAAAGCCTGTTCTTGAGATGGAGACAGAGACTCAAGTTCTCTCATTTGATTTCTCGCAACCAGCGGCTCCGATTCAAGAAGTACAAGAAGTACAAGAAGTAGTTGTGGCTCCACCTGTTATTGAAACTCCAGTTATTCAAACTCCAGTTATTCAAACCCCAGTTATTGAAGCAGCTGTGGTTCTCCCCACTTCTGTTCGCGCAGTTCCCAAAGCCCGTCAGATGGCAAAAGATAAGGGCATCGATATTCGCACTGTGATCCCTACCGGGCCAGATCAAACGATCATGGCTGCCGATGTTGAAGGGGCAAAGGATTCACCTGAACTTGCTCAACGTCGCGCCGCAAACCAGGCACTGATCGCTTCTCGCATCACCGAAGGCGCCTTAATTCCTCAAGCAACCTTTACAAAGATCGCCGAGATTGATGGAAAAGCCAGTGAAGCAAAGCTCATGAAGGCGTGGGCTCGCGTTCTCAAAGAGGCCCTCAATACCGAAATTGGCGTTGCGAAGGTAACCCAATCCATCTACGGAAGCGCCTTGCCTGTCTATAAGAATATTGAATCCATGGAGACATCTGCCCTCGCTACATTGGTTGAAAGTACGACCAATTCAGCGCGCCTCGGAAAGGTTCCACTTGCAATGCTCTCGGGGGCTACGACCACCCTCTTTGATCTGCGCTCGATGGGCATTGAAAGTGCACGTTTAGGCTTACTTCCTGGCCAATCCTCAACGCTTACCGTTGGACAAGCTAAGAAGAACAAAATCAGCCTTTCTCTCACAGTCGATCTGCGCGTTTTTGATTTATACGACGCAGCGACTTTGATGGAACGTTTGATAACAATCCTGTAATAAAGCCTTTTGAGCGGATTTACACGCTCAACCACCTGCACGATTGTGCAGGTTTGCACAAAATAAATCACGGATGTGCTTGCTAACGCATATGTGACGGAGCACACTAGCGAAAAGTTCAAAGGCTGAACTCCTCCCCGACGGCTCAGATTGGAAGTAATCCTCAGTGAAGCAGAGAGAGACTGACCTGATCTTGCAGGCCGCTCGTCTCTATTACGAGGAGAACCTTTCACAGGATGAGGTCGCCACAAAGCTCAAGACCTCCCGCTCAAATATTTCACGCATGTTGACCACAGCAAAGAACAACGGCTTCGTCGAGATCCGCATTGTTGCCCCGCTCTCTCGTCACGAAACAGTCGCAAATCAAATTAAAAAGCTCTTGGATGTTAAAGAAGTTCAAGTTGTTTCACCGAGCGCTAATGAGTTGGCCATTAATGCAGTCGGTCGCGCCGCTGCAAAGGCGCTCACATCAGTTCTTAAAGGAAATCAAACAATTGCCATCTCATGGGGACGCGGTCTTGAGGCTGCGGTAGTGCATTGCAAAAAAGATTCCATTCCTGGGCTCAAGATCACTCAGCTCATGGGTGCTCTTTCGAATGTCGAAACAAGTGTCACAGCAGATGAGATAGGTCGCACTCTTGCTCGTAACCTAAACGCAGTTTTTGTTCCATTCAATGCACCAGTTGTTGTCTCTAACCAAAAGATGCGCAACTCCTTGCTCCAAGAGCAAAGCGTTGCACAAGCAGTCGGCCTAGCCAGAAATGCCAGTGTTGCATTGGTCGGTATTGGTTCACACGGATCCTCTTCATCAGAGATGGTCCTCAACGAATTTAATCTTTCTCCATCAGAGCGCGAAGATATTGCCACTAACTATGCCGGCGATATCGCTGCACGTTTCTACAACTCTGCTGGAAAGATGCTTTCATCTCTTCTGGACAATCGCGTCATTGGCTTAAGCCTTGATGAAATCCGCAAAATTCCACGCGTTATCGGTGTCGCAAATGGCGCTGAAAAGGTGATGGGTGTCATTGGTGCAGCTCGCTCAAAGCTTGTTGATGTTCTCATCATCGATCTTGCGTGCGCTAACTCCATCCTCAAAGTCCTATCAGCAGCGGAAATGAGAAGCGCATGAGCGGTCTAGCTCGTCTATTTATTATCTTGGGCGTCGTTTGGGCTCTCCAGCTTTATCTTGCATATCGTCAAGCACAAATTTTTCAGAAGGATATGAAATCCCTTCGTCAGCATGCACCAAATGTTTCAGTCGGAGTAGGTGGGCGTCGCTATCGCGGCGGACGTGCATACGTTGCACTTGCAGCCGATGAATCAGGAATTGTGAAGCACGCAATTCTGCTTAGCGGGTTCAGCATCTTTGCTCGAGCCAAAGACCTAAGCGACTACACAGGATTCTCCATCGATGACATCATTTCGGGCAACCGCGCGGTGTCTTCAAGGCCGGCGAAAGTGACAGAAGCTGCAAAAGTAGCTGCTGAACACATTCGCAGTCACCTCCGAGGTGATGCGTCAGGAGAATAGCGAACGACCTTCCCGTGAAGGATGTTCGCTTGAAGTTCGAACTCAAACATATATAGGAGGTGTGCAGTGCACTTTTTAGCTGTTGGATTTCTTTCAGCAGTAACCGTGGATAAACCAACGGGCGTGCTTGGAGCTTTGGCTACAGGCGCAGAAGACTTTATTAAGGTCTTCAATAAGGGTGGATCAGTTTTGCTCTCACTTATGGGCGGAATCCTTCCAACACTTGTTGTCTTGTTGACTGCGGTCAATGCTTTGGTACGCATCATCGGACCAGAGCGCATCGAAAACCTTGGTAAGGCGGCAGCGCGTCCTGGACTCCAGTGGTATCCAGTTCGTTACATCGTTCTTCCATTCGTTTCAGTGTTCGTTCTTACAAACCCAATGGCATACACCATGGGTCGCTTCCTTCCAGAGCGCTTTAAGCCAGCGTTCTACGACTCAGCTGTATCTTTCGTACACCCAATCCTTGGAATTTTCCCTCACGCGAATCCAGGTGAATTGTTCGTATACGTAGGTATTGCAACTGGTATCCAACAACTCGGTCTCGGACTTGGCGATCTCGCTGTTCGTTACTTGCTCGTTGGTCTTGTCGTTATCTTTATCCGCGGTATCGTGACTGAGCGCATTACTGCTCGCATGATGACCAAGTCAGAGAAGGGTGAGTAATCGTGGGTTTTTCAAGCACAGTTACTAAAGTAGGTCGTTCTGTTGGTGGCGTAGTCGGTATTTTGTACCAGGCTGGTCGCGACACAGTTGACACTGTCATCCGCAACGTCATTCCATTCATGGCGTTCATCTCATTCATCATCGGCTTGATCCTCACCACCGGTATCGGTGACTGGATTGCTAAGGGCATCAAGGGTTCAGCTTCATCGCTCCCAGGTTTGCTCCTTATCTCAGTCGTTTGTGCAATCCCTCTGCTCTCCCCATTGCTCGGACCTGGCGCTGTTATCGCGCAGATTGTTGGAACCCTTTTGGGTGTTGAAATTGGTAAGGGAAATATCCCTGCTCAATATTCACTTCCAGCTCTCTTCGCTATCAACCCACAGGTCGGTTGCGACTTCATTCCGGTGGGCTTGGCCCTCGGTGAAGCAGAGCCTGCTACTGTCGAAATCGGCGTACCTGCCGTTCTCTTCAGCCGTATGGTTACAGGCCCTCTCGCCGTCGTAATTGCTTACGTCGCTTCATTTGGCTTGTACACCTCAGCTAAGTAAGCAGTAGTAAAAAAACTCAATATATTTAAATAAGACTGGCGGGTTCGCTCGCCAGTCTTATTTAGAGCAAGTTCGCAAAACATTTCACACTTTTAAACTTTTACATTCCCACTTAAATTTTCTTTAATTAATAGGAGCCTCACATGAGTGAATACAAAGCAGTAGTTATCGCCGCTGGTAAAGGCGGTTGGGGTGGACCTCTTACCATCTTGCCAACAGATAAGAAGAAGTATGTTTATTCGGTAACAGGCGGTGGAATTCACCCTGTTGCTCAACGCATCGCCGATATGACTGGCGGAGTTCCATTCGATGGATTTAAGAGCAGCGTTCCTTTCGATGAGATCGCGGTTGCCGTTATCGATTGTGGTGGAACAGCGCGCGTTGGTGTTTACCCAATGAAGAAGGTTTTGACTGTTGATATTCACGCAACAAGTCCAGCAGGCCCTCTTGCACAATTCATCACAAAAGAACTTTTCGTCTCCGGTGTAAAGCCAGATGACGTCAAAGAAGCTTAAGAGATGTCTGAAAGCGAAAACTCAAAAGTAGTTTATGAATCTACGGTTACGGCGGTCGGTGAATTAGTCAGCGACTTCCGTGACCAAGGTTTACTCGTTTGGTTTGGTGAAAACGCTCCGATTGAACTTCATGAATTCTCTATCTTGCACAAAGTTGCACATCAAGAGAGAGCACCGATTGCTGGTGACGTGATTGAAATCAACTCCGATAAGTTCACAGTTTTAGCTGTTGGTTCAGTATCAAGCGATAACCTTCTGAACCTAGGGCATTTAGATTTGAAAGCAAACGGTCTTCCTGAGGCAGAGTTGCCTGGAGATGTAAACGTTGAAGTCTGCGAATTACCAATGGTAAAAGTTGGCGACACTCTTCGAGTAATCGCAACTTCTCTTTAATAGAAAGATTAGGAAAAACTGAAATGGCATACTCCGAAAAACTCAAAGCACATCGCGCAAAGCTTGGCCGCGATGTAAAGATTGCACTTGTTGGAGCGGGACAGATGGGACATGGCTTTGGTTGCCAAGTTGACCGCATGCCTGGTCTTTCAGTCGTACTTGTCGTTGATATTGATCCTGCACGCATCACAAGCCTGTACAAAGATCTTGGTGTTGATGATCCACTCATTAGCTCCGATCCAGCTGAAATCACTGCTGCTCTCAACGCTGGAAAGCGAGTAGGCGCAACATCCTCATCATTTCTTGCAGAGCTTCCAATTGACTTTGTTGTCGAAGCAACCGGTGTTCCTGAGATCGGCGCACAGATTTCCTACTCATGCCTTAAGGCAAAGATGGATGTCGCAGTTTTGAATGTTGAAATGGATGTCACCATCGGGCCCCTTCTTCACAAGACAGCGGTCGACAATGGCGTTATCTATACGGTTTGCCATGGAGATGAGCCAATCGAAGCAAAGGTCCTCGTTGATTTTGCTCGCGACCTTAACTTTGAAGTTGTTGCAGCAGGCAAGGGTAAGAACAATCCATTCGAACCTCTCAGCAATCCAGATTCTGTGCGCGAGCGTGCAACAGCAAAAAAGATGAATCCAAAGATGCTCTGCTCATTCACTGACGGTTCAAAGACAATGACAGAGATGGTTGCACTTGCAAACACAACAGGCCTTGAGCTTTCAAAGCGTGGAATGTATGGCCCTGCAGCGACTGTAAAGACCCTTCAAGATGTCTTTGCTTTACAAGCAGATGGCGGAGTTCTTGATCGTGCTGGTGTTGTCGATTACTGCACGGGCGATGTTGCACCTGGCGTCTTTGTCATCGTTCGCAGCGACCAACCCTATGTTTCACATGAAATGTCCTATCTTTCTATGGGACCTGGACCGTACTTTGCTCTGTATCGTCCTTATCACCTTGCCTCTGTTGAAGCTCCGCTCTCTGTTGCTCGAGCTGTTATCGATCGCGAATCTTCACTCTACGCACCTCATTTGATGGCTGAAGTTGTAGCGATGACAAAGAAGGATCTTGCAGTTGGAGAAAAGATTGATGGTATTGGTGGATTCACAGTTCGCGGATATGCAGATAAGGCATCGGATGCTCGCAAGGAAAACCTTGTGCCCATCGGACTCGTACAAAATGCAGTCATGAAGCGCGCTGTCCCAGTGGGAACTCTTCTCACATATGATGATGTAGAACTCGATGAAAATAGTCTGATCGTGAAGCTACGCCGCGAACAAGATGCAATGGGTCTTACTTACGCTTCTTGATCCTTATCAAGTCCTAGCTCCTTCAAAAGCGCCCTCTGACGTTTGGTCAGGGGGTCTTTTGCTTCTTTAATGGGCTTTCCCATGAAATCTTTTTTATAACCTTGCGGGTGAAGACCTAACTCTTTTCGAAGCTCTTCTTGTGCTGGGGTGAGCATCCCTTGAATCGCTCTCTTCTTTGCATGGCGCTCAATGATGTGTGCGGCGTGCTCGGCAGCATCTTTCTTCGCCCAAGGATTCGGCACTTTCCAACGCATGGCACGAGTCTGCCACAATGGGGTAATGCGAGAGAAGATTCAGAGCCGAATGCGCCCTGCTGTCGTGATTCTCGCTGCAGGTTCTGGAACTCGCTTTGGACACATTACAAATAAGGTCTGGCTACCTCTTAGCGGTCGCCGCATAATCTCCCGATCACTGACAATCGCAACAAAAGCATTCGATAAGTGTCCTGCCATTTTGGTCATAAATCCCGCTGATGAGGCCCTTGCAAAGCAAGTAATTGCTCGAGAAATTCCCCACATCAAGGTCGAGATTGTTTATGGCGGAAAAACGCGCCACGAATCGGAGTATCAGGCTCTCAAACATTTAGAGCCCCTGATTGAGTCTGGCGAAGTAAACGTTGTTTTAATTCATGATGGAGCACGGCCACTTGCAACAAGTGCACTCTTCAAAGAAATTGCCGAGACAGCGCATCGTCACGGAGGTGCAATTCCGACAATTCCTGTAAATGAACTCGAGATGGATACGCGCTCATCGGAACCATTGGTACGGGTACAGACACCACAGGGTTATCAAGCAAAAGATCTATTGGCTGCATATAAAGCTGCCGCGGAAGTAGACTTTCACGGTACGGATACGGGAGCTTGCATGGAGAAGTTTTTACCTCACGTAAAAACTATTTCGGTGAGCGCCGAAGCAACAAATGTAAAGATTACCTATCCTCAGGATCTAGCAATTGCTGAGCATGTTCTCGAGAAGCGGGGGTATCAAGATTGAGTAAAGAGATTATTGAAACCTCCCTGGAATGCCCGCATTGCGGTGAAGAGACAGTTCATGAGTTGGTTTATGTTGGCCGCATTCTTGCCTCCACAACATGTATGAAGTGCCATGCCCAGGTAAAACATGAGGCCGATGATCTTCGTATCGCCTATGGCCGAGACCTTGCTCATCGCATTGCTACAAAGCCATTTCGCTTATTCCGAAGATTTCGCAGGGCTCCTGTTACAACAGCCCTTGAAACTCCCCGAAAAGCAATGAGTATGCCTCGTAAAATTTGGGAAGAGATTCGAACTTTACTTCGGTAATAAAAGGTAAATAAAGGTAAATAAAGGTAAATAAAAGGAGCTATACGACTCTTTTTTGCCAATGCAAGAGCGCTTCAAGTAATTCAACTTCTGCCGCGCTATTTGCACGTAAAGATTCTGGATCTGTTTCAACTTCGGTGGTCGTCGTGCCAGCTTTGAGCGGCAGAAACCAGGTCGAAGCGGGGCCATTGAAATCAATAACATTTTTATTATAAAACTCTGGGGTTGAAAGGCGACGGATAGAATTTCGATCGACAGTGCGAGTCAAAACATTATCTGAGTCGACAACTTTTAGTGTCTCGGTAAATGCCATATCTGGGCGAGCTGCTCCGGCATCACCAGCGAGTGCTCCAAGTACGCGATGAAATTGTGCTGTGCGAGTGAGAGGGCGCTGTGTATCGTGAATTCCAATAATCTCAAATGGCTGTGATGTAGCGAGCGCAGAAGCTAAAGCTGATGCATGAAGAGGATCTACCTCAATAAGTTCGGGTGAGATATGCATCTGCGCGCAACACTTTTTGATGCGATCCATCAATGAAGCCGGTGCTGCAACGGAAAGATGGGTATGTGATCCATTTTCAATACAAAAGTTTTCGGCAACCGATAAGGAGTGGCCGATAAGATCGGTGTGTGCTAATTTTTCAAAGACAATAGGGGATGTTGCAACAAGCAAAAGCTTGATTGAAGGCGTTGCCACGTTTTGAGGCGAGATTAAGAAGCGAGAACCTCATCAAGGATTAAGCCGGCCTTCTCTTCATCTGTGCGCTCAGCGAGTGCAAGTTCAGAGATAAGGATTTGCTTAGCCTTGGCGAGCATTCGCTTTTCACCAGCAGATAGACCGCGGTCTAGATCGCGGCGATAAAGATCGCGAACAACTTCAGCAACCTTGATGACATCACCTGATGCAAGCTTTTCGACATTTGCCTTGTAACGTCGAGACCAGTTTGTTGGCTCTTCTGTGTAAGGCTGGCGGAGAACGTTGAAAACGCGATCAAGTCCAGCTGAGTCCACGACATCGCGAACGCCGACGAGGTCGACATTTTCAGCGGGAACGCGGACGGTGAGGTCGCCTTGGGCAACCTTCAAAACGAGATAAATCTTCTCTTCGCCTTTAATGGTTCGGGTTTCGATGGCCTCAATGAGGGCCGCTCCGTGATGTGGGTAAACAACGGTTTCGCCGACCTTAAATGTCATTGAGAAGGGCCTTTCAGTAGTTAAAACTGGGCAAATCGGGCCTTACCAGCGTTCAGCAAGAGGTTAAGTCTACCAGTGATTTGGGGCATCTCTCTAGCCCCGCTTGAGGGTTAGTTGGGCAGGGGTTAATCAGGGTCACAGCAGACCCTGGGCAAGGCGCCAAGCGCCAATCGGTACGATTGCGCACATGATTTCACGCAAGCTCGCTACAGCAACCGCAGCCCTTCTTTCGGTAGGCCTACTCACAGGATGTACCGCGGCCGGTAAAGATGCTCCTACCTCCAAGATCCGCCAGGTCACCGATGGCGTTGAGAGAGATAGTGGTGCGATCAAGCTTCGCAATGTTCTTCTTGTTGCACAACCAGATGGCTCAGCCGTTCTTGTTGGAACGATCGTCAATCAAGGTTCAACAGCGGATGCGATTACCGCAATTACCGCAAATGGAATTACCGGCAAGGGGACTGGGGAATCTGCGCTCGCTCAAAATGCTCCCGTAATTTTCTCCGGCGATATCGCAAATGCGCATGTTTCATTCCCTGGACTTAATCTCACACCAGGACAACGAGCAGATATGACTATTTCTTTTGGAAAAGCGTCTGAGGTCAAGCTCAGCGCTATTGTCCGGGAAAAAGCAGATATCTACGCAAACGTAAATTAATTAACCTTCGAATTTATATCCAAGCCCACGCACTGTCTGAATAAAGATTGGGTTTGCTGGATCTGTTTCAATCTTTGCGCGTAGGCGTTTTACATGAACATCCAATGTCTTTGTATCGCCGAAATAATCATTTCCCCATACTCTGTCAATTAATTGAGCGCGTGTAAGAACACGTCCAGAGTTGCGAATTAAATATTCGAGCAATTCAAATTCTTTGAGAGGCATCGGAGTTGCTGTTCCATTTATTGTGACGATATGTCGGTC
>CAINRG010000032.1 GCA_903852585.1 uncultured Actinomycetes bacterium
ACGAAGTTCAAGCAAATGCGATTTTAGATATGCAACTTCGTCGTATTGCAGCGTTGGAACGTCAAAAAATTAACGACGAATACAACGAATTGATG
The DNA here is from genome assembly GCA_903852585.1 of uncultured Actinomycetes bacterium. Lineage (GTDB taxonomy): Bacteria > Actinomycetota > Actinomycetes > Nanopelagicales > Nanopelagicaceae > PALSA-747. The sequence continues at coordinate 96 of CAINRG010000032.1, forward strand.
GCTGAAATCAAAGAGCTCAATACAATTCTTGCTAGCGAGGCAAAGCAACGCGAGATTATTAAGATTGAATTACAAGAGCTTTCAGAAAAACACGGCAATGAACGCCGCACACAAATTATTGCTGGCGACACAGATATGTCTGTCGAAGATTTGATTCCTAACCAAGAAGTTGTTGTCACTATCACTCGCGGCGGATACAGCAAGCGCACACTTGCAGACCTCTATCGCGCGCAACGTCGTGGTGGTAAAGGTGTTAAAGGAGCCGCTCTCAAACAAGATGATTTTGTTGAGCATTTCTTTACCGCATCAACTCACGATTGGTTATTGTTCTTCACAAACAAAGGACGCGTTTATCGCGCGAAAGTTCATGAACTTCCAGATGCAGGCCGAGATGCTCGCGGTCAACACGTTGCAAATCTTTTGGAATTTAGACCTGATGAATCCATCGCACAAGTAATTGCGATCAGCGATTACGCATCACACCCTTACATTGTTATTGCAACCCGCAGTGGCATGGTGAAGAAGTCACCTCTTCCTGAATATGACAGCCCACGCTCCGGAGGATTGATAGCAATCAATCTGAAAGAAAATGACGAAGTTGTATCAGCATCGCTTGTGAGTGAAAAAGACGAGCTCCTTCTTGTTTCTCGAAAAGGAATGTCACTTCGTTTTACGGCGAATGAAGAATCTATCCGCTCAATGGGTCGATCAACATCTGGGGTCATTGGAATGAAATTCCGCGCAGATGATGAGCTCCTCACAATGGCAGCAATCAATGGTGAGTCAAAAGATCAATTTGTATTCACTGCAACAGATGGCGGCTATGCAAAGCGCACACATCTTGATGAATATCGCCAACAAGGTCGCGGTGGTATCGGCGTAAAAGCAGCAAAGATTGATGAAGGATCTCGAGGCGTTCTTGTTGGCGCGATGATTGTTCAACCAAAAGATGAAATCCTCGCGATTACATCTGGTGGAACTGTCATGAGAACCCCAATTGATGAAGTTCGAGAAACCACACGAGATACCCTCGGAGTTCGCCTTGTGAACCTCAGTGAGGGCATCACAGTGGTCTCTATCGCGTTGGTAAAAGAGGACTGATACGGGTAAATTGGCATTTTGCTTGGATGCGCATAAGTCGGGTAACCTTGCGCCTCTTGTTCAGGATGGAACTCAACCAGTCTGGAATGAATAAGGGCCTATAGCTCAGCCTGGTTAGAGCGCTTCCCTGATAAGGAAGAGGTCTGTGGTTCAAGTCCACATAGGCCCACGTAAGAGATGTATGACCCGTAGTACAGTTCGACCGCTTTAAAACTTAATACCGTTTCACAACGGGGACTTAGCTCAGTTGGTAGAGCACCTGCTTTGCAAGCAGGGGGTCAGGGGTTCGACCCCCCTAGTCTCCACAATTTAAAACTTTGTGGTTTTAACAATTCTGCCTTTTGAATCATATGTCGTCCACACGCCAGATTGTTGGCCGTCTTTAAATGAACCACTTCGCATCAATGATCCATCAAGGCGATAGAACTTCCACACCCCATTCATAACCTTACCTTTGTACTTTCCTTCGGCTTTAATTCCACCATTCTTGTAATACTCAATAAAAACACCGTTCTTCTTTGGGTACGACGTGTTGATGTGTTCTAAGCGCGTCAATAAGATTTTCTTCAGCAGTGGCTTTGGAAAAGGTTTATCCAAACCAAACTGAATTGTTCCTTTGCTTACCGAATAATTTGCGAGCTCTTTTTCC
>CAINRG010000033.1 GCA_903852585.1 uncultured Actinomycetes bacterium
CAGCCGCACCTTCCGGTACGGCTACCTTGTTACGACTTCGTCCCAATCACCGATCCCACCTTAGGCAGCTCCCTCCTTGCGGTTGGGCCACTGACTTTGGGTGTTACCGACTTTCGTGACGTGACGGGCGGTGTGTACAAGACCCGGGAACGTATTCACCGTAGCGTTGCTGATCTACGATTACTAGCAACTCCGACTTCATGAGGTCGAGTTGCAGACCTCAATCCGAACTGAGACCGACTTTTTGGGATTCGCTCCACCTTACGGTATCGCAGCCCTTTGTATCGGCCATTGTAGCATGCGTGCAGCCCAAGACATAAGGGGCATGATGATTTGACGTCATCCCCACCTTCCTCCGAGTTAACCCCGGCAGTCTCCTGTGAGTCCCCAACTAAATGCTGGCAACACAGAACGAGGGTTGCGCTCGTTGCGGGACTTAACCCAACATCTCACGACACGAGCTGACGACAACCATGCACCACCTGTATAGGGCCCTTGCGGACACAACATCTCTGCTGCTTTTCCCTATATGTCAAGCCTTGGTAAGGTTCTTCGCGTTGCGTCGAATTAAGCCGCATGCTCCGCTGCTTGTGCGGGGCCCCGTCAATTCCTTTGAGTTTTAATCTTGCGATCGTACTCCCCAGGCGGGACGCTTAATGCGTTAGCTGCGTCGCAGAAACCGTGGAAGGTCCCCACAACTAGCGTCCATCGTTTACGGTGTGGACTACCAGGGTATCTAATCCTGTTCGCTCCCCACACTTTCACTCCTCAGTGTCAGTAATGGCCCAGAGACCTGCCTTCGCCATTGGTGTTCCTCCTGATATCTGCGCATTCCACCGCTACACCAGGAATTCCAGTCTCCCCTACCACACTCTAGTCTGCCCGTATCGGATGCAGGTCTGGGGTTGAGCCCCAGAGTTTCACACCCGACGTAACAAACCACCTACGAGTTCTTTACGCCCAATAAATCCGGACAACGCTTGCACCCTATGTATTACCGCGGCTGCTGGCACATAGTTAGCCGGTGCTTCTTTTGTAGGTACCGTCACTTTCGCTTCTTCCCTACTGAAAGAGGTTTACAACCCGAAGGCCTTCATCCCTCACGCGGCGTCGCTGGGTCAGACTTGCGTCCATTGCCCAATATTCCCCACTGCTGCCTCCCGTAGGAGTCTGGGCCGTGTCTCAGTCCCAGTGTGTCCGGTCGCCCTCTCAGGCCGGATACCCGTCGTAGCCTTGGTGAGCCATTACCTCACCAACAAGCTGATAGGCCGCGAAGTCATCCTCCACCGAAATTCTTTCAAAGCTCAGCGATGCCGCTTATGCTTCAATATTCGGTATTAGCCCCGGTTTCCCGGAGTTATCCCAAAGTGGAGGGCAGATTCTTCACGTGTTCCTCACCCGTTCGCCACTAATCCATTCTCCGAAGAGAACTTCATCGTTCGACTTGCATGTGTTAAGCACGCCGCCAGCGTTCGTCCTGAGCCAGGATCAAACTCTCCATAGAAAGTGTTGATCTGGCATAGAAACGAAACTAGCTATTGCTATTTCGTGTTCTGTCCAATTGTTTTTGTTTCTGTACTAATCCAAACTCTTTCGAGCTGAAAAAAATACAAAGGAATCTAAGGCCTTTGACGCGTTTTAAGGCACGTCAATTATTGCCTTGATTGGCATTGATATTGCACGTTGTTGAGTTCTCAAGGTACGGATGCGCATCGTTCGGGCTAAAAGCATCGCTTTTAAACCTTTTTCGAGGCAGACCGCCAAACATAGTGGAACGCACGCATGGGGTCAAATCCACATCTCTGCGGATCATTCCAGCGTGTGAGTCACTTGCTTGGAGAGCTACTCGGCCTATTCTGGTGGCTCGATTTACGCGTTTTTAAGCGTAAAACAAGGCTTTCGACCAGTCCGTTTCGTAGCGAGCCCGAAATATAACCCACCCCAGGCGTAAAAGCCAAATCGGCATGACCACAATTGACCCCTCGGGGGCGTGACCTTCCCCACCCTCCAAGACTCCAAAAAAACCGGCAAAAACCAGCAAAAACCAGCAAAAACCAGCAAAACCGCCACAAAAAAACAAAAGAAAAACTAAATAAGTTCTACAGCCGCCAGATCTCTCTTGCCTTTGCGCAAGATAAAGAATCGATTGTAAATAGAGTGAGAAATCTCGGGAACAAAATCTTCGCCGGAGATTTTTTCATTATTTAAATACGCTCCGCCTTCTTTCACAATTCTACGTGCAGCAGATTTCGAATCGACAACTCCTGTCGCTGTTAAAAGATCAACCCATGTTGGAATCGGATCACTCTTTTTAATTTGCGTACGTGGTAATTGTGAGAGTGCTGACTCCAAAGTACTTTCATCAAGCTCAGCTAGCTCACCTTGCCCAAAGAGAGCCTTCGCTGCAGCTTCTGCTTGTGACGCCTGATGATCACCATGAACGAGAGCTGTCAATTCTCGAGCAAGTGCACGGTGTGCTTCACGCGCACCAGGATTTGTTGCTAACGATTCAAGAAGCACATCAATCTCTTCATGACTCTTGAATGAAAATACCTTCAATAACTTTTCGACATCTGCATCATCTACACCAATCCAGAATTGGAAAAAAGCATATGGAGATGTCATTTCTGCATCGAGCCACACCGATCCACCAGCAGTCTTTCCAAATTTAGTTCCATCTGATTTTGTGATCAAAGGAATCGTCAGTGCATGACCAGAACCGCCCTCTACTTTTCTAATCAGATCAAGTCCGGCAACAATATTTCCCCATTGATCACTTCCACCCATTTGTAATGTGCAATGGTGAAGTCTAAACAATTCCAGAAAATCCAGCGCCTGTAGAACTTGATAGGAAAATTCGGTATATGAAATGCCGCCACCCTCAAGACGTGCTGAAACACTATCCTTAGAGAGCATCTGATTAACGCTGAAATGCTTTCCAATATCTCGAAGAAAAGTCAGGGCTGAGATTGGTGCAGTCCAATCGAGATTGTTCGCCATTTTTGCAGCGCTTTTCCCTTCAAAACTCAAAAACTTCTCTAGCTGAGTACGAATTCGGTTGACCCAATCGACAACAACGGATTCATCATTGAGAGAGCGCTCTTCGTTTCGTCCAGATGGATCTCCCACCAAGCCAGTCGCTCCCCCAACAAGAGGAATCGGTTTGTGCCCTGCTAATTGGAAACGACGCATTGTGCAGATAACCGCCAAATTGCCGATATGTAAACTTGGCGCTGTTGGATCAAATCCAACATAAAAACTGATGGGACCTGCCTCCATCTCATTTTCAAGAGCCTGGCGATCAGTTGTTTGCGCTATTAATCCGCGCCACTCAAGATCGTGCAAGAGAGCTTTTGTCATTGTGAGTTACTCATCATTCTTGAGAATGAATCCCGCGCCTGCGAAATCCACGTGAGGGCGGATGAATTTTCTGAATTCAGAATAGATATCTGCTTGGAAATACTCGATTCTGAAGTCCCGTTCAGAGAGATTCGAGAAGATGTTGCCCCAGCACCGCTGAGTACATTTCGAATTTCTGGTGTCAGTTGAGGATGAACTTCTTGCAACTGTGCATCCGAAAGTTCGTGCACCTCTAAGTTGAGAGAGTCGGCAAGCTTGACGCATGCTCCAGAACTTTCATGCGCCTCTGCAAAGGGAATTCCTTTTCTTGCCAGAAAATCAGCGATCTCCGTAGCAAGGGCATGACCTGAAACTGCTCCAGATGCCATCTTTTCCCTATCAAATGTTGTTGTTTCGATCATTCCAATAACTGCCGGCAAAATCACCTGAAGAGTTTCAACAGAATCAAAGATGGGTTCCTTATCCTCTTGAAGGTCGCGGTTATATGCGAAAGGCAGACCCTTAAGAACTGCCAGCAGGCCAGTGAGATTTCCAATAAGTCGACCAGATTTTCCACGTGCCAGTTCTGCAATATCTGGATTCTTCTTCTGCGGCATGATGGATGAGCCTGTTGAAAATTGATCTGCTAGCTGTGCCCAACCAAACTCGGTTGTGCTCCAGATAGTGAACTCTTCCCCTATGCGAGAAAGATGAATTCCAATAAGTGAAAAGATGAAGAGCGCCTCTGCAACAAAATCTCGATCGCTTACCGCATCAATCGAATTGAGCAATGTGCTCGAAAAGCCAAGCTCCTCTGCTCGTTTTTCAGGATGTGGTTGAAGCGCCGAACCAGCAAGCGCCCCAGAACCAAGAGGTGAAGTCGAATTGCGATTGAGCCAATCATGAATTCGATCGATATCCCTTAAAAATGCGTGAGAATGTTTTGCGATCTCATGACCAAAGTTGATGGGTTGGGCGTGCTGAAGGTGGGTAAAGCCTGGTGCAAGTGCGCCTTTGTACTCATCAGAAACTCTATTGAGTGCATCTACAAGAAGTGTGAGCGTCTGTGCAATCTCTAAAATGTGATCGATGATGTAAAGCTTGAAATCTGTAACCACAAGATCGTTTCGGGAGCGGCCTGCTCTAAAAGCCCCTCCCAAAGGTCCAAGTTTCTGGGTGAGTCCTCTCTCTATCGCGCTATGGACATCTTCATCCACGTCGTTGAATGAGAAAGAACCTTCTTCAATCTCAGAGCTCAGGCTTCTGAGCGCTTCAATAATTTTAGAGGCATCGGTGTTGGAAATTACTTTCGACTCTTCAAGGCCCCGAACATGGGCAATATTGACTCGGACATCGTATTGCGCCAGGCGCCAATCGAAATCAACGCTCCGCGAAAGAGCGGCCACCGATTGTGCCGGTCCTTGCGAAAATCGTCCGCCCCAAAGCGCCATCGATATCTACCTCACTCTTTTTTGAACTTTACGCGATGATTTTACGCGACTGGAGCCTAAGAATTCTTCGATTTGAGAGATGAGTCGTGTACCACCTGTTGAAGCACTTGCAATGGCAATGACCGTGTCATCTCCGGCAATGGTGCCTAAAAGGGTTGATATTGCGGACTGATCTAAAGAGCTTGCTAGAAGTTGAGCACCTCCTGGTGGAGTGCGTAAAACAACAATATTTCCACTCGACTGTGCCGATAAAAGAAGACCACCATTTCGCGCGGCAACCGGTTCAGATGGAAGAACGTAACGCATCACGCCTTGTCGATCGCGCTCACGATGAGCTCCAAGGTCTACAAGATCGCGACTAGCGGTCGCTTGCGTGACATGTATGCCTTCACGTTTAAGGAGGGCGATAAGGGATTCTTGGGAGTCAATACTCTGTCGTGAAATCAGATTTGCAATGAGATTCTTTCGAGCCGCTGCTGTTATAGGCATCTTCTTATTCATGTTTTAGTACCTCCGATATGGATGCACGCAACTTTTTTACAAATTCCTTTACATGAACTTGTGTGAGCGTGAGTGCTGGCGCGATTCGTATGACATTAGAAGATGTAGCATTTACAAGCAGACCGGAGTGAGCACAAGAGCCAACTAAGTCATTGGCTATATTTTCCTTAAATACCAGGCCAAGAAGTAACCCGGATCCTCGCACATTTTCAATTTCGGGGAAATTAACAAGTTCCTTTCGAATCAACTTCTCCATGGCGATTGCATTTTTCATCAGTTTCTTCTTCTCGATGACATCGATTGTCGCAAGCCCGGATGCGGTGGCAACAGGATTTCCACCAAATGTGGAACCATGTTGACCAGCCGTAAAGTGTGGAACACGATCACCAATTGAAATCATCGCGCCTAATGGGAGTCCTCCCCCGAGTCCCTTCGCAAGGGTGAGAATGTCGGGAAGGATTCCCTCGGGTTCATAACCAAACATCGTGCCAGTGCGACCCATTCCGGTTTGCACCGCATCTATGGCGAAAAGGGCGCCATATTTGTCGCAGAGATCGCGGACGGCCTTGAGATAGCCCCTTGGGGGAACGACAACTCCATTCTCTCCCTGGATGGGTTCCACGATTACCATGGCAGTTTTTCTCGAAATAGTTTTTTCAAGTTCGCGCACATCTCCATACTTCACAAAGTCCACTCTGCCAAGAAGTGGGATAAATGGAGCTCTCTTTGCGGGCTGGCCCGTGAGCGAAAGTGCACCAAGTGTTCGCCCGTGGAAACTTCCCACGGTTGAGATGATTCGACTCCGCCCAGAAAGTCGAGAAAGCTTAAGCGCCGCTTCATTAGCTTCGGCACCGGAATTGCAGAAAAAGACACGAGATGGTGCTCCTACTAATTTCTGGAGCTTTTCAGCGAGAGCTAAACCTTGTGGGTGTGAGTAAAGATTACTTGTATGACCAAGTGTTGCAATCTGTTTCGAGACAGCCCGTACGACTGCCGGCTCGGCATGCCCTAAAACATTTGTTGCAATACCCCCGAGAAAATCCAAATATTTCTTCCCAGAGCTATCCCAAACATAAATACCTTTTCCGCGGACAAGTTGAATTCCAGGCGTCCCGTAATTCAATTCCATCGCACGCGCCCAGCGTTCTTCTTCGTGAAGTGTCATCGAACCACTACCGTTCCACCCGATCCTGCCAAAGCTAGCGAAAGATTTTCACTATCTCGTCCATCAATAACCCGAGCTCTCTTTGCACCCGCCTCTAGGGCCGAGAGAACAGCTTTCACTTTTGGAATCATTCCCGAAGAAAATGACGGTTGAAGGCCACGGAGTTGCTCTGCGGAGATTTCTTTGATGATTGATTCCTTATGTGGATAATCTCGATAAATACCTTCGACATCGGTCATAAAGATGACTTCATCAGCTTCTAAAGTCCCAGCTACAGCCCCTGCCGCGAGATCACCATTGAGATTCAAACCAAGCCCCTCGGAACTGACGGCAACTGGAGAAATTACAGGTAAGAAATCTGCAGAAAGAAGCAGGTTCAATAGTTTTGGATTTGTGGAGAAAACATCCCCAACTAAACCAATATCCAAGGGCGTTCCATCAATATCGGGGTGCATCTTTTCAGCCCTCACAGTGCTTCCGTCTCCAACAGAGAGCCCTACTGGGTTTGCTCCAAAGGAGATCAACTGATTAACCAGTGTCCGTAGAACCTGGCCTGAAAGAACTTTTTGGACTACTTCAAAAACCTCAGGCGTCGTTGTTCTGTAACCACTTTGCATCAAACTTGGAATTTGATGAATCAAAAGTTCAGCATCTATTTGTGGTCCACCTCCGTGAACAAGAACGATTTTTGAACCCGCCAGATGGTAATCCGCGATAATTTTAAGAATCGGATCTGGAGTGTTTGCCGTTGGAAGCGCATGACCGCCGTATTTGACGACGATCATGATGAATACGCCGAATTCTCATGTACATACATTGCCGATAAGTCATTGGTCCAAATAGTTCCAGACGACATTCCAGCCTTTAAATCAATGACTATTCGAATATTCTTAGACGAAAGATCAACTTCTGATCGATCCATGCCAGGAGCACTATTTTTGCAGACCTGGACACCGTTCAGGGAAACGTCAATTGTGTGTGGATCAAAGAGAGCGTTTGTTGTGCCCACAGCAGCGAGAACACGACCCCAATTTGCATCATTTCCATTAAGGGCACACTTTAAAAGATTATTACGTGCACAACTTCGCCCAACTTCCAATGCGTCAGATACTGAAGCGGCATTTATAGTCACAATCTCCACGATCTTTGTGTGGCCTTCAGCATCGTTGATAAGTTGTTGGGAAAGATAAGTGGCGCATTCAAGAAGCAGGGTCTTGAGATCCTGATGTGAAAGTCTGACGCCACTTGCCCCTGACGACATAAAAGTTACAGTGTCATTTGTTGACATACAGCCATCCGAGTCGATCCTGTCGAAGGTTTCGGCTGCTACTTCTCTAAAAATCTTTTCGGCGCTATGGTCAACAATCGCATCGGTAACTATGACAGAGAGCATTGTTGCAAGTGATGGCGCTAGCATTCCCGCTCCTTTAGCCATCCCGAAGATTCGCACGCCTAAATATTCTTTCTCGAAATATTTAGCTCTGGAGTCTGTCGTCATGATTGCCTCGGCAATCTTTTCCGCTCCTTCACGTGAAAGTGAAGAAACGGCAATATCGATTCCAGGCAAGAGTTTTTCCATGGGTAAACGAACCCCAATGAGCCCCGTTGAGCAGACGACTACATCTCCAGCATTTATGGAAAGTTTCCCTGCTAAAACTTCGGCAGTCCTATGGGTATCTGCGAATCCTTCCGGTCCCGTGCAGGCATTCGCACCGCCGCTATTGAGAATTACCGCTGAAATTTCATTATCTGCAACAACTTGTCGAGACCACGTAACAGGGGCAGCGACAACCTTGTTGGAGGTAAAAACGGCTGTGCCATATTTATATGGACCATCGTTTACGATCAGGGCCAGATCGGGTGCTCCCGAACTCTTGATTCCAACAGCTACGCCCGAACCCCTAAACCCTTGTGGAAGATTTGCCATTTAACGCACCCCTTGAGTTGAGAGACCGAGAGTTTCGGCAAAGCCACACATGATGTTTGCATTTTGAACAGCTTGTGAAGCTGCACCTTTCCCAAGGTTGTCAATCGCCACCGAAATAATCAATCGATTCGTATGGCTATCCACCCCAACTTGAATGTGCGCAGAATTACTTCCAGTAACGGCCGAGGTCTGCGGCATCTGACCGAGTGGAAGAACATGGACGAATGGTTCCGACTCAAATGCTCCAGCATAAATCTCGTGCACCTTTTCTGTTGTAAAGGCGCCAGAGATCTTGGCTGTTATCGTCGCCAAAATTCCACGTGGCATTGGCGCAAGTATTGGTGTAAATGAAATTCTTGAGGCACTTCCACTCACGTGAGAGATGCTCTGCTCTATCTCAGGAGTGTGTTGATGTACCCCTCCAAATTTGTACGACGTTAGAGAGTTTGCCGCTTCACTTGCAATCAAATTAATTTTCGCAGATCGCCCAGCGCCGGTTGTTCCCGATGCGGCAACAACAACAATATCTGTTGCATCAATGAGCTTATGAGAAATTGCTGGGAGAGCTCCTAGGATGATGGCTGTTGCATAGCAACCTGGATTTGCAATACGCGCAGATTGGGCAATAAGAGCTCGCGCACCTGGCAGTTCTGGCAATCCATAAGGAAGAAAACCTGAATAAGAGCCACCATAATATGTAGACCATCGCGCTGCGTCCTCTAATCGATAATCCGCACCGAGGTCGACGACTTTGATTGACTCTGGAAGTTTCTCTATGTATTCAGAGGATGCCCCGTGAGGTAGGGCGAAGAAAAGAAGCTCACATCTTTTCATCGCCTCAAGAGAGGTCTCTTCAAATTTTTCTTCCGAGAACAAGGTAAGAGCCGGATGAACACTTGTTATGAATTCCCCAGCATTGGAGGAGGCAGCTATGTACTCCAATTCGAATTTCGGATGTGATGAGATGATCCGAAGAAGCTCTCCCCCGGAATATCCACTTGCGCCGACGATGCCAATTTTCATACCTTGAGAGTATCGAAAAAAGCATAATTATTCAATATTATGAATAATTATGCACGTATGGTGGCTCCCACCTTTTTCGAGGCCACGGCAGCTGCGCTCTCTTTAAAACCATTAACCTCTTGCGCAGTCAACGTTCGATCTGGTGCACGAAACACCAGAGTGAAAGCTAGTGAAACTTTGCCCTCCCCCAGTGCCTCATAACGATCAAAGAGGGTGATCGACTCAAGCAAGTCTCCCGCTCCTTCACGAAGAGCTGATTCAACCTGCGTTGAAGCGACACTCTTATCGACCACCAGAGCCAGATCCTGAACCGCAGCCGGCATTACCGTGATTGGTGCAGGAGTAACTAATGGCGAAGCTGGAAGAGCATCGAGGCTCAGACCCCAGGCAACAGAACGCGCAGGCAAACCGAAATCAGTGAGAACGCGAGGATGCAATTCCCCGGCATGTGCGACCGGCTTTCCATCAACGATGAATTCTGCACAACGACCTGGATGCCAGGGTGCAAGATCAGAACTCTGCACCTTCCACGAGAGATTCATCTGCGTCAAAATTGTTTCAATTTCAGCAAGAGCATCCGTCCAGTCGTAAGATCGGCTTTTTCCCTTCCAACTTTCAGTTGCCACCTTTCCAACTTGAACTCCACAGATAAAAGAGAGCTGAGTTGGAACGGAGTCATAGATCTGGGTAATTGTTGTATCGCTTGGTCGAGAACCCGTAGCAGGAAAGAGTCCAGGGACTGGATCAATACTTCTGCGGAAAATAAGTCCCATTTCAAAGATGGCGAAATCCTTAAATCCACGGCCAAAATTTCTTCGTGCCGCTTCAAGTAATCCTGGAAGTAAGTGCGGACGCATGAATGGTGCATCCTCAGACATTGGATTTGCTACACGGTAGGAAAGCGCACGAGCGCCGACAAAACCCATACGGGCAATGACATCTTCATTGACAAAGGGAAATGTCATCACTTCGGTGTATCCACGAGAAACAAGTGATTGCGCCAGAAGGCGTCGACGCTTTTGTGAGGGAGTTAATTCCGCAGATGTGCGTCGTGGCGGCAAAAGTGAAGGAATCTTGTCATAACCAATATTTCGGAGAACCTCCTCGGTGAGGTCGGCAGGAGAAAGCAGCTCTACGCGCCATGAAGGTGGCGTAACGTCGAAGGAAGATCCGTTTTGTTTTACCGAACAGCCCACAAGTTCGAGCTTTTCTTTAACAACGTTTGGCTCAATATCTAGCCCCGCTCGCTCTCCGACATATGAAGGATTTAGGTGAACGCTGGGGAGTAGTGCAACCTCGCCTGAAGTTGATGTGCCCACATATGAGGCTCCTCCAAGATCTATCAGCAGCTGTGCTGCCCGCGCCGAAGAAAGCTCGGCAAGTATTGGGTCTACACCACGTTCAAGGCGCCTTGATGCCTCAGTGGACAATTTGTGGCGTCGGGAATTTTTGGCAATCGAGATTTGATCAAATCGAACTGCTTCTAAAGCTATGCGAGTTGTCTTGGATGTAATTTCTGAATCAAGACCTCCCATCGTTCCAGCAAGTGCTAATACGTTTTTGGAATCAGCAACAACAAGGTCGTCGGGATTAAGAATCCTCTCTTCCCCGTCCAGAGTTGTTAATTTCTCCTCTTTGCCTGCGCGTCGTATTTCTAAGAATCCATCAACAGCGTCGGCATCAAAGGCATGTAATGGCTGACCGAGCTCCAACATCACATAATTTGTGACATCAACGGCGAGAGAAATGGAGCGCATCCCACATTTTTCAATACGGCGACGCATCCAGAGAGGTGAACTCTTTTGCGGATCAAAATCTTTCATCGTCCGCAGAAACATCACCATTGCGCCATCAGATATTTTTGCTGGCACAGCAGTTCCCGAATCGGTAAATGTAATTTCCGCAGGAGCATCAGCCGGATCGGTGAATTTTAGCGCTAGCGATGCAGCAACCTCGCGCGCCATACCTCGCACGCTCAGTGCATAACCTCGATCGGGATTTACCGATACATCAAAAATTGTGTCGGCAATTTCCAGAAGCGAAAAGGCATCGGCGCCAGGCTTTGCAGCATCGGAGGGCAGAACGATGATTCCTGAATGATCATCTCCCATACCCAATTCTTTTGCCGAACAAATCATTCCATCTGAGGTATGTCCATAGGTTTGACGCGCTGCAATCTCGAATCCTCCTGGGAGAACTGCACCAGGAAGAGAAACGACAACGAGATTTCCCACCTGAAAATTTTGAGCTCCGCAAATAACATAGCGAGTTTTACTTTCACCGCAATTAAGACCTACATATCGAATCGGCTTCTTTTGACCCTCGACCTGTTCAATGGAGAGAACTTCTCCGACTACAAGTGGGCCTTTGAGATCTCTTCCCTGAGCTATTACTTCTTCGACTTCAAAGCCAACTCGAACAAGACCATCCGCAATTTGCTCATCAGTTATCGAAGAAGGGAGAGAGACAAATTCGTTGAGCCATGAACGTGGGATGCGCATTACAACCCCAACCCAAAGGAGCGACTAAATCGAATATCACCCTCGACAATATCGTGCATGTCTTTTATGCCCTGTCGAACCATCAGAGTCCGCTCTAGCCCCATGCCAAATGCGAATCCAGTGTATTCCTCAGAATCAATCCCACATGTTTCAAGAACTTTAGGATTGACCATCCCGCAACCGCCCCATTCAATCCAACGGTTGTTAAACCAAACATCTACTTCTGCACTGGGTTCTGTAAAGGGAAAGAAAGAAGGGCGCAACCGAGTGATTGCATCTGGACCGAACATCTTCATCGCAAAATCATCCAGCGCACCTTTGAGATGGGCCATCGAAATTCCCTTGTCGACTACCAAGCCTTCGACTTGGCTAAAAACAGGGCTGTGTGTGACATCAAGTTCATCAGCTCGAAAAGTTCTGCCTGGGGAGACTATGTAAATCGGGGGTTTTTCATTGAGCATCGTTCGAACTTGAACGGGTGAGGTATGTGTTCGAAGAACAAGACCGGATTCAATCGGTTCGATGAAAAAAGTATCTTGCATAGTCCTTGCCGGATGGTCTGCAGGAATGTTGAGCGCATCAAAGTTGAGCCATCCCGCCTCGATTTCTGGGCCCTCGGCAATTGAATATCCTTGACTCAGAAAGTAATCTGAAATTTCGTTCTTAATGACAGTAAGAGGGTGGAGACCACCGCGATGAGCGTTACTTGCTGGAAGTGTTACGTCGACAACTTCTTCAAGTAGAACCCTTGCATCTCGCTCAATTTCAAGCTGCTCTTGTCGCTTTGCAAATGCTGCGCCAATTGCAGATTTTGCTTCCCCTAAAATTTTTCCAAATTCTGCCCGCTGGCTTGGCTCGAGCGCTCCGAGACCTTGATTCAAACGAGCTATAGGTGATTTATCCCCCACATGTTCGATCTTTACAGTCTTTAGATCGTCCAGATTTGATGCAACAGCTATCGCCGCAATCGCCGCCTCGGCAGCACTTTCAATAGCGGGAATAGAAAGGGTCATAATGATTGAATCTTACTCAATACTTATCGGGATACGTGGAACATTGCGATTGCGGCAGCGCTCGCCACGTTGAAACTTTCAGCATGACCTTGCATCGGAATGCTGATGATTTCCACCTGAGAAGGAAGATCGGGTAGGCCACGGGCTTCATTTCCGAAAATCAGCACCGAGTCACGAGAAGGTTGGAGATCAGTGAGGGATCTGCTTCCATGGCCATCGAAAGCAAGAAGAGACCGTCCACTTCCCCACTCAAGCAAGGAATCAAGGCTTACACCTTCAACGATGGGAATATTCCAAAGAGAGCCAGCCGTTGAACGGACAACTTTTGGACTAAAAATATCAACACTTAAATCTGAAAATATAACTGCATCAAAGCCGCATGCATCCGCTGTTCGAATTGCAGTACCGGCATTGCCTGGATCCTGAAGTTGCCAAAAATATGCAACTCTCTTAGCGCTTGAAACACTTTCAAGGTTATAGGGAAGGTATTTGCAAAGCGCCAAGACCCCTTGAGGGGATTGAGTATCTGTCATGGCGTTCATCACAGCGTCGCTGACATTTACTACGTCATGGGCCGGAAGTTCTTTGGGAAATTCACTTTCTAACTTCAGGCGGCCTTCTGCAGTTACAAAGATTTTTTGAATGTGAGGAGCAAACTCTGAATGTGGACGTAAAGCGCTTCGTAGGGACTGCATTCCATCGGCCACAAAGATATGTTCGGCACTTCGAATCTTTTTGCCACGAGAGCCCAAAAGAGCCTTCACTCTCTCTACATGCGGAGAATGAAGGCTCGTAATTTCTTGGTGAGTCATGCAGTGAGCGTAACTCTTTTAGACTGTTGCGTGCTTGCGAGCTACCTCAACGAGAGCTGCAAATGCAGCAGGGTCGTTTGTAGCGAGTTCGGAAAGAAGTCGACGATCTACTTCAACGCCCGCCTCTTTCAAGCCTTGGATGAAACGGTTATAGGTCATACCGTTTGCACGGGCGCCTGCATTGATGCGCTGGATCCAGAGCTGACGGAAATCGCCCTTCTTATCCTTGCGGTGATCAAAGGCATAAACCATTGAGTGGGTAACTTGTTCTTTCGCCTTTGAGAAAAGACGTGAACGTTGTCCACGATAACCTGAGGCACGCTCAAGTGTTGTACGGCGCTTTTTCGCCGCATGCATACCGCGCTTTACTCTTGCCATAGTTCGCTACCCCTTACTTCAACCCAAGCATGCGCTTGGCTGTAAATGATGATGGAGCTTTTGCAACACCGTCTTTACTCAAGCGTCGTGTGACGCGAGAAGACTTGTGCTCCAAAAGGTGGCGCTTTCCTGCGCGCTCGTGCATGACCTTGCCGGTACCTGTAAGGCGGAAGGTCTTCTTCGCCCCACTGTGGGTCTTCATCTTTGGCATGTATATCTCCTGTCTTAACCGAGCTGCTCGTTACTGAGCGACTTCAGTTTCCGTCTCGGTAGCAGTTGGTACTGCCGCCGAATCCTTATTTGCTGGTACTTCTTCCTTCTTTACTGGAGCTTTCTTTACAGCAGATTTTTGGGTTGCCTTCTTTACAGTTGGACCCAAAACCATTGTCATGCTTCGTCCCTCTTTTTTAGGAGCAAACTCAACAACAGCTACTTCAACAAGCTCTTCAGCTAATTTCATCAAAAGGCGGTAACCCATCTCTGGACGAGTCTGCTCTCTTCCACGGAATTGAACAGTTACCTTGACCTTATCGCCACCCTTGAGAAACTTTTCGATATGATTTCGCTTTGTTTCATAATCATGAGGTTCGATTTTGAGGCCGAGACGCATTTCCTTGACAACGATATGAGTTTGGTTCTGTCGTGCCTCGCGAGCTTTTTGAGCAATTTCGTATTTGTATTTACCGAAATCCATCACTTTGCACACTGGCGGATTAGCATCCGGGGAAATTTCGACGAGGTCTAGTCCAACCTCATCAGCCAAATTCAAAGCTGTATCAATGTCAACGACACCAACTTGCTCTCCCGTATAACCAATCAAACGAACTTGTGGAACACGAATTCGATCGTTGATTCGTAGATCTGCGCTGATAACTGCAACCTTTCCGTAAATGAATAGAAGAACTGAACTTCTACAAGAAGGAAAATGCCGCAGAACGCGCACTCATAAGAGTCGCACACGAATGTGCTGAGAAACCCGCGAGGGCCTCTCTCGAGGTCTTGACCAGATTATCCGGCCCATCGCTGGTAAGCGCGAGCTCTCAGATAATCAAGGTGGGAGCGGCAAGCTCCACTTGATGCTGGAATCTTAGCCCAGAGGCTAGAAAAGGTGAAATTAGCCTGCCACAGCGTGGAAACCGCCGTCTACGTGAATCACTTCACCGGTGGTCTTTGGGAACCAGTCTGAGAGAAGAGCGCATACCCCCTGTGCCGATGGAACTGGATCAGATACATCCCACTTAAGAGGAGCTCTCTGATCCCAGAGGTGTTCAAACATTTCAAAACCCGGAATGGACTTTGCTGCAATTGTTTTCAGCGGGCCAGCTGCAATGAGATTGACACGAATATTTTCTTTACCAAGTTCGCGTGCAAGATAGCGCGAGGTAGATTCTAGAGCTGCCTTTGAAACACCCATCCAGTCATATGCCGGATAGGCGATCTGAGCATCGAAATCAAGTCCAACAACACTTGCACCTTCGGGCTTAAAAAGCGGACGACATGCCATGGTGAGTGACTTGAGCGAGAAAGCAGAAACGTGAACCGCTGTCGCAACATCCTCCCACGGGGTGTCAAGAAATTTCCCACCCAGGGCTGTCTCGGGGGCAAATGCTATGGAGTGAACAACGCCGTCGATGTGAGGCATATGTGCCTTCACTTTAGATGCAAAAGAATCTAGGTGCTCTTGGTTTGTGATGTCGAGCTCCAGAACTTCCACAGGCTTTGGGAGACGCGAAGCAATTCGAGTGGTGAGCGAGAGTCCTCGTCCAAATCCAGTGAGAATGACATTGGCGCCTTGCTCTTGCGCAAGCCTGGCGATATGAAAGGCGATTGAACCATCTGTGAGAACGCCCGTCACAACGATGTTCTTATCCTGAAGTAATCCCATTAGTGCCCCATTCCTAATCCGCCATCGACTGGGATAACAGCCCCTGTGATGTAGCCTGCTTCAACTGATGCCAAGAACGCTGCAACACCTGCAACTTCCTCTGGTGTACAAAATCTTCCCAATGGAATCTGGCTCACATACTTATCACGTAACTCATCTGAAAGAACAGATGTCATATCTGTTTCTACAAATCCAGGAGCAATGACATTGAATGTGATGTTACGGCTTCCGTATTCGCGTGCAAATGAACGAGCCATACCCACAAGTCCAGATTTCGTCGACGCATAATTAACCTGTCCAGAGGAACCGAGCAAGCCAACGACAGATCCAATAAATATGACGCGGCCACTCTTCTTTTTCATCATCCCGGATAGAACTTTTTGAGCCGTTCTAAAAGCCCCGGTGAGGTTTGTATTTACTACATCCTGGAAATCTTCCTCGCTCATGCGAAGTGAGAGGCCATCTTTTGTTATGCCTGCATTTGCGACCAAGATATCAACGCTCCCAAAGCGAGATTCAATATCTTTAAAACCTGCTGAAACACTCTCTGAATCAGTCACGTCCATAATGACGCCCTCAAGGCCTTCGGGTGCACTTCCAGTGCGATGGGAAACGATGACAGTATCCCCCGCGCTCTTAAATGCTCGAGCAATAGCAAGGCCAATGCCACGGTTTCCTCCGGTGACAAGGACGATACGTGGTGACGTGATTGCGGTCATAGGTACAAAATACCCGTTACTCCTCCGTAAGCCGTCATCGCCTCGGTGTAAATCACACCGGAATGAAGATTTCACGCATAAAGAAGTGGCTACCCTTAGATATGACCAACGAAGAGCCCATAAGTATTACTAGCGCTCAACCAAGTCTGTCAGAGGACCAATCAGGGCGCGCGCGTCGTTATTTTATTTCGATGATGGTGCGCACTGCATGCTTCATTCTTACCGTTATCTTGCCAAGTCCATATCGATGGGTAGCTTTATCCGGTGCGCTTCTTCTTCCATATGTGGCGGTAATCGTTGCAAATGCCGGTAGAGAAACCATCAAAAAGAGCACCGTCTTCTTTGATGAAGATCAGAAGGCTATATCAGACGGTAAAACCGATTGATCGAAGTTGCTCTCGACCATCATCGGTGATTTTATTTGGAGCCCAAGGTGGCATCCAGACCCAATTGATTTTCACATCACTGGTGAGGTCCTGCAAGACTGAACGTGTCTGATCTTCAATGACATCTTGAAGAGGGCAAGCGGCCGAAGTGAGAGTCATATCAAGAATGGCAACATTTCTTTCATCTACACGCATATCGTAAACAAGGCCTAGATCAATAACATTGATACCGAGCTCGGGATCAATGACATCCTTCATCGCTTCTGTTACATCGTCAATTGATGCTACCTGCGTCATTATTTCTCCGATTCTTCTATTGCCTGAACTGATGCATCCTTAAATGCCATCCAACCTAAGAGGGCACACTTTACACGGGCTGGAAACTTCGATACCCCCGCAAGAGCGACGGCATCCTCCAAAATATCTTCATCACCTTTGAGCGTTCCTTTGCTCGACATCAACTGGGAGAAATGGTCCATCACTCGATATGACTCGGCGACAGTTTTACCTATAACCAGTTCGCTCATAATGGATGTGCTCGCCTGCGATATGGAGCATCCAACTCCATCCCATGAAATGTCTGTAACAATTCCACCGCTCACAGATATATTGAGGGTAACCTCATCCCCGCAACTGGGATTTACATGATGAACCTGGGCATCTTTCTCATTGGACAGACCCTTGTGATGTGGATGTTTGTAGTGATCTAAAATTACTTCTTGATAGAGTGAATCTAATTCCATATTGCATCACACCTTAAAATATTCTTGCGCAGACTTTACTGCAGCAATGAGGGAATCAACATCAGAAATCGTATTGTAAAGATAGAAAGAGGCACGAGTGGTGCCAGTGATTCCAAATTTTTTCATTAATGGCCATGCGCAATGATGTCCCGTTCGCACTGCAATTCCATGCTGATCAAGTACTTGTCCGACATCATGTGGATGGATTCCATCAACTGTGAAAGAAATCACCGCTCCCCTATTTTCAGATGTAAGAGGACCAATAACACTTACACCAGAAAGTTTTGCAAATTCTGATAGCGCATAATCGGTGAGGCTCTTCTCCCAGGAATGAACGTTCTCCATTCCAATATCGCTTAAATACTGTAGGGCGGCGCCCAGTCCTACTGCGCCAGCCATATTTGGAACTCCAGCTTCAAATTTACGAGGCGCCGGAGCCCATGTTGCCTGCGTCATCGTGACAGATTCAATCATGGAACCTCCGTACAGGAATGGTTCCATCTCCTCCAAAATTGAAGAAGTCCCCCATAGAACTCCAATCCCAGTAGGACCTAGAGCTTTGTGGCCTGAGAAGGTAAGCAGATCAACACCAAGCGCTTTTACATCAATCGGAAAATGTGGCACAGATTGGCAAGCGTCTAAAACTGTTACAGCACCTACTGACTTTGCTGCGGCTACTAGCGTAGCTACATCGTTGATAGTTCCTAAAACATTAGATTGGTGTGTAAACGCGAGAATCTTTGTGCTCGAATCAACAATCTCCTCAAGGGTTGAGTAATCAAGGCGTCCCTCAGATGTAATCGGAATCCACTTCAAAGTGGCGCCCGTGCGTCTTGCTAGCTGTTGCCATGGAATGAGATTTGCGTGATGTTCCATCTCGGTAACAACGATGGAATCACCGCGACCAAGGGATAAACGAGATCCTTTTTCAGCGCTCCCAAAAGAATATGCAATCGCATTCAATCCTTCGGTAGCGCTTTTTGTAAAAACGATTTCATTGGCCTGTGCGCCAATAAAGTTGGCAACGATTTCGCGAGCACCTTCATATGCTGCATCTGCCTCTTCTGCAAGAAGATGTGCCCCGCGATGTACCGCCGCGTTGATATGTTCATAGAAATGTGATTGTGCGTCAATTACCGATCGTGGCTTTTGACTCGTTGCGCCGCTATCGAGATATATCAAGGGTTTTTCATTACGCATTGAGCGCGCGAAGATAGGGAAATCTCCTTTTATCTCCACTGCACTCAATGGCAAAGTTTTCATTGTGGTTCTCATGCAGAGATGTACTCGGCATAACCCTTCTCTTCGAGTTTATCAGCGAGTTCGGCTCCGCCTTCTTCGACGATTCGTCCAGCTGCAAAAACGTGCACAAAATCTGGCTTGATGTATCGAAGTATTCGCGTGTAGTGCGTAATCAGCATGACGCCAATATCGTTGGAATCTTTGACTCGATTGACTCCCTCAGAAACGATACGAAGAGCATCGACATCCAAACCAGAATCAGTTTCATCGAGAATAGCGATTTTTGGCTTAAGCAATTCCATCTGAAGAATCTCGTGGCGCTTCTTTTCTCCGCCAGAGAATCCCTCGTTGACACTTCTTTCTGCAAAAGCGGGATCCATATTGAGTGCAGCCATTGCCTCTTTTACTTCTCCCACCCAAGTTCGAACCTTTGGTGCCTCACCGCGGATTGCTGTGGCGGCTGTACGAAGGAAATTTGAGACAGAGACACCAGGGACTTCAACTGGATATTGCATAGCAAGAAAAAGTCCAGCCTTTGCGCGTTCATCAACGCTCATCTCCAAAACATCTGCACCATCGAGAAAAACTGAGCCGCCAGTGATGGTGTACTTGGGATGACCAGCGATGGAGTAAGCGAGAGTGGATTTGCCGGAACCATTTGGTCCCATAATTGCGTGAGTTTCACCCGACTTGATGGTCAAATCGACACCACGCAAGATCTGCTTCATTCCTTCATCAGTTGATACAGCAACTTGGAGGTTTTTGATTTCTAGTGTGCTCATGATTATCCGATCTCTACTGTGTCGCCGTTATCTTTAACGGTAAAGGTTTGAACTGCTTGTACTGCTGGGGGTGTAAGTGCTTGGCCATCGCGTAGATCAAATTCTGCGCCATGTAACCAACATTCAATTTTGTAACCAGTGACATCGCCTTCGGAAAGTGATGCATCGGAGTGAGAACACGTATCTGCGATGGCAAAAATCTCGCCTTGCGTGCGAACAACACAGACAGATGTTCCATCAACTGTTACGAGTTGAGGCTTGCCTTCTTGGAGTGAGGATTTTTCAAGAGTCACACTCATACAGAGGCCTTTTCTAGTTCAGCTTCGATTCGATTCATGACTCGTTCTTCGATCTCAGGAAGCCCAAGCTTGCTGACAATTTCGAGGAAGAAGCCACGAATTACGAGTTGACGAGCAATATTTGCAGGAATTCCTCGGGATTCTAAGTAGAAGAGTTGTTCATCATCAAAGCGACCAGTTGTGCTCGCATGGCCAGCTCCGACAATTTCCCCCGTCTCAATCTCCAAATTTGGAACCGAATCTGCTCGCGCTCCATCGGAAAGAAGAAGGTTTCTATTTACTTCATAAGTATCAGTGCCTTCTGCATTTGCACGGATATAAACATCTCCGAACCAAACCGTACGTGCTTTATCGCCACTGAGCGCGCCCTTGTAATTCACGCGAGATTTTGCATGTGCAAGGTTATGATCAACGTGGATTCGATGTTCTAGATGTTGGCCACTTGTTGCAAAGTAGATTCCAGAGAGTTCGGCGCTAGCGCCAGCCCCTGCATATTCAACGGTTGGCAGTAAGCGAACGAGTGTTCCACCTAGAGTTATGACTGTTGATGTAAAAGTCGCATCTTTACCGATGATTGCATGGTGGTGTCCCAAGTGAACGGCATCGTTCTCCCATTCTTGGAGCGAAACAAAGGTGAGATTGGATCCTGTCTCAAGATGAATTTCAATCTCTTCAGCCAAGGTCATAGACCCAATATTTTCGACAACAATCGTTGCGCGGCTATTTGCGCCTAAACGAATTTCTGTACGAGAAACTTCAGGATCGAGTGACTCAACTGATCGAGTAAGAAATATTGGCGCTGAAACTTCAGTATTGGCTGAAATTTCTACTCGAAGTACCTTTGTCGCAAGTTCGCGAACGCGCATCGAGACAAGGTCGTCTGTCGTTGACGTCTGTGGCGCATCGAGAGAATCAACAATCGTAAGAGTTACTCCTGCTTGAGTCTGCGACGTTCCCAGAGAGACGCGAGATGAGAGCGCCACATCAAGGTCATGAAGGCCTCGCAATTTGGCAAGCGGTGTAAATCGCCACAACTCTTCTCGAGATGTAGGCGTGTGCGGGGCCAGCAGATTGGAATTGAGTGTCATTAACCGACAGCCCCTTCCATCTGAAGTTCAATCAATCGATTGAGCTCAAGGGCGTATTCCATTGGAAGTTCTTTGGCGATTGGTTCGATAAAACCACGAACAATCATTGCCATCGCTTCATCCTCTTCCATTCCGCGCGACATTAAATAGAAAAGTTGATCATCACTGATTTTGGATACTGTTGCTTCGTGGCCCATAGAAACATCATCTTCGCGAATATCAACATACGGATATGTATCTGATCGTGATATCGAATCAACAAGAAGCGCGTCGCACTTCACTGTTGACGAAGAATGATGTGCGCCATCTTGAACTTGAATGAGTCCTCTGTATGAGGTGCGTCCCCCACCGCGCGCGACAGATTTAGAAATAATCGATGAAGATGTATATGGGGCAGCGTGAACCATCTTCGCTCCTGCATCCTGGTGTTGTCCAGGCCCTGCAAAAGCAATCGAAAGAGTCTCGCCCTTTGCATGTGGTCCCATGAGAAAGACTGCAGGATATTTCATTGTTACCTTCGAACCGATATTTCCATCAATCCACTCCATGGTTGCACCTTCAGCACAGGTCGTGCGCTTTGTGACAAGGTTGTAGACGTTGTTCGACCAATTTTGGATGGTTGTGTAGCGGACACGAGCGTTCTTCTTGACGATAATTTCCACTACAGCAGAGTGCAGAGAGTCTGACGAATAAATCGGTGCAGTACATCCCTCAACATAGTGAACATACGAATCTTCATCGGCGATAATCAATGTACGTTCGAATTGACCCATGTTTTCAGTGTTGATACGAAAATAGGCCTGTAGTGGAATATCTACTTTCACGCCCTTTGGAACATAAATAAATGAACCACCGGACCATACAGCCGTGTTGAGAGCGGCAAATTTATTGTCACCTACAGGAATAACGGTGCCGAAATATTCCTTAAAAAGTTCTTCGTGCTCGCGAAGTCCAGTATCTGTATCGACGAAAATCACGCCTTGCTTTTCAAGGTCCTCGCGAATCGAGTGGTAGACCACTTCAGATTCGTATTGAGCTGCAACACCGGCTACAAGGCGATTTCGCTCTGCATCAGGAATTCCCAAACGATCGTATGTGTTCTTAATGTCTTCTGGGAGGTCTTCCCAACTTTGCGCCTGCTTTTCAGTGCTGCGCACAAAGTATTTAATCTTGTCGAAGAAAACACCCGAAAGGTCGGAGCCCCAATTTGGCATCGGCTTTTTGTCGAAGAGGTCTAAGCCTTTCAGTCGAAGATCAAGCATCCATTGTGGCTCACTCTTCTTTGCTGAAATATCTCGGACTACAGCTTCACTCAAGCCACGTTGTGAGTCTTTACCAGCATCGTTGCTATCAGCCCAGCCATATTCATAGTTGCCGATGCCATCGAGTTCTGGATGTGCGGTTGTATTACTCACTTACGCTCCCCTGTTAGATGTTTGTAACTTTTTCTTTTCAACGACTGGAATAAAGGTTGTGCAGACTCCATCACCGTTTGCGATTGTCGCGAGTCTTTGTACATGCGTTCCAAGCATCTTGGAAATTACTTCTGTTTCTGCTTCACACAATTCCGGAAATTCAGCTGCAACGTGAGCGACTGGACAGTGATGTTGACAGATTTCGACACCATTACCGCGCGCTGCAATAGTGGCTGAGTACCCTTCGGAAGAGAGATGATCGGCGAGAGCTGAGACACGATCTTTCATCGATGACTGGGACGATACTTTGTGAGCTGCTTTTCGTTCGATCTCCTCAGCTCGCCCAGCAGCAAATTCGGTGACAAGATGCGCACCATTTTTGCTGGCCATAAATTTCAGCGCCGAAACTGCCAAATCATCGTAGGAGTGCTCAAACTTCTCGCGTCCGTTATCGGTCATGACAAAAACTTTTGCCGGGCGACCTCGCCCACGCATGTTGACGCTTGTGACATGAGCTTCGCGCGGCTCCAAAATACCGTCTTCAACAAGACTGTCGAGATGGCGACGAATGCCCGCCGGGGTGATAGCCAACTGTTCGGCAAGATCAACCGCTGTTGCCGGTCCGCGCTCCAGAATTGCCCGTGCAACCAAGTTACGAGTCTTATCTGGCTCAATCTTTTTCACAACATAAGTGTTGCGTAATTCCTCCATTTTCGCCACTTGCGTCGGGTGAGGGTCTGACCCGGTTCTTGAGAGGCTCGTCTCATCTGGGCCAACTTTGGGTGGGCGACTGCCGGGTAGCCGAGAAGGGCCATAGGCTACGAGCGTGAAGCGCTTCATATTTACCTTTCTCTTGACCACGCAAGTAGGAATTGTGGTGACTGGTGGAGCGGTTCGACTCACAGGATCAGGACTGGGCTGCCCCACCTGGCCTCAATGCACGCCCGGCTCTTACACCCCGGTACCACACCAGGCTCAAGGAAAAGTGCACTCGTGGATTGAATTCGGAAATCGACTACTCACATTCCTTCTTATCATCGCAATTGTTGCGGCGATTGCTGGTGTCATTCGATGGGGTCGAAATCGAAGTGATTCACGAACAATACTTTTCTTAGCTTTTGTTCAATTCTTTGGGATCGTTGCCCAAATTATTGTGGGTGGTATATCCGTTCTCACACACTTGAATCCTTTTGCCGTTGGTGCTCACTTCATTATTTCAATCTTTTTGATTTTTTCGACAGTTTCACTGAGAGCTCGAATGTTGAATATCCCAAGAATTTCACTACCCCTGCTTCCTCGACGAATGAGTCGTATTGTTTTTCTCAATTCATTTTTTGTAATAGTCCTCGGAATCTTTGTCACTGGTAGCGGACCTCATGCTGGTGACCAAATGGCAAAACGTTTTCACCTTGATCCACGAACAGTTTCGTGGCTGCACGCAGATAGCGTCATAGCGCTCATATCACTTTCATTTGGATTGTGGATTTTGATAAAGGCGCTGAATTCCAAGGATGAGCTTTCCTTGGCTTCCAACAAGCTTGGACTTTTCCTCATTATCTCCCTAAGCCAAGGATTTATTGGTTACACACAATATTTCACACGTTTGCCCGAATATCTCGTCGCTGCCCATCTCTTGGGAGCCTCACTCGTCTGGGCATCGATCTGCTCATTTGCATATTCAACAAAGTTGTTGGAAAAAGCTTAAACAAAAGTTCTATTGAATAGAACTAAGGAAACCTGGAGAAGAAATGACACGTAATACTTGGAATGAACTTGATGATAAAGCTGTAGCAATAGCCCGCGCGCTTGCAGCCGATGCTGTGCAAAAGGTTGGAAATGGCCATCCGGGTACTGCAATGTCACTTGCTCCCGTTGCTTACACTCTATTTCAACGTTTTCTCAAGCACGACCCATCCCATCCTCATTGGTTAGGTCGAGATCGTTTTGTACTCTCCTGTGGGCACTCTTCTCTGACTCTTTACATACAGCTCTTTCTTTCTGGCTATGGCCTCACCATTGACGATCTTAAATCTTTTAGAACCGAAGGTTCCCTTACTCCAGGACACCCTGAATTCGGTCACACAACAGGTGTGGAAATTACTACCGGTCCATTGGGATCCGGAGTGGCAAGCGCTGTTGGAATGGCGATGGCTGCTCGATATGAAAAAGGACTTTTCGATCCAGAATCAAAGACTGGACTCTTTGACCACAATATTTGGGTCATTTGCTCCGATGGAGATCTTCAAGAAGGTGTCAGCGCCGAAGCTTCATCGCTTGCGGGAACACAGGCACTGGGAAATCTCAAAGTTATTTACGACGACAATAGAATTTCCATTGAGGGTGACACTCACGTAGCTTTCACAGAAGATGTCACTGCTCGCTATCGTGCATACGGCTGGCATGTCATTGATGTTGCCGCTCAGAGTAATGGTGACGTAGATCGTGTTGCACTTGAAAAAGCAATGGAAGAAGCAGAAAAAATTTCGGAGAAGCCAACTCTCGTTCGCCTTAAGACTGTTATTGCTTGGCCAGCACCCAAGGCTCAAGGAACCTCAAAGTCTCATGGCTCAGCACTTGGTGCCGATGAAATTGCCGCTACAAAGATAGCGCTCGGTCTTAACCCTGATGAAAACTTTGCTGCACCAGACGAAGTAATATCTCACGCTCGAAAAGTTATCGAACGAGGAACTGCAGAACGCTTAAAGTGGGAAGAAACATTTGCCGCCTGGCGAACTGCAAACCCTGAGAAGGCATCACTCCTCAATAGATTGCAGAAGAAGGAACTTCCTGCGGGTTGGGAAAGTTCTATTCCTACATTTAATTCTGACAAAGAGATAGCTACTCGTGCGGCGTCAGGAAAAGTTATCAATGGCATCGCTTCGGTTCTTCCCGAATTCTGGGGTGGCTCGGCAGATTTGGCCGAGTCAAACAATACGACAATTGAAGGTGGCAATTCGTTCCTACCTTCCTCCAGTCAGATGAAGGGTGCTTCGCCATATGGACGCATTATTCACTTTGGAATTCGTGAACATGCGATGGGAGCGATTCTTAATGGCATTGCTCTTCACGGTCTAACAAAGTCCTTTGGCGGAACGTTCCTCGTTTTCTCCGACTACATGCGTGGTTCGGTAAGACTTGCAGCGCTCATGGATATCCCATCAACTTTTGTCTGGACACATGACTCAATCGGACTTGGTGAAGATGGTCCAACACACCAACCTGTCGAACACATTGCTTCCCTTCGAGCAATTCCAAACTTTGCTCTCATTCGTCCAGCAGATGCAAATGAGACTGCAATTGCCTGGCGCGAAGTGATCAAACGTCAAAAGCCTGTTGGCTTCGCCCTGTCTCGTCAAAACCTTCCAGTTTTCGACCGATCAGTGTTTACATCTGCCGAAGGGGTAAAAAACGGCGCGTATGTGCTCTCCGATTCAGCTGCAAAACCAGATGTAATTTTGATTGCAACCGGTTCAGAAGTTCACTTGGCAATTGCCGCTCAAACTCTTCTCAAGGAGAAAGGCGTTCATGCTCGCGTTGTGAGCGCACCTTGCCTTGAGTGGTTTGCCGAGCAGACTCCTGAATATAGAAACTCAGTTCTTCCATCAAACGTTAAAGCGCGCGTCTCAATCGAAGCGGGAATCTCCCTTGGTTGGCGCGAACTTATCGGCGACGCTGGCGTCAGCGTTTCTCTTGAGCATTTCGGTGCGTCGGCAAGCGCAAATGTTCTCTTTAAGGAATTTGGCTTTACACCTGAGAACATTGCAAATGCAGCTCTTCATTCTATTAAGAAAGTTGGAAAGTGATGTCGCAATCTTTAGAAGCGCTCTCCCAAGCCGGAGTCTCCATTTGGCTCGATGATCTCTCTCGAGATCGTCTTCAAAGTGGTTCGCTTGCCAAACTGATCAGTGACTCACATGTCGTTGGTGTAACGACGAACCCAAGTATCTTCTCCGCGGCAATCTCGGGATCGAGTTTGTATAAAGAAGATATCTTGGCGCTTAAATCAGAAGGCCTCCAGGCTTCCGATGTAGTCACAGAACTCACAACATCGGATGTTCGAAGCGCCTGTGACCTCTTTATGCCAACATTTCTGGAGACAAACCAAGTAGACGGAAGAGTCAGTATCGAAGTGGATCCACGCCTTGCTTACAATACTGAGGAAACCATCGCTCAAGGCAAACATCTTCATGCATTGGTGAATCGTCCGAATCTTCTGATTAAGGTACCTGCGACCCTCGATGGCCTTCCAGCCATAGAAGAGCTCACCGCCCAGGGAATCAGCGTGAATGTCACACTCATCTTTTCTACACCTCGATATGAGGCAGTTATGGATGCCTACCTTCGTGGGATTGAACGACGCGTATCAAATAACCTTCCCGTTTCCGATATCCACTCGGTTGCATCTTTCTTTATTAGTCGAATTGATGGCGACATTGATAAGAAGTTGGATGCGATTTCACCACAACATCCACTCCGCGGTAAAGCAGCCATTGCAAATGCAACTGTGGCATATGAGGCCTACCTTAAAGTTCTCCAGTCAACACGATGGAAGAAACTTTCCGAGTTTGGTGCACATATGCAACGTCCATTATGGGCATCCACAGGTGTGAAAGATAAAGCATATGACTCCACACGCTATGTCGTGGAGTTGGTGGCGCAAAACTGCGTGAACACCATGCCTGAGGGAACTTTAAACGAAGTACGTGAGCACGGTGTAGTTCGCGGAGATTCCATATCTTCGCAGATACAGAGCTCACATCAGATAATGTCAGATTTGGCTTCTGCTGGAATTGATTTCACAGCTGCAGTGAATTTCCTTGAAGATGATGGAGTTCGCAAGTTTGAAAAGGCCTGGGAGGAACTCCTCGCAAACGTTGAGGCTGTATCTGAATGACAATATCCATTTCAACCAAAAATCCCTTAGATTATACGAAGAATATCTTTAGCGAACTCCTTGCGGCTGCGCCGAAACTTGCACAGAAGGATTTCACTTTATGGGGAAAAGAGGCTGAGGCGGAGAGTTCTATCCGACTCAACTGGGTGGATTTACCTACTCAATCTCTTGAACTATTGCCTGAAATCTCTCGTATGCAAAAATGGATTGCAGAAAACCATCTCACTGACTTTATTCTTGCTGGAATGGGCGGCTCCTCACTTGGCCCCGAGGTCTTGGCTAAAACCTTCGGAAAGAAACTGGTCGTTCTGGATTCAACCGATCCTGCCCAAATTCTTGCTGCCACTCCTCAAGATCTCACCCACGTTGCAATAATTGTGGGATCGAAATCTGGATCGACAGCAGAAACAGCTTCTCAAAAAGCCTATTTCACGCGTTGCTTTGAAGAGGCTGGAATTGATCCCCGTAAACATTTCATCATCATCACCGATCCTTCTTCTCCTTTTGATATCGCCTCGCGTGCTGATGGCTACTTCGTGATAAATGCCGATCCCAATGTCGGAGGTCGGTTTAGTGTTTTGAGCGCTTTCGGGATAATTCCTGCAGCTGCGCTCGGTATCGACGTGGAAGCCCTACTTAAAGATGCATCGCAGGCAGCCCAAGAATTTACACAACCTAACTCTCCTGCCGCTCAATTGGCTGCATTGATTCTGCAAACTCACAAGCAAAATATCTCCTTCTTTGATTCTGGCTCTTCTGTACCAGGGCTTTCCGATTGGATCGAACAACTCATAGCAGAGTCAACAGGGAAGGCTGGAAAAGGTTTCTTACCCATAGCGATAGAAAGTATCGATGCGCCTGTAGCTGGAGATTCCCTTCGTATCGGCTTTTCTCATGATGACTCCATGGATATCGTGGTCAACGCTCCATTGGGTGCGCACTTCATTCTTTGGGAATGGGTAACTTCACTCCTTGCTATACCGCTTGAGATCAATCCTTTTGATCAACCAAATGTGCAGGATGCGAAAACTCGCGCGCTTGCACTTTTG
The DNA here is from genome assembly GCA_903852585.1 of uncultured Actinomycetes bacterium. Taxonomy (GTDB): domain Bacteria; phylum Actinomycetota; class Actinomycetes; order Nanopelagicales; family Nanopelagicaceae; genus PALSA-747. The sequence goes on from CAINRG010000033.1 coordinate 28,613, forward strand.
AAAGATTGGAATAATTCTCTTCCGACATTTACTCCGGTCTGGGAAAATGAAAATCTACAGATTTTTAGCTCTTTACATGGCGACTCTCTAGAAACATATATAGAGAATTTTCTAGCGCTCTCCCCTGGCTACATCGCAGTGATGGCATATCTTGCTCGCGGAATTGATGATGAAATAACCGCTCTTCGTGGTTTCGTTGCGCAGGCTTCAGGTGTTGGCACTAGTTTTGGGTGGGGACCAAGATTTCTTCATTCAACAGGACAATTCCACAAAGGCGGTGTTCCCAACGGTGCCTTTATCCAAATCACTGGGGAAAGCGCTCGCGATCTAGAGATTCCTGGACAAGCTTTTACTTTCCATACGCTTTTGATGGCTCAAGCACTAGGAGATGGTGAAGCGTTAGGGGAAAAGAAATTCCCGCTTCTGCGATTCCATCTGAAGAATCGTGAAGCGGGAATTCAAGAAATTATTGGGGCTTTTAAAAGTTTTTCTTAATCTTCACCGCGAAGATGAGAAAGTGCATCATTGAGAATCTTCGTTGCTTCTGCCTCAGTGCGACGCTCTTTCACATAAGCAAGGTGAGTTTTATATGGCTCATTCTTGACAGGCATTGGCGGCTTATTCTTATCTAAGCCTGCTGGATAACCGCATCGTGGACAATCCCATTCTGCAGGTATCTGAACAGTTCCATCTTCGGCAAACGAAGGACGAGTTTCGTGTCCATTTGCACACCAGTAGGAAACCCAGAAGCGACCAATTGCTTCGCCACGTTCTGCTTCACCCATTGGGCCAGCACCGACGCGACTTCCACGGATTGCACTTCCTGCCATATTGACTCCCTACAGAGATAGAACGTTGATAAATTACTTCTTAAGAACTAGTGATAAAGCCACAACGAATGCGAACCAGAGGCCGCCTACTACGATGGTGATGCGGTCAAGGTTTCGCTCAACCACAGAAGAACCACCATAATTTGAGGATACTCCGCCACCAAATAGGTCAGATAGTCCGCTTCCCTTGCCCTTGTGGAGCAAGACTAGAAGGACCATCAAGACGCTGGTGATAACCAAAAGGATTGAAAGCGCTAAAACCACGATAACTCCAGACTCAGTATATTCGAGAAAAACTCTGAACTTCTGCCGATATCTTGCGAAATGGCAACGAGAGAAGGATACCCCAGGGGCGGCCTTCCCGCCGATTCGCCCTTAAGCGACGCGGTGGAATTTACAGATTCGAGCAAATTCCTCAGGATCCAGGCTCGCACCACCAACAAGAACCCCGTCAACATCAGCTTGCTTCATAATCTCAATGATGTTGGAGCTTTTCACAGATCCCCCATACAGAATTTTTGCATTCTCGGCAATTTCATCGCTACCAATCTTTGCAAGTTCAATTCGAATCGCTGCGCACACTTCTTGTGCATTCTCAGGAGTAGCGGTCTTGCCTGTTCCGATAGCCCAAACCGGTTCGTAAGCAAATACAATCTTTTTCATATCAGGCTTGTGGAATCCAGCCAAGCCTTCGCGAACTTGCTTAAGAACGTGTTCCACATGAGTGCCGGCCTCGCGAATCTCAAGCTCTTCTCCAATACAAAATATCGGTGTGAGCTCATGAGAAAGCGCTGACTTAATCTTCTTATTCACCAATGCATCTGTTTCGGCATGAATAGCTCGACGTTCTGAATGGCCAATCACAACGTATGTACAACCAAGTTTCTTGAGCATGGAACCAGAAATATCTCCGGTAAATGCACCAGAAGCCTCAGGTGAAAGATCCTGCGCACCATAGAACAGGCGAAGGCGATCTCCGTCGATCAATGTCTGTACTGAACGAATATCCGTGAAAGGAGGAATAACGCAGACATCCACTGCATCAAAATCTTTATCTTCAAGAGAGTAGGAAAGTTTTTGAGTGACTGCAATGGCTTCAAGATGATTGAGGTTCATCTTCCAATTGCCGGCAATGAGTGGCTTACGCATGTATTGCTCCTTTAGATAAGACTGGGAAATTTACTGAAGAACAGATATGCCAGGGAGTTCTTTTCCTTCGAGATATTCCAAGGAAGCTCCACCGCCTGTTGAGATGTAGTCAAAATCGGAATCCTTAAATCCTAAGGTTCGAACTGCCGCAGCTGAATCTCCACCACCGACAACAGAAAGACCCTTCACTTGTGTCAGAGCCTGCGCAAGGACTTTCGTACCGTGGGCAAAATTAGGAAATTCAAAGACACCCATTGGTCCGTTCCAAAATACAGTCTGGCATTCCATAATTGCAGCCGCAAATGCATCGGCGCTCTCTGGTCCAATATCTAACCCCATCTGATCGGCTGGGATTGAATCTGCAGCAACAATCGTTGGTTGCGCATCAATGGAAAATTCTGGGGCCACGACAATATCTGTCGGTAGAAGTAATTTCACCCCGAGCTTTTCAGCGCGAAGAAGAAGTTCCTTTACCGTTGGAATCAGATCGGTTTCAACAAGTGATGTACCAATTTCATGACCTTGCGCTGCTAAAAATGTAAAAAGCATTCCTCCACCAATGGCAAGAACATTTACCTTGTCCAGTAGATTAGAAATAACTCCAATTTTGTCGGAAACTTTCGCGCCTCCGAGGACAACTCCGTAGGGACGTGCAGGGTTATCGGTCAGTCTTGTCAGAACGTCAACTTCAGCTGCAACAAGGTATCCAGCCGCATGCGGAAGAAGAGTCGCAACGTCATAAACAGATGCATGCTTACGGTGCACGGCTCCAAAACCATCAGAGATGAAGATATCGGCGTAGGAAGCAAGCTCTTTCGCAAGAATAAGACGTTCTGATGCTTCTTTGCTTGTCTCTGCTGCTTCGTATCGAATGTTTTCGAGGAGAACTACTTCGCCTGATGAAATTGCTGAAAGATCTGCTCCAACAATTTTCGCTGAAAATATGACAGGAGTGTCGAGTAGTTCGGAAAGTCTTTGAGCTACTGGCTCCAAGGAAAGTTCAGGCTTGCGCTCTCCTTTTGGTCGTCCAAGGTGTGCGGTGATGATGACCGCAGCACCTTGGTCGAGAAGATATTTAATTGTAGGTAGAGATGCGCGAATTCGCCCATCATCCTTGATAACGCCTTCTTTGATAGGAACATTAAGATCGCATCGCAGAAGTACTTTCTTTCCCTTGACGTCGACAGACTCCAAAGAGATAACGTTCATAAAGTTCCTACCCCTTAGAAATTACGATTGATACTTAGAGTTTTGCGCCAACAAAGCCGACAAGGTCAACAAGACGATTTGAGTAACCCCATTCGTTGTCGTACCAACCAAGAACCTTTACTTGGTTGCCAATCACCTTTGTGAGGCCAGCATCAAAAATACATGAAGCGGGGTCAGTAACGATATCTGCCGAAACAATTTCATCTTCGGTATAGCGCAAGTATCCCTTGAGAGGACCTTCTGCTGCCTTCTTCATTGCTGCATTGATATCTGCTGCTGAAACTTCTTTCGCAAGTTCCACAGTTAAATCTGTAGCAGAACCTGTTGGAACTGGTACGCGCATTGCATATCCATCCAACTTGCCCTTGAGAGCAGGAAGAACGAGGCTGATCGCTTTTGCTGCGCCAGTAGAAGTAGGAATCATGGAGAGTGCTCCTGCGCGGGCGCGGCGCAGATCCTTATGAGGCTGATCTTGGAGAGATTGATCATTTGTGTAGGCGTGAATGGTTGTCATTAAGCCTTTGACAATGCCGAACTCATCTTCGAGAACCTTTGCCATCGGAGCGAGGCAGTTTGTGGTGCATGACGCATTTGAAATCACGTTGTGAGATGCAGCATCGTATTTATCATGATTGACGCCCATGACGATTGTGATGTCCTCATCGCTGGCTGGCGCCGAAATGATGACCTTCTTTGCTCCAGCGGTGATGTGCTTCTTCGCATCTGCTGCCTTCGTGAAGAAACCTGTTGATTCAATAACAATATCTGCCTTTACTTCGCCCCATGGAAGAGCACCTGGATCGCGCTCAGCAAAGACACGGATTTTCTTGCCGTTGACGGTGATTGAAGTCTCGTCATATGTCACTGGCAGACCCAAAGGTCCGAGGATGGAGTCATACTTCAAAAGATGTGCAAGAGTCTTGTTGTCGGTGAGGTCGTTAATTCCTACGATCTCAATATCTGCACCAGAGGTGAGTACTGCACGAAAAAAGTTACGGCCAATACGACCAAAGCCATTAATACCTACGCGAACCACAATAATCCTCGCTTCTATGAATTCGTGAAAAGAAGGGCCACTTCATCCAGCACAAGAGCCGGTCAAAAAGGGCAACCACAACGCTGTGAATAGGTAAACCCTATCAGCCACGCTCACTACTGCCGGGTTTTGAGCCGTGAGGTACCCCTCACGCACAGATTAATCCCCGAGCAGATCTGGGCTCAGCCCTGCCTCTGTATCTGGAATTCCCAACTCATGAGCGCGTTTATCGGCCATAGCTAATAGGCGCCGAATGCGACCTGCGATTGCATCTTTCGTCATGGGAGGAGAGGCAAGAGAACCCAACTCCTCCAAACTTGCTTGTCCATGTGTAATGCGAAGTTCGCCGGCTTCCTTGAGGTGCTCAGGAATTTCTTCGCCGAGAATCTCCATAGCGCGCGCCACACGAGCTGAGGCAGCGACCGCCGCCCGAGCAGAGCGACGAAGATTTGCGTCATCAAAATTTGCTAAGCGGTTTGCAGTTGCACGAACCTCGCGGCGCATACGTCGCTCTTCCCATGCAAGAACACTTTCATGAGCGCCGAGTCGAGTGAGGAGGGCGCCAATAGCGTCACCATCACGAATGACAACGCGATCAACTGCGCGTACTTCCCGAGCCTTTGCCGTAATTCCTAAACGACGTGCGGCACCTACGAGTGCAAGTGCTGCTTCAGGTCCTGGGCAAGTTATTTCCAAAGCAGAAGATCGACCAGGCTCGGTCAGAGAGCCGTGTGCGAGAAAGGCACCGCGCCAAGCTGCCTCAGCATCACAGAGTCCGGCAGAAACAACCTGAGGTGGTAGGCCGCGAATAGGGCGATTGTTTGCATCAATCAATCCTGTTTGTCGTGCAAGAGCTTCACTATCACTTGTTATGCGGACAACATAACGACTTCCCTTTCGAAGTCCGCTCGGTGAAAGAACAGCAAGCTCACTGTCGTGACCAAAGATTTCGGCGATATCTTTACGCAGACGTCGAGCTGTTTGGGCTGTATCGAGTTCAACTTCAATGAGAATTCTTCCGGCCGCAAGATGAAGCCCTCCCGCAAAACGAAGAATGGCCGAGACTTCCGCTTTACGACAACATGGTTTTGTGACCGAGAGTCGACTCAGTTCATCCTTCACAGAAGCTGTCATTGCCATGCGAGTATCTAAGCAAAGATCAATGGAAAATGTGGCTGAAAGTCTCTGCCAATTTTTCCGGCGAATGATGAAAGGATCCCGGAGATTGTGCAACAGGAGCCACAATCAGCTCTCCCCCACAACCCTCAACCACTGCTTGAAGCCTGCTTCCTGGTGTGATCGATGCAGGATCTGCAATTGCGTAGTCAAGATGGAATTGAGGCAAATGCGCCAAGATTAATTCCAGATGCTCCTCCGCGCTCACTCCTGCGAATTCTTTTTCACTTGCAGGTTCTGGAAGATTAAATATGACTATTTTCTTTGCAGAAGAAGACTCAATTGCAGCGAGTTGTTCCTTTAAAAGAAAATGGGGCATTACAGAACTAAACCAAGAGCCTGGGCCAAATGTGAGCCAGTCTGCTTGAGCTATCGCTTCAACTGCCTGCGGAGTTGCCCGTGGATTCCCTGGGATCAGTCGCAGTGATTCAATATGGCCTTTGGCCGTTGCAACTTGAATCTGGCCGCGAACAATCTTCCGCCCAGTCGCAGTATTGAAAGTGGCTTCAATATCCAAAGGTTCTAGAGACATGGGAAGTACTCGGCCAACAATTTTAAGCAATTCTCCAACACGCGCAACTCCCGCGACGGGATCGCCATCTTTATCCCACAGCGCCGTCAGAAGAAGATTTCCAAGAGCGTGGCCATTCATTTCTCCATCGCTTGTGAAACGATACTGCAAAATTTCTGCCCAATCACGACCCCATCCATCAGATGAACATAGAGCCGCTAGCGCCATTCGCAAATCTCCTGGCGGAAGAAAATTGAATTCATCACGTAGCCGACCGCTGGAACCACCATTGTCAGCAACTGTCACAATCGCAGTGATGTCAGAAGTCAGGGAGCGAGCAGCTGTGAGTGTTGCGGCCAATCCATGACCGCCTCCCAAACATACAAGCTTGGGATTGATCATCACAGTTCGCGGCCGAGATCTCTGTGAATAGAAGCAGCAGCCACGGTATGGTTGGAGATCTCTTGTTTTTCATTGAGGCGTCGGGTCAGCTCTTCGGCAATTGCAACACTTCGATGTTTTCCTCCGGTGCACCCTACGGCGAGCGTCAAGTACTTGCGGCCCTCAGAGAAGAAACCATCAGCCATTGTTTCAAAAAGCGCCTGATACCTCGTCAGAAATTCTTGAACATTTTTAGATTGCAAGACATTGTCACTGACGGGCTTATCCAGACCATTCATGGGGCGCAATTCAGGAATCCAATGTGGATTTGGAATAAATCGGCAATCCATAACAAGGTCAGCATCTACTGGAATCCCATATTTATATCCAAAGGAGAGAATATTGACTCGCAAGTCTGCGCTTTCAGAGTCATGAAAAAGCTCTTCGATTTTCTTTTCAAGCTGGTGAATATTCAGAGCTGAGGAATCTATGACGACATCGGAAATTGAGCGAACTTCTCTCAATCGATCTCTCTCCTTTGAAATTCCATCAACAATTCGATCTGCTCCCTGAAGTGGGTGAGGGCGACGGGTAGATTCAAATCGACGTATTAATACCTCATCAGCAGCATCGACAAAAAGAATTCTTCGCGCAATTCCTCTCTCGCCAATCTCGGAGAGTGCAACATTGAGATCATCAAAAAATTGTCGCCCGCGAACATCAATAACGACTGCAATATTAGTAACCGTTTTTGCTGCCATATCGCAAAGATTTGAAAGAAGGGCCGGAGGAAGGTTATCGACAACATACCAACCCAGATCCTCCATCGCATGAGCTACTGTCGAACGACCCGCCCCGCTCATCCCGGTTACGACAACTACTTCACTAGCCATGAAGCAATCATGCCCTACGAATCGAGGATCTCACCAGTAGAGATATCGACAACTGGTTCTGATTCCTGAAGGTGCTCAAAAATCAGGGTCGCGATTTTTTCGCCGATACCCGGAATGAGAGCGATTTCTGCGCGTGTGGACTTTTTTATGGATGCTACAGATCCAAATTTTTCCAAAAGCGCAGCGCGTCGAACTTCACCTAGATGAGGAATCTCATCAAGAAGGGATTCCAACATCACTTTGGACCTTTTGCTTCTGTGGAATGTGATTGCAAAGCGATGAGCTTCGTCGCGAATTCGTTGTAGTAAATAGAGCCCCTCGCTATGTCGCGGAAAGATGATGGGCTCCTTGGAATCTGGCATCCAAACCTCTTCCAGGCGTTTTGCAAGGCCACATAATGCAACATCTGTTATTCCAAGCTCGGCTAGGGCCCGAGATGCAGCGGCAACCTGGGGCGCACCGCCATCTACGACAATGAGTTGAGGCGGGTATGCAAACTTCGGGCGATTTCCCCCCTCCATCTTTACCTCATCAAGATCGATATCGCGTTCAGCGAGATAGCGCTTCATCCGACGAGTAATGACATGGTGCATCGCGCGGGTGTCATCAAAATCATTTTCATCATCTATAGCAAAACGGCGATAATCACTCTTTTTGATACGTCCATCCTCAAAAACAACCATTGATGCAACCATATGCTTCCCCTGAATGTTAGAGATATCAAAACATTCAATCCGAAGCGGGAGCTCTGGCAGTTCTAAGTGTTCGGCAATCTCTTCTAACGCCTTCCCAGACACTGCAGCGTCAGTAGATCGCTTTGAGAGATATTGGATGAGTGCCTGATGCGCATTTCTTTTTACTGTTTGAACAAGATCGAACTTCTCTCCACGCTGTGGAGTGGAAATGGCTACTTTCTTTCCTAGAATTTCCGTGAGCCAATCACCGTATTGCACCGCTGCGGAAAATTCACGATCTATAAGAACTTCTTGAGCCGGGGCTTGATCGGCGTAGATTTTTGCCAATGTTGACCCAACTACCTCTTCTCCTTCAAGAACATTTGCTAAATCGATGACCCACGAGCGCGAGGAGACTATCCGCCCTTGTCGGACGGAGAAGAGAGATGCAGCAGCATGGGTAACTTCTTCGTGAATCGCGATAATGTCAGCAGAAATATTTGCAGAACGAAGAGTATCGCTGGTCTCGGTAGCCTTAATAAGTGCAGTCCATTGATCACGCAGCTTTGCTGCCCGCTCAAATTCTTGATTTTCTGCCGCTTGAAGCATCTCTTTCTCAAGTTGAGAAGTGACATCTGTATTATCTGAGGCAAAAAATTCGGCTAGGCGCTCGGCCATCGCGTGATGATCTTCTTTCGATATCCAGTTCACGCATGGTGCCGCGCACTTTCCAATATCACCAAGTAGGCACTGTCGCTTATTCTTTTGGGCACGTTCGAAATTGGAATTGCTACACGTTCGAACGGGGTAAATTTTCAGCAACGTATCAAATGTTGTACGAAGAGCCCATGCATGAGCAAAAGGGCCAAAGTATTTAACGCCCTTTATCTTCCTTTGGCGCGAGATATACATTTTCGGGAACTCTTCATTGAGGCTGATGGCCACGTATGGATATGACTTATCGTCCTTAAATTGAACATTAAAATGTGGATTTTCTGATTTTATCCATGTGTATTCAAGCTGAAGGGCTTCAACCTCAGTATCAACAACGGTCCAGTCAACTCGGCTGGCTGTGTGAACCATGCGATATGTCTTAGTGGCAAGATTTGATCCAAAGTAACTATTGAGCCGATTCTTAAGATTCTTCGCCTTGCCGACATAGATAACCCGATCATCTTTGTCAAAGAAGCGATAGACACCGGGGTCAGTTGGAATATTTTTTGGACGATAGCTCTGAGGATCGTTCATTTCAAATTATTTACTTTGCCTTCAACATTGGTGCCAAGAACTGACCTGTATAACTCGCCTTATTCTTCGAAACTTGTTCTGGTGTTCCCTCAGCGATTACAAGACCTCCCCCAGATCCACCTTCTGGACCCATGTCAATGACCCAATCAGCGCATTTGATAACATCAAGATTATGTTCGATGACAATTACTGTATTTCCTGAATCCACCAAACGATTCAACACAATCAAAAGTTTGCGAACATCTTCAAAGTGAAGTCCCGTTGTAGGTTCATCCAAAACGTAAATAGTGCGGCCTGTTGACCTGCGTTGAAGTTCTGTAGCAAGTTTGACACGTTGAGCTTCTCCCCCAGAAAGGGTCGGAGCTGATTGACCAAGACGTACATAACCCAAGCCAACATCATTGAGTGTCTTGAGGAACCGTGAAATAGCAGGGACTGACTCGAAAAAGGCGCTTGCCTCTTCGATCGGCATATCAAGAACCTGTGCAATCGTCTTGCCCTTGTAATGTACTTCAAGAGTTTCTCGGTTATATCTCGCTCCATGACAGACTTCGCATGGAACATATACATCAGGCAAAAAGTTCATTTCAATGGTGATGGTGCCATCTCCTGCACAATTCTCGCATCGACCACCCTTGACGTTAAACGAGAATCGGCCTTGTTGGTACCCGCGAATCTTTGCTTCGGCAGTTTCAGCGAAGAGCGCTCGAATCTTGTCAAAGACACCGGTGTACGTAGCAGGATTGGAACGAGGAGTCCGGCCGATGGGCGATTGATCGACATGTACAACTTTGTCGAGATTTTCTAGCCCCGAAATTGAACGATGTCGGCCCGGCACGATACGCGCGCCATTAAGTTTGTTAGCAAGAACTGAGTAAAGAATGTCATTTACAAGAGTGGACTTTCCGGAACCACTGACGCCAGTGACTGCTACAAAATTTCCAAGTGGAAATGTGACGGAAATATTCTGAAGATTATTCTCTTTTGCTTCCTTGACGGTGAGTTCGCGACCCTTTTCTTGCGGTCTACGCGACTCTGGAATCTCAATCTTTGTTCGTCCCGAAAGATACGCACCCGTTATGGAATCTTTCGCATTAATCAAAGACTCGTAATCGCCAGATGAGACTACTTTTCCGCCGTGTTCTCCAGCCCCAGGACCAATATCTACAATCCAGTCCGCTGTACGAATCGTATCTTCGTCGTGCTCTACGACAATGAGGGTGTTTCCAAGGTCTCTCAATCGCGTCAATGTGTCAATCAGGCGACGATTATCTCGTTGATGAAGGCCGATGCTTGGCTCATCAAGTACATAGAGAACACCGACAAGTCCGGAACCAATTTGCGTTGCAAGACGAATGCGCTGCGCTTCACCTCCTGAAAGAGTCACTGCACCACGTTCGAGCGAGAGATAATCCAGACCCACATCAAGAAGGAATCCAAGACGAGCGTGAACTTCCTTCAAGACCCGTTCTGCAATTTTCTTCTCTCGAGCATTCAAGGAAATCTTTTTGAGAAAATCTGCACATTCTCCGATCGAGAGTTCGCAAACCTGCGCAATACTCTTTCCACCCAGTGTTACTGCAAGAACTTCTGGTTTTAACCGTGCACCTTTACATGAAGGGCATGGTGTCTCTCGCATATACGCCTCATACTTTTCACGACTGTAGTCACTATCAGTCTCCGAATGGCGACGGTGGATAAATGGAATGACTCCTTCAAAGCCCGTCGTGTAATTCTTGGTCCCGTAGCGACCCTTGTACTTCATCTTAATTTCGTATTCATAACCATGCAGGATTGCATCACGAGATTTAGCTGAAATCTTCTTCCATGGAACATCCAAGGAGAATGTGATGTCCTTCGCAAGGGCTTCTAATAGGCGCTCAAAATAATCAGAGGACTGACCACCTGACCATGGAGCGATTGCACCTTCATAAATGGAGATCGAATCGTCGGGTATGACAAGTTCTTCATCAACTTCCAGACGAGTACCTATACCTGTGCATTCTGGACATGCTCCAAATGGTGAATTGAAAGAGAAGGAACGTGGCTCCATCTCTTCAAAAGAGAGCTCACAATCATGGCAAGCCATATGCTCACTAAATACTTTTTCTTTTTCACTTTTTTTGGCGTCAAGGTCAACAAAATCAAGAATTACAAGACCATTTGCCAATTTGAGAGCTGTTTCTACAGAGTCAGTCAGGCGTGTTTTTGCATCTGGCTTTACCGCAAGTCGATCAACTACAACTTCAATTGTGTGCTTATCTTGCTTTTTCAATTTTGGAATTTCCGCTAACGGATAAACAATTCCGTCGACTCGAGCTCGGGAAAATCCTTGAGTTGTAAATTCTTTGAAAAGGTCGAGAAACTCGCCTTTTCGAGCTCTCACTACCGGGGCAAGAACTTGGAACCGTATCCCTTCCTCGAGGGCCAAAATTTGATCAACGATATTTTGAGGAGTCTGCTTTGCAATTGCTTTTCCACATTTTGGGCAATGCGGGCGCCCAGCACGTGCATACAAAAGCCTGAGATAGTCATAAACCTCGGTAATTGTTCCTACTGTAGAGCGCGGATTTCGATTTGTTGATTTTTGGTCAATCGAAACAGCAGGAGAAAGGCCTTCAATAAAATCAACATCAGGCTTATCCATTTGACCTAGAAATTGACGCGCATATGCCGAGAGAGACTCCACATAGCGACGCTGACCTTCGGCGAATATCGTGTCAAAGGCGAGTGAAGATTTTCCTGAGCCAGAGAGACCAGTAAAAACTATGAGTGCATTACGAGGCAGATCAATAGAGACATTCTTTAAATTGTGCTCGCGGGCTCCGCGAACGACAAGACGATCTGCGCTCATACACCAGCCTCTTCCATGCTCCGTAGTTCTTTCTTGAGGATTCTAATCTCATCGCGCAACTTAGCAGCAACCTCAAATTGAAGATCTCCTGCTGCGCTCTTCATTTGGTCAGTGAGCGAGTCTATGAGAGCACGGAGTTCCTGCCGAGGCATAGACGTTGTATCTCGAGGTGTAATTCCGGCACTTACCAGAGCCCCCTTCTTCCCCCAAGGAAGCGTCTCTTCTGTGTCTTCTATCTCTTTTGCTATTAAATCAGTTATATCTGCAATCTTCTTCCGAAGTGGGGTCGGATCGATCCCGTTTGCTGTGTTGTAGGCGACCTGTTTCTCTCTGCGACGATTTGTCTCATCGATGGCAGCAACCATGGATTTTGTCATGTTATCGGCATACATATGTACTTCTCCCGAGACATTTCGAGCTGCTCGGCCGATAGTCTGAATGAGAGAAGTTGTTGATCTCAAGAATCCTTCTTTGTCGGCATCAAGAATTGCGACAAGTGAAACCTCTGGAAGATCCAAACCTTCTCTGAGCAAATTGATTCCGATAAGGACATCAAACTCGCCCATGCGAAGTTCCCGCAAGAGTTCAACTCTGCGCAGGGTATCTACTTCTGAGTGAAGATACTGAACTTTTATTCCTAATCCCCCAAGATATTCAGTCAAATCTTCTGACATCTTCTTTGTCAGGGTCGTTACAAGAACTCGTTCATTCTTCTCTGATCGTTTTCTAATCTCTGCTACGAGATCATCAATCTGGCCCTTAATAGGCTTCACAATAATCTGTGGATCCACAAGTCCGGTTGGTCGAATCACCTGTTCTACTACGTCACCACCAACCTTGGCCATCTCATATTTTCCTGGCGTTGCCGAGAGGTAGATTGTTTGGCCTTTTCGCTCTTCGAACTCGTCAAAGCGGAGTGGTCTGTTATCCATTGCGCTAGGTAGGCGGAAACCGTGTTCGACCAAGGTTCGCTTACGCGCGGCATCACCTTCATGCATTGCACCAATCTGCGGGACGGTTACGTGCGACTCATCGATGACCACAAGAAAGTCTTCTGGGAAATAGTCAAGCAGACAATTGGGAGGCGATCCCGGGTCACGATCGTCGATATGACGAGAATAGTTTTCAATTCCGGAACAGAAGCCCAGTTGTTGAATCATTTCAAGGTCAAATGTGGTGCGCATCCGAAGGCGCTGAGCCTCTAGAAGTTTTCCTTGCTTCTCGAAGAGTCGTACTCGTTCTTCCATTTCAGCTTCAATACCACCCATTGCTCGCTTCATGGTTTCAGGACCGGCTGCGTAGTGACTTGCGGGAAAGATATACATTTCACTTTCATCGCGAATAATCTCGCCTGTCAGAGGATGAAGTGTTGTGAGTCTTTCGATTTCATCACCAAACATTTCAATTCGAACAGCAAGTTCCTCATACATAGGGATAATTTCAATGGTGTCTCCCCGAACTCGGAAAGTTCCCCGCTCAAAAGCCATATCGTTCCGCTTATATTGAATGTCAACAAACTTGCGAAGAAGAGAATTTCTTTCCATGGAGTCACCAACGCGAAGTCGGACCATGCGATCGATATATTCCTGAGGTGTACCTAAACCATAAATACATGAAACCGTCGCAACGACAATTACATCTCTTCGAGTGAGGAGAGCGTTTGTCGCTGAGTGGCGAAGTCGCTCGACCTCATCATTGACAGATGAATCCTTTTCGATAAATGTATCCGATTGCGGTACATACGCTTCAGGTTGGTAGTAGTCATAATAAGAAACAAAATATTCGACTGCATTATTTGGCAACAATTCTCTAAATTCATTTGCGAGTTGGGCTGCCAGAGTCTTATTGGGTGCCATAACGAGAGTAGGTCTTTGCAGTTTTTCTATCAGCCAGGCCGTTGTAGCGGATTTTCCCGTACCTGTGGCGCCAAGAAGAACGACATCCTTCTCTCCAGCTTCAATTCTCTTTGCAATCTCTGCAATTGCTGCTGGTTGGTCACCCGATGGTATGTAATCACTGATTACCTCGAATGGGCTGACAGTTCGTTGTAAATCTGAGATTGGTCTCATAACTTCATTTCCGCAAGAAGTTCTGAATACACTGCTTCTACTTCTCGCAAGAGATTCTCTTCGTTGCCATGGTTTTCGATGATGAAGTCAGAAATTTCTATGCGCTCTTCATCGCTTACCTGAGATTGCATTCGACGAGTGATTTCACTGTTTGACATGCCGCGGGCTTTAAGGCGCTCAACCCGTTTTTCTCGCGTTGAGATAACGGTGATGATGCGATCAAAGCGATCCATCCCCCCGGTTTCAACCAGGAGTGGGATTTGATTAATGATGATGGAGTCCTCTGGGGCTTGCGCGACTAGTTCACTGAATGTGGCTTGAATCCGCGGATGGATAATCGATTCCAAATCAACTCGGGCCTGTGAATCTTCAAAAACAATTTCACCCAACTTCCTTCGATCAATATCTCCCTCAGTCAGGATTGCGTCACCAAAGCGATTGATGACCTCATCAAATCCCGGCGTGCCGCGTTCAATGACATCCCGAGCGAGTTGATCAGAATCCACAACTATTGCACCAAGATTCTGAAAGTAGCCACCGGCATGAGACTTTCCCGACCCTATTCCTCCGGTAAGTGCCACAATCAACATGGCGTCAGCCTATCTACCGACGCGTGAGAAATGAAAAAGGCCCCGACCGAAGTCAGGGCCTTTAACTCTATGTGCCAGAAGGTCTGGCAGCAGATGCGCTGGGAGATTTACTCGGCAGCAGGTGCGGCTGTTTCGGCAGCTACATCTGCGGCACGTGCCTCATCCTTTTGCTTCTTGTGAGCAATAAAGCGAGCTTGAGCTTCAGCATATTGACGCTCCCACTCTTCGCGTTGGGATTCAAAACCAGGGCGCCACTCTTGTGAGTCTGCGTCGAAACCTTCTGGGTAGATGAAGTTGCCTTCTGCATCGTAGCGAGCTGCCATTCCATATTGAGTTGGATCAAATGCCTCAACTTCGACTTCGTGGCCTTCATTTGCTTGCTTAAGTGAAAGTGAGATACGGCGACGCTCTAGGTCGATATCAATGATCTTAACAAACAATGAATCGCCAACCTGGACAACCTGCTCTGGGATTTCAACGTGGCGTTCAGCCAACTCTGAAATATGAACAAGGCCTTCAATTCCTTCGAATACGCGGATAAATGCGCCGAATGGAACAAGCTTTGTTACTTCACCAGGAACAACTTGGTTAATGGTGTGTGTGCGAGCAAATGCTTGCCACGGATCTTCCTGTGTTGCCTTTAGAGACAATGAAACGCGCTCGCGTTCAAAATCAACTTCAAGAACTTCAACAGTAACTTCATCGCCCACTTCGACAACTTCGCTTGGATGATCAATGTGCTTCCATGAAAGCTCTGAAACGTGAACAAGACCATCTACGCCACCAAGGTCAACGAAAGCACCGAAGTTTACGATAGATGAAACAACGCCTGTGCGAACTTGGCCCTTTGTGAGCTGGTTCAGGAATGTTGTGCGAGATTCTGATTGTGTCTGTTCGAGGTATGCACGACGAGATAGAACGACGTTGTTACGGTTCTTATCAAGTTCGATGATGCGAGCTTCAACAGTCTTACCAATGTAAGGAGTGAGATCGCGTACGCGGCGCATTTCAACCAATGATGCTGGAAGGAACCCGCGTAGACCGATATCAACGATCAAGCCACCCTTAACAACCTCAATGACAACACCAGTGACAACTTCGTCGCGTTCCTTTTTGCCTTCGATCTCTCCCCATGCACGCTCGTATTGAGCACGCTTCTTGGAAAGGATGAGGCGACCTTCTTTGTCTTCCTTCTGGAGTACGAGCGCTTCAACGCGATCGCCAAGTTTTACGATCTCTGAAGGATCAGCATCGTGGCGAATAGAAAGTTCACGTGAAGGAATTACGCCTTCAGTCTTGTAACCAATATCGAGAAGTACCTCTTCGCGGTCTACTTGTACGACAATTCCCGAGACCAAGTCTCCGTCGTTAAAATTCTTTATTGTTCCTTCGATTGCCGCGAGAAAATCTTCTGCTGTTCCGACATCGTTAATTGTGATCTGAGTGCTCAAGTTGCTCCGTAGGTGGATAGATGTAGTAGGTAACTCCCCCGCCTCCTATACAGAAGTTGGAGAGGTCAGACCCTGGTGGACTGAGTGCCCTAGGGTACTTGCGCAGGAATGAAGCGGTCAAAACGAGCGCCGCGGGCAGTAAAGTGCGCTCGTGCGCGAATATCTGCTCTTTCTCAAGACTCCAGGCGCCAAATCCCTCTTGCTGGCCGCACTTCCCGCCCGATTCGCCTACGGAATGATTGGGCTGGGTCTTTACTTCAAGGTCTACCATGAAACGCATTCCATCTCCGTCGCAGGATTTGCTGCAGGAGCCAATGGAATCGCCGGCTCACTCACGACGGGTGTACGAGCAGCACTTCTTGATAAATACGGTTTGAAATGGCCTCTTCGCTCATTTGTTCCTGCCTACGCAATCTCCATACTTTTCGTCAACGCATCCCACAGCAAAAGTTTGCTACTTGGATCGGCAATCCTTCTTGGAATTTGTGCCCCACCCATCAATCTCTCTGTTCGACCTTTGTGGCGTTCGATCGTTCCACAAGCAACTTTAAGAACCGCTTATGCGATCGACTCATCTTCAATGGAGATCGCTGCAATTCTTGGGCCACTTGCGGTTACAGCTCTCGCACTCTCATCGCATCCCGGGTTCGCGCTCACACTCTGTTCGCTCTCACTTTTGATAGGCGGCATTTCCATCTCATTTCTGGAGGTCGTGAATCGCTGGATTCCTGAAATGAAGAGTCCATCCGAGATGAAACTCTTTAGAATTCCGGGAATTCGACTCTTGGCATTTGAAGGACTCTTCATTGGTCTGGGCAATGGAATCTTTTCAATCGCCCTTCCTGCTTTTACGACAATTCAAAGCGTCCCAAAAATGACCTCAATTATTCTGGCTATTCAATCTTCTACGATGATTATTGGCAGTCTGATCGCAGGAACTATTGGAAAACACTGGACTCCCCTTCAAGCATTCAAAAGAAATTACATTTTTTGGACACTTGCAGCACTGCCCCTTGCTTTCACAACTCCCGGATGGAGTTTGATGCTCATCGGTGGTGTTCTTGGTCTTTTCATTGGAGCTCAACAAGTCTTTTACTTAGAAATGCTCGAATTCATTAGGCCAAAGGGTGCAGCGGCCTCCGCTCTCGGGTGGATGTGGATGATTGAAGGAAGTGCGGCGGCAGTCGGAAGTGCTATCGGTGGTTCACTCTCTGAATCTATAAGCCCGCAATTCTGCTTTGCACTCTCAAGTACCAGCGTCGTGATTGGCGCGGTTATCACCTTTTCGGGTCAACGCTATCTACAACGGGCGAATCGAAAGCACATTACAAACGACTAGTGAGCTGCTAGATCCCAACTTTTTCCCGTTCCGATATTGACGGCCAATGGAAGTGAAAGTTTTACCGCTCCCTCCATACCATCACGGACAATCTGAGAGACGATCTCTTTTTCTCCGGGTGCTAACTCGATAATCAATTCATCGTGTACTTGAAGAAGTAACCGAGACTTTACTTTCGCTTTAACCATCGACTCATGAACCTGGAGCATTGCAACCTTAATAATGTCAGCAGCAGATCCTTGGATAGGTGCATTAAGCGCCATGCGTTCGGCAGTCTCACGGCGCTGTCGATTGTCGCTGGATAAATCTGGAAGATAGCGACGGCGCCCCAAAATTGTCTCGGTATATCCAACCTTTCGCGCATGCTCTACAACAGTCTTCAAATAATCCTGGATCCCACCGAATCGTTCAAAATATTGGTTCATAAGGGCGGATGCTTCAGTTGGGGATAAATCCAGTTGCTGCGAAAGACCAAATGCAGAGAGCCCGTATGCCAATCCATAGGACATTGCTTTAATCTGGCGACGCATTTCGGCATCCACCTCAGTGCTCTTGACTCCAAAGACTCGCGATGCAACGGTGTTATGGAGATCTTCGCCAGACTTAAATGCTTCGGTTAACCCTGCATCCTTTGATAAGTGCGCCATGATACGCATTTCGATTTGGCTGTAGTCGGCAGTCAATATCTCGGTGAAAGGATCTGCCGCTATAAAGCAATCACGAATCTTTCGACCTTCTTCGGTTCGGACAGGGATATTTTGAAGATTAGGGTCGGTGGATGAAAGCCTGCCTGTTGCAGTTGTTGTTTGTTGAAATGTTGTGTGAATGCGATTGTCATGCGAGGTCGCCGAGATCAAACCATCGATAGTTGTCATCAATTTACTTGTTTCGCGGATGCGAAGAAGACACTTTAAAACTGGATGGCCAGTCTTTTCCGCAAGCCATTCCAGACTCTCGGCATCTGTTGTAAACCCAGTCTTAATCTTCTTTGTCTTAGGAAGTTTTAACTCATCGAATAGGACAACCTGTAATTGCTTGGGCGAGCCAACGTTAAATTCTCTACCCGCATGTTTATGGGCCTCAGCTGTAGCTTCGGCTACTTCGCTCCGGAAAAAACTTACAAGCTCCTCAAGGTGTGGTCTATCAACAGCAATTCCCGTCGCCTCCATCTCTGCAAGAAGAAGAGATGTTGGAAGTTCAAGATCTTCAAGAAGCGAGGTCATCCCGCGCTCGGAAATCTCCTTTTCCAATAAGGGTCGAAGTGAATGCAAATGCGCTGTGTGGGTCGCCGAAAATGTGGAGAAGAGATCTTCTCCTTCGCCCTGAAGGTGAAGACCAAGATAGCGTTCGACAAGGTCTTCAATCTCTAAGTTTCGCCCACCCGGATTGATTAAATATGCTGCCAGCTCTGTATCAAAATCCACACCCGCGATTTCTGTGTATCGCGAGATCAACTTTGCGCCGTGGACAATCTTTCTTACAGAGGGATCAGAAAACCACTTCCCCGGCTTCCCTGATGAATCACTCAATACTTCATCGGCTGTGAGCGACACTGCATAACCTGCAATTTTCCCATCAACAATATTTACATGTAGGGCTACCGGCAATTTCGCTTGGGAAACGGCTAGGTCAATATCCTTTGAGGAAACCTCTTTGCTTGAAACTTCAGACTTTTGCAAGGGTGCTGGCACATCTTCACCATTTCCCATTTCCTTGATCCGATCACGAAGAGCTTTAATCTCCAATTGATCGAGCAAGTGAGCGACATCGGATGTATTGAAAGATTTCCATTCAAGTTCATCAACTGTTGCTTTCACATCCACATCATGAATGAGCTGAGTCAATTCGTGATTAAGTTTTACGCTTTCAAGATTTGCTCGAAGCGATTCCCCTGCTTTTCCAGGAATCTCCTCCGCGTGCAAAACCAAGCCCTTTATATCCCCATACTCTTGAATCCATTTTGTTGCGGTCTTTTCACCCACGCCTGGTACTGACGGTAAATTATCGCTTGGATCTCCACGAAGGGCTGCGAAGTCGTGATACTGACTTGGTGTGAGGCCATACTTCTCCTCCACGGCCGCCGGAGTCATGCGTGCAAGATCTGACATTCCTTTGCGAGGATAGAGGACGGTTATGCTCTGCGAAATCAACTGGAATGAATCCCTATCTCCCGTTGAGATTAAGACCTCAAAATTCTCCTTCTCTGCAGCCTTTGCAAAAGTGGCGATGATGTCATCGGCCTCAAATCCTTCAATAGCAAATGAACGAATTCCAAGAGCGGCAACCATTTGGAAGAGATAATCCATTTGAGATCTAAACTCATCCGGAGTCTTGGCCCGCTGAGCTTTGTATTCGGGAAATTTCTCAGATCGAAATGTCTTTCGCGAGACATCGAAAGCCACTGCAATATGTGTAGGTTTTTCATCCCGAATGAGATTGAGAAGCATGGATGTGAATCCATATATGGCATTTGTCGGCTGACCTTGAGAGGTGCCAAAATTTTCAACAGGCAACGCATAGAAAGCGCGATAGGCCAAAGAATGGCCATCTACAAGCAGTAAGCGCTTCACGTGGCTGATTGTAGGTGGCTTGCCCTGCGAATAGACTCACTCCATGGCACATGACACTCCTGATTACATGGATCTACTTCGCGAACGTGGCCAAGGAGCCCTCGACAAGAAAATGGGAATTGAGCTTCTCGAAGCATCCCCTCAACGACTTGTAGCTCGTATGCCTGTTGAAGGAAATACTCAACCTATTGGCTTGCTGCATGGTGGAGCCAACGTTGTTCTTGCCGAAAGTCTTGGATCCATCGGAACACAACTTCATGCAGGGCCAGAGCGTCGAATAGTTGGTGTTGACATCAATGCGACTCACCACAAGTCAGCGGTAAGTGGCTTTGTTACAGCAGTTGCCACACCCGTCTCTCTGGGAAAGACCATGTGCTGTTATGACATTGTGATAACAAATGAAAAAGGTGACCGCACCTGTACGGCGCGAATCACCTGTCTCATACTTTCTGAACGTTCTTAGCCGCCCAAATAAGCCTTTGTAACTTCTGGATCTGACTGAAGATCCTTTGCATTACCGCTCATCTTGATGACGCCGGATTCAAGCACGTATGCACGCTGTGCAACGCTGAGTGCAGCAAGAGCATTTTGTTCAACAAGAAGAATCGTTGTTCCTTGCTGATTAATCTTTTGAATGGTTTCAAAGATCAAATCAACTAATACGGGAGCAAGACCCATTGAAGGTTCATCGAGGATGAGAAGCTTTGGCTGACCCATCAATGCGCGACCAACTGCCAGCATCTGCTGCTCTCCGCCTGACATGGTGCCTGATTTTTGAGTGATTCTTTCGCGAAGGCGAGGGAAGAGTTCTAGAACTCTCTCTTTATCTGCGGCAATCGCATCTTTATCATTTCGCAAGAAAGCACCGAGATCCAAGTTCTCATCAACGGTCATACGAGGAAAAATGCGTCGGCCTTCAGGTGAATGGCAGATCCCCTTTTTGACAACGTCGTGACCTTCCAAACCATCAATGCGTTCGCCCATAAAGGTGATCGATCCGCTACGAGGCTTCAGAAGACCAGAGATTGCACGAAGGGTTGTGGATTTGCCTGCGCCATTTGAACCAATAAGGGTAACAATCTCGCCCTCATTTACTTCAAGGGAGATTCCTTTAATAGCCTTAATATTTCCGTAGGCAACTTCAAGATTATCGATTTTTAACATTAGTGTCCTGCCCCCACACCTTTACCGAGATAGGCCTCAATAACACGTGGATTAGATTTGATTTCTGCTGGAGTTCCTTCGGCAATCTTTTCTCCGCGATCAAGTACTGTGATTCGCTCAGAGACCTTCATGACAACAGCCATGTCGTGTTCGATCAGAAGAATAGAAATTCCCTTTTCGTCGCGAATTCGGTGAACAAATTCCACAAATACAGCAGACTCTTGCGGGTTCATTCCAGCTGTTGGCTCATCCAAAAGAAGAACCTTTGGACGAAGTGCAAGTGCGCGAGCAACTTCAAGGCGACGTTGATCTCCGTATGAAAGATTTCGAGCAAACTCTGTTGCAGTCTTCCCGATACCAACAAACTCAAGGAGGGCGCGAGCCTCTTCACGAGCTGCCTTTTCTTCGCGGCGTTGAGATGGAAGACCCAAAATTGTGCTTGCAAGAGATGCCTTGAGATGAGAGTGCATCGCAACCATGACATTTTCCTCGGCGGTCATAGAACCGAAAAGTCGAATGTTCTGGAATGTACGGGCAACTCCTCCTGCAGCAATCTTGTGAGGTACAAGCGCAGTGATTTCAGATCCGTCATACATAACGTGACCAGACGTTGGTTTGTAGAGGCCAGTGAGAATATTAAAGAATGTTGTTTTTCCTGCACCGTTTGGCCCGATGAGGCTAACAATTCCCTTTTCGGGAATATCAAACGAGACATCGTTGACGGCGACAAGGCCACCAAATTCAACAGTTATGTGTTCTGCGTTAAGAATAGAACCCATGATTAGTGACCTCCTGTATTCGAAGTATCGTCATCGTTCTCATGAGAGATCATCTTTAGCCGCGCTTCTGGCAAGAGGCCATCACGCTTAAAGAGCATCATAAGAACCAAGATTCCTCCAAAGAGAAGGAAGTTGTATGAAGGGAAATTGATTTGGGTATGGAAGGTGTTATTGAAGGTGTCACCAACGGCTGGTAGTCCAGTTGCGTTGATCCATGCCATCAAAAGCGCTCCAACGATAACTCCCCAGACATTTCCCATTCCGCCAAGAACAACCATCGCAAGAAGGATGATGGAAATCGAGAAATTGAAACGTTCAGCGAAGATTCCATTGACGTGTGTAGCATAGACGGCGCCACCGATACCTCCGGAGAAAGCACCAACTGCATATGCAGTGAGCTTTGTGCGCATTAATGGAACTCCCATCATGCTCGCTGCAAGTTCATCTTCACGAATAGCCAGCCAAGCACGGCCAAGACGTCCTCCTCGAATACGGAGAGAGACAAAGACCATGCATGCAGCAAGGAAGAAGTAGATTAAGAATTTCCAGCCAAGATCGAAAGGTCCAAGACGCTTACCGAAGACTCCGATTGCATCGATTGGGGAGATTCCCTTTGTTCCGTTTGAAAGATTGAATCCACCGATATTTTCACCATTCGTAAATACCTGCGGAATGATCTCACCAAAACCTAGGGTTACCAGGGCTAGATAATCACTTTTCAGACGAAGTGTTGGTGCACCAATAATGATTCCAAAGAATCCGGCGATGAGAGCGGCGATTACCATCACGAGCCAGAAGGAGAGGTGGATACCAGGAATGGTATTTGCACTCATTGACCCGAAGTGAATATTTACTTGATGGAAGAAACCGGACATGAACCAACCGGCTGCATAACCACCAAATGCCCAGAAGGCAACGAAACCAAGATCGAGTAGACCGGCGTAGCCAACAACAATGTTGAGACCGAGTGCACAAATCACCCAAACAAGAGATTCATTGAGCGTTGAAGGCGGAAGCCAAACCTGGAACCACGCTTGAACTGCATCAGGTGTCTTATCAAAGAGATAGGTAAAGAATGCCCAAATTGCGATTGCAACGATTGTGAGGGAGATGGCCCATTGACGAGCACTTGCTGGGCTCTTCTGCTTCTTCTTTCCTGAAGTTTTTGAACGCTTAAGAAGTGAAATGGCCATGGGATTACACCTTTTCCGTTACTTGCTTGCCGAGTAGGCCTGCAGGTTTAAATACCATCAGAAGAATAAGGATGGAGAAGACCACGGTCTGCGACCACTGCTGGCCCAGTCCAATTGGAAGTCCATCGTTGAGTCCCTGAATCAATCCAATCAAAATTGCACCGAGTACCGCTCCTGCAAGATTGCCAATTCCGCCCAAAACTGCGGAAGTAAATGCAATCAAGCCAAGTTGGTAACCAAGGTTGTAGGACGTTAAGCCACGAGTCTGTTGGAACAGCAATCCAGCAACTCCTGCAAGCGCTCCACCAAGAGCGAAGGTGAAAGCGATGGTGCGATTGACATTGATACCCATCAATCGAGAAGCATCTTGATCTTGTGCGGTTGCGCGCATTGCCTTTCCTTGACGCGTCTTTGTGACAATAAATGTCAGTGCCAGAAGAATTGGAATTGTCACAGCAAAGGAGATCAGCGTTGTGTATGGGAGCTTCACGGAGCCAAGCATGAGGTGCCCTGAAGGAAGCACGCTATTCCAGGTCTTTTGTCCAGAACCGTTCCAACGAAGACCAACAAATTGGATCATGAAAGAGACGCCAACAGCTGTGATAAGTGGGGCAAGCTTTGGTGCCCGACGAAGACGTCGGTAAGCAAAACGCTCAATCATCACATTGATTCCTGCACAGAATGCCATCACCGAAAAGAGTGCGAGTGCGAAGACAACCCAGCCCATCGGGCTTGATTTTGTCTGGTGGAACCAGAGTGCAATGAAGTGTGCCGAGAAGAGTCCGCCAAGCATGAAGAGGTCTCCATGTGCAAAGTTAATGAGCTCGATGATGCCGTACACCAGTGTGTAACCCAAGGCAATCAGAGCGTAAAGGATTCCGTTTGAAAGTCCGATTAAGGAAACTTCTGCAAACTGCGACGGAGACTTAATGAAATTCATGACAAGCCAGAACAACATGAGCGCAAGAATTGCGACTCCAAACGTCCGCTCGATAATGACACGTCGAGCCTGTCGGGCTTTGTAACTTGTGTTAGCCACTAGGACCTCTTCTTCGAGAATAATGAATTAATGTTTAAGAAATTCTAAGAAATTACCAATTACTGCACAACTAGATAAACAGATGAATGGGGCCTGCAAATGCAAGCCCCACCCATCTTGAGATTGCTCTCAATCAAGCGATTACTTAACGGTCCAAGCCTTAAGGGTTGTCTCGTCGTTGTTCTTGATTACTTCGATCGTGATGTCCTTTGCAAGTGTGTCACCTGAAAGTGTGCTGATCTTCAGCTCCTTACCAAGTACTGACTGCTTTGCAGGAATTGAGATTCCTGAACCAGAGAAGACAGCGTTGTTAACACCCTTACGTGTTCCATCTGACTTAGCGATAGCAGCCAAGATAATTTGAACTGCAGCTACGCCGTAAAGTGGGTAAGAACCTACTGGATCCTTGCCGTATGCCTTCTTGTATGACTTAACGAAGGTTGCGCCTGCACCCTTTGGATCGTTAGCAAGAAGAAGGTCTGTTGAAAGACCTGCGAAGCTGAGGTACATACCTTGTGCTTCTGGCATCTTATTGAGATCTGGGTAGCCTGTGAATCCATCTGGACCCATGAACTTCACCTTTGTGTTATCGCCAAGAACTGCGACCTTATCCTTTACAAGCTGTCCACCATTGTTGTCGAAGATTCCGCCAACGTAGACCATGTCAGGGTTAAGAGCTTTGATCTTTGTGAAAAGAGCTGTGTAGTCGGACTGCTTTGCATCCCAACCTTCACCAGTTGCACCTGAAGAAAGAACGGTTAGACCGATCTTCTTTGCTTCAGTTGTAAATGCCTGAGCAACACCTTGACCGTAGGTCTGAGTATCGTTCAAAACATAAACCTTGCTGATGCCGATTGACTTTGCAAACTGTGCAGCAGCTGAACCTTGGTTGTCATCTGTTGTACATACGCGAGCATAGTTACGTACGCCATTTGGGTAGTAAACATCAGGCTCACCTGGGTTCCAAGCCTTTGTGAGGCCTGGGTTTGTGTTTGCATCAGAAACCATGAGCATTGGGCCCTTTGGATCCTGGTTAAGAACAGGAACGATGATCTTTGCGCAACCTGAGTTGTAAGTTCCCATAACGGCAACTTCAGCCTTGTTTGCTACGTGAGCTTGTGCGTTTGCTGCACACTTAGCAGCATCCCATGAGCCAGCAGCAGCTGTTGCATCATCGTACTTCTTGAATGAAACCTTGTACTTGCCAGCTGTGTAATTGATTGACTTCAAGTACAACTCGATTGCCTTGTTGGTTGAGTCATTTGAATCAAATGCTGAACCTTGAAGAGGCAAGTCGCTTGAGATAACAAGTGTCTTTGTAGCGGCATCAGCAGATGTGATGGTTCCAGCTACGAGAGCAGTTGCTGCAAGTCCTGCAGCAGCAACAACGCTCACAAAACGATTGAGTTTTGTCATAGTCGTTAGGTATACCTTCCTAATTGTTTCCAGTCGTCCCGGGACAGGGAGGGTGAAAGGTTATAGGGGTGCGGGGAAATCCTCAACGGCCAGGGGGCTATTTAGCCTGCAAAGGAGGTTAAGTTTTTGTTACGAATGCAATTTTGAGCCTATGGAAGAGAACTCGTTAGTGCCACTACTTCTCTGGAACCGCATCAGGGGATATGACCGCCTGGGCAACTTCCTTCATAGAAATACGTCGATCCATAGCGGCTCGCTGAATCCAGCTAAAGGCAGCTGGCTCGGAGAGATTTAGGGCCGCCATCAAAATACCTTTGGCGCGATCAATAATTTTCCGAGTTTCAAGACGTTCATGAAGATCGGCAACTTCCTCGGCCAAACTCTTCATCTGGGCATGGCGGCTTATCGCAATCTCGATGGCAGGTACCAAATCTGAGATGCTAAAAGGTTTTACAACATATGCCATTGCGCCAGCATCACGAGCACGCTCAACAAGTTCTCGCTGGCTAAATGCAGTCAGCATGAGAACGGGGGCGATCTCAATAATTTGCTCGGCGGCAGAAATTCCATCCAGTTCTGGCATTTTCACATCGAGAATTGCAAGATCAGGGTTATGTTCCTTTGCAAGAGCAATTGCTTCGACCCCATTTGTTGCTTCTGCAACAACGTCATAACCTGCTTCTCGAAGCATTTCGACGAGATCGAGTCGAATGATTGCTTCATCTTCTGCAACAAGAATGCGCGCAGAAACTCGAGCGCTCTCTTCTGCAGATTTATTCACGTGCCTCGAGTCGGATTTGAACCGACACTGTGCGGATTTTGAGTCCGCCCTCTCTACCGTTGGAGTACCGAGGCATCTCTTGCGGTAGCGAGTTTATAACGAGAGCTTGATTGAGGCGAATTACTTGCGATAGGCAGGAGCAATGCCGTCTACGGCATCCCCCACAACATGCACACGCATTGCATTTGTCGACCCTGGAATCCCTGGAGGTGCGCCAGCGATAATCATGACTGGCTCTCCCTTCTTGGCGCGACCTGAATCGATGAGAATTGCATCAACTTGCTTCACCATCTCATCGGTGTGATCAACAGATGGGGTAATCATTGGCTCAACCCCCCAAGAAAGTGCGAGTTGGTTATAGACCGGCACTTCTGGAGTGAGAGCAAGGATAGGAATTGGAGAACGAAGTCTGGACATACGACGAGCTGAATCGCCGCTCTGAGTAAAAGCAACAAGATACTTTGCGCCCACGATAGCGCCGACTTCAGTCGCAGCCTTTGTAATCGCCCCGCCCTTTGTATGAGGCTGGTGTTGCAATGGTGCGATTCGATCGAGCATCGCCTCTTCAGTGCGCTCAATGATTCGTCCCATGACGGTCACAGCTTCAATCGGAAATGCTCCGACACTTGTCTCACCTGAAAGCATGAGCGCGTCCGCACCGTCCAACACTGCATTTGCGCAGTCTGTTGCTTCGGCACGTGTTGGAGTTGAATTAACAATCATAGAGTCGAGCATCTGTGTTGCCACGATGACAGGTTTTGCCTGCTCACGAGCAAGAGTCACGCAACGCTTCTGAACAAGTGGAACTTCCTCAATAGGCATCTCCACGCCAAGGTCTCCGCGAGCAACCATGATTCCATCAAATGCCGAGACGATTTCTTCGAGGTTTTCTACAGCCTGAGGCTTTTCAATCTTTGCAATGACCGGGCGTCGGATTCCAACTTCATCCATGATGCGATGAACATCATCGATATCTGCTGCATTGCGAACAAATGAGAGTGCGATGAAATCTGCTCCTGCTGCAAGCCCCCAACGAAGATCCTCTTTATCTTTCTCAGAAAGTGCAGGGACTGAGACAGATACTCCCGGAAGGTTAATTCCCTTATTGTTACTGACAAACCCAGGTTGGATAACTTTTGTGACAACATCGTTGCCTTTTACTTCGACAACTTCAACTGCCACCTTTCCGTCATCAATCAGGATTCGATCCCCAGCTTTGCAATCCCCTGGGAGTCCTTTGAAGGTAGTACCGCAACGCTCTTTAGTTCCTTCAACGTCATCGGTTGTAATTGTGAAAATATCGCCGCGAAATAGTTCGTGAGGGCCATCTTTGAATCGAGCAAGGCGAATCTTTGGCCCTTGAAGGTCTACAAGAATTGCAACAGCCTTTCCAGATTTCTTCGCTGCTTCACGGACGCGATCAAGTCGAGTCTGATGCTCCTCATATCCCCCGTGTGAGAGGTTAAGACGAGCCATATTCATTCCAGCCGCAATCAGCTCGGCTACCTTTTCAGGCGCTTCAACTGCAGGACCCATTGTGCAAACTATCTTCGCTCTACGCATAAGGACAGCCTAAACCATGAGTGGTCGAGCCGTAGGCTCAATAGGTGATGGGAGTTGCGTCTCACCGACTAGATAAGTGTCAACTGCAGCTGCTGCGCTTCGCCCTTCTGCGATTGCCCAAACAATGAGAGATTGACCACGACCTGCATCTCCAGCGACAAAAACTCCGTCGATATTTGTCGCAAAATTTTCGTCACGTTTTATATTCCCACGCTCATCAAATTCCACTTCAAGTTGTTGAAGAAGTTCACTCTTCTCAGGACCAACAAATCCCATGGCAAGGAATACGAAATCAGCCTTCAGTTCCTTCTCAGATCCAGGAACTTTCTCAAACTTGCCACTTTCCTTCTTGAATTCCACTTCAGAAAGTTTGATAGCTCGAAGATTTCCATTTTCATCGCCAAGAAATTCTTCGGTGGAGACGGCATAAAGTCGCTCTCCGCCTTCTTCATGCGCGCTGCTGACTCGATAGATCATTGGATACGTTGGCCATGGTTGCGCAGATGGACGTTCTTCGGTTGGTCGAGGCATGATTTCAAGCTGCGTGACGCTCGCCGCCCCTTGACGGATGGAAGTTCCCAAACAGTCGGCACCTGTATCTCCGCCACCAAGAATGATGACAGCTTTTCCGTGGGTGTTAATTGGAGGTTCTCCTGAAATTTCATTAAGAGCTTGCTTGTTGCCCCATGGAAGAAATTCCATCGCTTGATAAATTCCCTTGAGATCGCGACCGGGAACATTGATATCTCGCCAATTTGTTGCACCGACAGCCAAGACAACTGCATCGTATTTTGCTCGTAGTTGCTGGCCCGTGATATCCACTCCGACATTAACGCCAGAGCGGAAACGCGTTCCTTCACCTTCCATTTGGGTGATGCGGCGATCCACGATCTGCTTTTCCATCTTAAATTCTGGAATTCCATATCGGAGAAGTCCCCCGACCTTTTCTGCGCGTTCATACACCGCAACTGTGTGCCCCGCACGTGTGAGTTGTTGTGCAGCGGCAAGCCCAGAAGGCCCCGAGCCAATAACGGCGACAGTCTTTCCGGAGAGTCGATCAGGTGGCAATGGATTTACATCGCCATAATCAAAGGCCTCTTCAATTGTGCGAAGCTCTACTTGCTTGATTGTGACAGGGTCTCCATTGACTCCTACAACGCATGCAGTTTCGCAAGGCGCTGGGCAGAGTCGACCGGTAAATTCAGGAAAA
This sequence comes from uncultured Actinomycetes bacterium, assembly GCA_903852585.1. Lineage (GTDB taxonomy): Bacteria > Actinomycetota > Actinomycetes > Nanopelagicales > Nanopelagicaceae > PALSA-747. Next base: position 57,738 of record CAINRG010000033.1, read on the forward strand.
TTGTTTGTTGCGTGAAGTCGGGCGATTGCTTCTTTCTTCTCCCCGCGCCAAATTAAGTCATTCCATTCAGGAATGAGATTTCCAAGTGGGCAGCCTTGATGGCAAAACGGAATACCGCAATCCATACAACGGCTTGCTTGCTTTTGAAGAACTCCAAACTCCTGAGGCTCATAGACCTCTTTCCAGTCTTGAATGCGAACATCAATAGGACGCCGTGTTGGAGTCTGTCGAGAGACATTAATAAAACCCTTTGGATCAGCCATTAGATTGCCTCCATTACAACTTTATCGACATCAAGTCCTTCTCGTTGCGCCCGCTCCATTGCAGCAAGTACGCGTGCATAATCACGAGGCATAACGAGTGAGATTCTCATCTTTTCATTCTGCCAATCGGCAAGAATTTTTTGCGCGACAACAGATCCGGTTTCTACGTGGAAGAGTGTCAACATGGATTTCACAGTCTCTTCTTGATCAACAGGAAGTGTAAGAACGTCGACCATATCTGGATTCACAAGGCGTTCATCAAGATCGAGAACGAATGCACGACCACCTGACATTCCTGCAGCAAAATTGCGACCGGTTCGACCGAGAATCAAAACTTGGCCCCCTGTCATGTATTCACACCCATGGTCTCCAATTCCTTCGACAACTGCCGTCGCTCCGGAATTTCGAACGCAGAAACGCTCGCCAACAATTCCTCGAATGAGGATTTCACCACGCGTAGCGCCATAGCCAATGACATTTCCCGCGATGATGTTCTCTTCCGATGGGAAGCTCGCCTTTTCATCAGGTCGCACAACGACGCGTCCGCCTGAAAGGCCTTTTCCAACATAGTCATTTGAGTCACCATAAAGTCGAAGTGAGAGACCTTGCGGAATAAATGCACCGAGTGATTGGCCGGCAGATCCATGCAGAGTGATATCAATCGTGCCAGCAGGTAGCCCCTCTGCACCAAATCGTCGAGTTACTTCTGCACCGAGCATTGTTCCCACAGTTCTATTTACATTGCGCACATCTTTAGCAATGCGAACAGGTTCACCCTTTGTCAGGGATGGCTCGGAGAGTGCGATCAATTCATTATCAAGGGCAGCTCCAAGACCATGCTCCTGAGATGTGGTGTTCTTTCGATTTCCAGGAACGGATGGAGCAAGTAGAAGTGGAGAGAGATCTAAGCCGCTCGCCTTCCAATGTTCTACTGCTTGTTTTGTATCAAGAAGTTCCACTTGTCCGATTGCTTCTTCCAAGCTCTTAAATCCAACCTTTGCAAGCCATTCACGAACTTCCTCTGCAATGTATTCAAAGAATGTTTCAACAAATTCTGGCTTTCCAGAGAACTTCGCACGCAATTCTGGATTCTGCGTTGCAACTCCAACAGGACATGTGTCCAAGTGACAAACGCGCATCATGACGCAACCAGAAACCACGAGTGGGGCTGTTGCAAAGCCGAACTCTTCAGCGCCTAGAAGTGCAGCAATCACAACATCGCGACCTGTCTTCATTTGACCATCAACCTGTACAACGATTCGATCGCGAAGCCCGTTGAGCATCAATGTCTGCTGAGTTTCAGCAAGCCCGAGCTCCCACGGTGCTCCAGCATGCTTCAAAGAAGTCAGAGGAGATGCACCCGTTCCACCGTCATGGCCGGAGATGAGAACGACATCAGCGTGGGCCTTGGAAACTCCAGCTGCAACCGTACCTACACCGACTTCAGCAACAAGTTTGACGTGAATACGCGCATTTTTGTTTGCATTTTTTAGATCATGAATAAGTTGAGCAAGATCCTCAATAGAATAGATATCGTGGTGAGGTGGAGGAGAGATAAGACCTACACCCGGTGTCGAGTGACGAACCTTTGCAACCCACGGATACACCTTGTTTCCAGGGAGTTGGCCGCCTTCTCCGGGTTTTGCACCTTGTGCCATCTTGATTTGAATGTCATCAGCGTTGACGAGGTAATTACTTGTGACTCCAAATCGACCACTTGCAACTTGCTTGATCGCAGAACGTCTCCAGTCACCGTTTTCATCTTTTTCGAAACGATCGGGATCTTCTCCACCTTCACCACTATTGGATTTTCCACCAATACGGTTCATTGCAATAGCAAGATTTTCGTGAGCTTCTTGAGAGATGGAACCAAAGGACATCGCTCCAGTTGCGAATCGTTTCACGATCGATGAGATGGGTTCTACTTCATCGATGGAAATAGGTGCGCGAACCCCTTCCTTAAATGTAAAGAGACCGCGCAGCGTCATTAATGACTTTGCTTGATTGTCGATTCGGCTCGTATAACGCTTGAAAACGTCGTAGCGTTTTGCACGAGTGGAGTGCTGCAATGTGAATACTGTTTCGGGATCGAATAAATGTGGCTCGCCTTCACGACGCCATTGATATTCGCCACCGATTTGAAGCTTCTTTGAACCAGGCACTTCTCCCATAGGTGGGTAAGCAATGTGATGGCGCTTGATGGTCTCTTCAGCAATAACTTCGAGTGAGACACCGCCGAGGCGCGAGGTGAGTCCTACAAAATATTCATCGACTACTTCACGTGAGAGTCCAATGGCTTCAAATACTTGTGCACCCGTATAAGAGGCAATGGTTGAGATGCCCATCTTTGACATCACCTTAAGAACGCCTTTACCGAGAGATTTAATGAGATTTGCGACAGCTTTTTCAGGCGTTATGCCTTTAATGACACCTTGGCGCACCAAGTCTTCGGCGCTCTCCATAGCCAAATATGGATTTACAGCAGCAGCGCCAAATCCAACAAGAAGGGCGATGTGATGAACTTCGCGCACTTCTCCTGTCTCAATAACAAGACCAACTTGTGTGCGGGTCTTCTCGCGAATCAAATGGTGATGAACAGCAGATGTGAGAAGGAGGGAAGGAATCGGGGCTTCTTCGGAATCTCCATCGCGATCAGAGAGAACGATGATGTGCGCACCATCCTTGATCGCCTGTGAAACCTCAGCTCGAATCTCTTCAATTCGTTGACGAAGTCCTTCTCCCCCATCCGCTACCTTGAAGAGTCCTCGAACTACATGGGAGTGAAATCCTTCGCGGTCGCCTTCAGCATTAACGTGAATGATCTTGGCAAGTTCATCATTATCGATGACGGGAAAATCAAGAGAGATTTGTTGGCACGATGCTGGTCCGGGATCAAGAAGATTGTGTTCTGGGCCGATACTTCCGCCCAAACTCGTCACAAGCTCTTCACGAATTGCATCCAAGGGAGGGTTTGTCACCTGTGCGAAGAGTTGTGCAAAGTAATCAAAGAGCAGTCGAGGTTTATTGGAGAGAGCTGCAATCGGAGTATCTGTGCCCATCGAACCAAGTGGTTCAAGCCCAGACTTTGCCATCGGCGCGACAATGATGCGAAGTTCTTCTTCCGTATAACCAAATGCGCGTTGGCGGCGAACAACGGATGAGTGCGGATAGATAATATGTTCGCGAGCGGGCAAATCGGCAAGACGAACAAGACCATCATTGAGCCATTCACCATAAGGGGCGGCGTCAGCGAGTTGATCTTTAATTTCACCATCTTCGATTATGCGGCCTTCTTCAATATCAACAAGAAACATTCGACCAGGTTGGAGTCTGCCCTTACGCTCAATATTTTCGGGAGCGAAATCAAGGACACCGACTTCGGAAGCAAGTACAACAAGGCCATCCTTCGTTACCCAATATCGTGAGGGACGAAGACCATTTCGATCAAGAACTGCGCCGAGTTGGAGCCCATCAGTAAATGTCACACATGCAGGACCGTCCCACGCTTCCATCAGCGTAGAGTGGAATTGGTAGAAATCTCGGCGATTCTTCGCCATCGTTGTGTGGTTTTCCCATGCCTCTGGAATCATCATCAAAATTGAATGAGGGAGCGAGCGTCCACCCAGATAGAGAAGTTCAAGTACTTCATCAAAGGAAGCAGAATCACTTCCTGCAGGATCAACAATTGGATAAAGGCGATTCAGATCTCCAGGAATAAGTTCTGATGAGAGAAGCGCTTCACGGGCGCGCATCCAGTTGCGATTTCCCTTGACGGTATTAATTTCTCCATTGTGGGCAATAAATCGATATGGATGAGCAAGTGGCCAGGAAGGGAAGGTATTTGTTGAGAAACGTGAATGGACAATTGCAAGTGGAGAAACAACGCGCTCATCAGATAAATCTGGGAAGAATTCCTCAAGCTGTCCTGTTGTCAACATTCCCTTATACACAATTGTGCGAGTAGAAAGGGAAGGGAAATAGATTGGATAGCCATGTTCAACGCGCTTGCGGAAACAAAATGCCAGGCGATCCAGATTTAAATCTGATTCTCCGTTTTTGCCGGAGATAAAGAGTTGGACAAATTTTGGCATGACAGAAAGTGCGGTCTTACCCAGAGATTGGGAGTTAATGGGAAGTTCGCGCCACCCCAAAATTACTAAGCCTTCTTCATCGGCAATCTTGGAAAGAGAATCCATATCCGCAAAATTCTCACCAATAAATGCAATGCCTGCTGCGTATTTGCTGGATTCGGGAAGTTCAAATGGAAGAACAGCGCGATAAAAAGCATCAGGGATTCGAATTAATATTCCAGCGCCATCGCCGCTATCTGGTTCAGCGCCAGAAGCTCCACGGTGCTCGAGATTGCGAAGAGCGGTGAGCGCTTGCGCAACAATTTCATGTGTTGCTTTTTTGTTGAGTGTTGCAACCATCGCAACGCCGCATGAATCTTTTTCATTCGCAGGATCGTAAAGTCCTTGCGCAGGCGGAACCGTGCTGAAGAGGTTCGTGCTCATGAGCTCATGCACTCCTGTCTAACTCCGATATGTAGCAATCGGGACGACAGTGGCCCTACCTTCCTATCACTTCCCTAAAAGCTGGAGTTCAAGAACCGGTGGGAAAGGGTAGCAACTAGATGCCTGAAAGGTGAACCAGTGAGCCAATTCCTGCAGTGATGGCCATGCCCACAGAGCCACCAATAACGACGCGAGCCGCCGTGGTGAGCAGGCGTGAACCGGCAAGGCGAGAACTCACAAAACCTGTACCAAAGAGCCCGGCCACAGTGAAGGCAACAATGCTCCACACCTTTGCGCCAGTGCTCGGAGCAAGAGCGCCGAGAAGAGGGATGATTCCGCCAACTGTGTAGGAAATTGCAGAAGCCACTGCAGCCTGTACAGGGCGAGCCTTTGTATGTTCAAATTGGCCGAGTTCATCGCGAAGGTGGGCTTCGAGGGCATCTTTATCGTGCATCGCCTTTGCTACTTGCTCTGCCAAATCGCGAGTCAAGCCACGTTGTATATAAATATGTGTCAGCTCTTCAAGTTCACCTGCAGGATCTATTGCTAGGTGTTGCGCTTCAATACGGCGATCGGCCAGTTCAATATCTGTTTGCGAGCGAACAGAGATGTACTCACCAACAGCCATAGACATCGCACCTGCGGCTATGCCTGCACAACCTCCAGTAAAGATGAAGTCACTCTTTCCAGCCGCAGAAATTCCAATCATCAAGGAGGCGGTTGCAACCAGACCGTCATTTGCGCCCAAAACTGCAGCTCGAAGCCAGCCAGCTTTATGTACCTTGTGATCGAGATTTCGTTGAAAGACTTCTTCTAAGCTCATGTTGCTAGCCTAGCGTTTGAGGGAAGGCTTGAGGCGTAGAAAATAGATTGCGACACAAAAAGTCAGCGCACTTACCCACATATTGAGCCGAAGGCCCCAGATGAGATGGGCAGAATCTATGCGAAGTGACTCAATCCAAAATCTGCCAAACGAATAGAAGGCGATATAGAAGAGAAAGAGTTTTCCTGGCGGCAATGTGTCCAATGTGTCCAATGAGTCCAGTGTGTCCAGTGTATGAAGACGAGAAATACGAAAAATAAGAAAAGCACCAAGGAGGCACCAGATCGATTCATAGAGGAATGTGGGATGAAATGTGGCGAAGTTTTCAAATCCCTTTGGCCGGAATGCATCAGGAACGTGAAGTGCCCATGGAAGTTTTGTTGGTCTTCCGAAAAGTTCATTGTTGAACCAATTCCCCCACCGGCCTATAGCTTGTGCAACAAGAAGCCCGGGGACTACTGCATCTGCAAATTGGGCGAAAGAGAGCGATCGTTCCTTCTTCCCAAATTTCTTAGATCCTTTGAAGTAGAGGAATGAAGCAGCGGCACCCATACCGACAGCGCCCCAAATTCCCATTCCGCCCTCATATATCTTTAGAGCATCTATCGGATGACCGTTTCTTCCAAAGTACGCATCCGGTGAAGTGAGAACGTGATAAAGGCGTCCACCAATAATTCCTGCCGGAATAATGTATGTAGCAACTTCAAGCACTTCATCCACATTTCCGCCAGCTTTACGATAACGAGCCCGCGTAATGAGTATCGCGCTACAAATTCCCATCAGAATGCAAAGGGCATAAAAATGAATGGTAAGAAAACTAAAATGCACCGCACTTGCCGAGGGTGAAGGCAAGTAACGATGCATTTTTAATCCAGCTAAGTTCTGCTCTTACTTCACTCCTGCGGCTGTTAAGTAAGCTGCAAACTTCTTATTATCGAGATAGTTTTCTGTTGGCATAAGCTTTCCATTGACAAAAACTGTCGGAGTCGAATTGACGCCCTGCTTTGTTGCATCAGTTTCAATATTCGAAACCCAGCCTTCATACTTTGAAGACTTTACGCAATCGGCGAAACTCTTATCCTTAATGCCCGAACCAATACCTAAAACTGTGAGAACTTGCGCATTCCATAGACCTGAATTCTCAGTCTTTGATTGATTCGCATATAGAGCAGTGTGCATTTCAAGGAATTTTCCAGCATCGGCAGCACAACCGGCGGCATTAGCAGCCAAGATTGACTCTGGTCCAATAAAGGACATCGTGTGATAAACAGCTTTAATCTTGCCAGCCTTCACAAGAGAATTTACATATGCATTGTTGACAGCTTCAAAGTTGCGGCAATTTGGGCATTGGAAGTCTTCCCAAAAATCAACTTTTATCTTTGCTGTGGGATTGAGAACAATTCCGTAACCATCAGCCTTAGAAGCTATGGTTGGTTTTGCCGAAGAATTTGTTGAATGTGAAGAGAAAAGTGAAGCACCCACTCCTGCAAGTACAACAAGGAGAACCATTCCGATCACAATATTTCGTGTGACCTTATCTCCGCCTTTTTGCTGTGCCATTTCCAACTCCTTTAGATCTCATTTCCGGGGCAAAATCTGAACGTAATTTACAGGAGAAAGCTATCGTCGAACTCCTTGTGCGAGAGATTGAGCGAGTTCTCGTACTCGAATTAATCCTTCACCCATGGACTGACTCTCCTGGAGAAGGCGTATGAAAGCGGAACCAACGATGACTCCATCAGCATATTGAGCGACTTCGTGTGCCTGCTCACGTGTAGAGACCCCCAAACCAACAGAAACTGGCGTTGTGGAAACCTTGCGGATGCGTGTCACCAAATCCTTTGCCGACGATGAGACGCTTGTTCGCGTTCCGGTGACTCCCATCAGGGAAGCGGCATAGATAAAACCACTACATTCTGCGGTCACTTGAGCAAGGCGATCATCCTTTGTGCTTGGTGCAACAACAAAAATGCTATTGATCTCTTCTTTCTTCACGGCTGCTCGCCATGGCAGGGCTTCTTCAATTGTCAGATCAGGGGTGATTACTCCGGATCCTCCTGCTTCTGCAATGCTATGTGCAAAATTTTCGACGCCGTATCTTTCGATGGGATTCCAATAGGTCATCACAACGGCCGGAGTTCCAAGAGAGGTAACTGCTTTCAAAGTGCTAAATACTTCCTTTGCGCCGGTTCCTTGACTCAAGGAAAGATCGGCTGCGGCCTGGATTATCGGGCCATCCATTACTGGATCGCTGTAAGGAAATCCAATTTCAATTGCATCGACGCCGCCTTCGACCATTGCTGTTACTGCATCAATACATTCTTGATGTGACGGGAAGCCTGCAGGTAAATATCCAATAAGCGCAGCGCGATTTTCTCCGCGAGTCTTTTCAAAGAGCTGTGAGAGCGCTGTCATTACAAGGGGATTCCGAAATATCGAGCAGCAGTGTCAACATCCTTATCACCACGACCGGAGAGATTAATCAGCAAAGTGGAATCTGGACCAAGCTCGCGACCGATTTTTATCGCACCAGCAAGAGCATGTGCAGTTTCAATTGCAGGAATAATTCCTTCAGTCTTTGAAAGAAGTGAAAATGCCTGCATCGCCTCGTCATCAGTAATTGCTTGATATTCGGCGCGACCGATATCGCTGAGATAGGCATGTTCAGGTCCAACGCCTGGATAATCTAGACCAGCCGATATCGAATGCGATTCGACGGTCTGTCCGTTTTCATCTTGCAAAACATAGGAACGAGTTCCGTGGAGAACACCTGGTGTTCCTCCGGTAATCGTTGCCGCATGCTTTCCGGACGCGACTCCGCTTCCGCCAGCCTCTAAGCCGATCAAACGTACAGATGTATCGTCAATAAATGGATGGAAGATTCCGATTGCGTTCGATCCGCCACCTACACACGCTAAAACTGCATCAGGAAGTTTCCCTGTCAATTCAAGAACTTGAGCGCGCGCCTCTACGCCAATAATTCGATGGAAATCTCGAACCATCGTGGGGAATGGGTGAGGGCCTGCAACTGTACCGAGTAGGTAATGAGTCGTATCAACGTTTGTGACCCAATCTCGCATTGCTTCGTTAATTGCATCTTTAAGTGTTTTAGAACCCTGCGTCACCGGAACAACATCTGCGCCAAGCAATTTCATTCGCGCGACATTGAGAGATTGGCGCTTTGTATCTTCCTCGCCCATATACACAACACATTCAAGACCCATGAGAGCTGCAGCTGTTGCGGAAGCAACTCCGTGCTGACCTGCACCGGTTTCAGCGATAATTCGCTTCTTTCCCATGCGCTTTACAAGAAGTGCTTGTCCGAGAACGTTATTAATCTTATGGCTTCCAGTGTGATTGAGATCTTCGCGCTTAAGGATGATGCGCGCTCCCCCAGCATGTTCTGCAAAACGTGGGACCTCTGTAATGATGCTTGGACGACCCGTGTAAGTCTTGTGAAGATGATCAAGTTCGGCAGCAAAAGTGGGGTCAGCCTTCGCTGATTCATATGCTGCTGTGAGCGAATCGAGCGCTTCAATAAGCGCTTCAGGTACAAATCGTCCACCGTAAGGACCGAAGTGACCAAGAATCTCTGATTGCTGAGAAGAATTCACCGTCACAAAGTACCAGTCTGCTCAGTGCTCTTGTGAGTGCGACCAAGAAGCCGCCCAATAGCGTGCTCTGGGTCACCAGATTTTACGAGAGTTTCCCCTACAAGAATTGCTTTGCCTCCGAGAGCTTCAATGTGTTCAACTTCATCTCTGGTCGAAATGCCAGACTCGGCAACTTTGAGAATCCCTTTAGGAATAAGTGGAAGTAATTCATCGAAGACTCTGAAATCTAAATCTAAGGTTTTAAGATTTCGTGAATTTACACCGATAATTTTTGGATTTAAGTCAAGGGCTCTTTCGAGCTCTTCGTGGTTATGGACTTCAACCAAAATATCCATGCCTAGCTCTGATGACATTTGATAAAAATCGCTGTATTGACTTTGGCTGAGGCCAGCAACAATAAGAAGTATGAGATCGGCTCCTATGATGCGCGACTCAAGGACTTGAAATTCTGTCACAATAAAATCTTTACGAAGAAGTGGGATCTCGATAGCAGATCGAACTTCATTAAAATCTGTAATCGAACCCTTGAACCGTCGCTCTTCGGTGAGAACGCTCACAACTGCGGCACCGCCTTTTTCATAACTCTGTGCCAATTTTGCTGGACTTGGAATCTCTGCCAATGCTCCCTTGCTTGGAGATGATCGTTTAACTTCAGAAATCACTTGAGTTCCGGCAGCTTCAAGAGCTGCAAGCGCTCCCCGCAACGAGGGTGCCTCCGACAGGCGATCACGAAGTTGACTCAATGGCACCTCACGTCGCTTCACATCTTCGAGAACACCTTCGATAATCGATTGAAGAACGGTGCTCATAGAGAGGGATCCTCCCCCTCGTTTAAGGCGCTCCACGGCGTTGATGGCTTTCGTTCGTATTTTGATGGGCCACGCTTTCGGTTCATGCGCATCAAGAGATATCCCAAAATAATAAGTGCGGCGATAAGAATTGCGATACTCATGCTTCCAGTGCTTTCATTGAATTTGCAGTCGCGATTGCACCCAGAACTGCAGCAGCTTTATTTCGACATTCAGCTTCTTCGCTTTCAGGAATAGAATCAGCGACGATTCCTGCACCCGCCTGGACGTATGCTTTCCCATCCTTGATCACTGCTGTGCGAATTGCGATACATGCATCAATATTTCCCCGAAAATCTAGGTAACCAATAGTTCCGCCATAAATTCCACGCCGGGTTGGTTCATTCTCTTCAATGATTTCCATGGCGCGAGGCTTGGGTGCGCCAGAAAGAGTTCCGGCTGGGAAAACTGCATACAAAGCATCTACCGGGCTCTTCGTCTTGCTGAGTTTTCCTACAACGGTCGAAACAATATGCATAACATGTGAATATCTCTCCAAATGCATGAATTCAATAACTTCTACACTTCCTGGCTCACATACTCGACCAAGATCATTTCGACCCAGATCGACGAGCATCAAATGTTCGGCGCGTTCTTTGGGGTCTGCGAGAAGTTCTACTCCGCGCTCAGCGTCAATTTCTGGATTATCCGAACGTGGACGGGTGCCGGCGATGGGGTGGATCATCACTTCTCCATCGGTAATTTTAACGAGCGCTTCCGGGCTTGATCCAACAATGTCGAGACCATCGTGAAAGCGGAAGAGATACATATAGGGACTTGGATTCTGAAGTCGAAGAGCGCGATAAACATCGTATGGCGATGCCGCGCAATCCATCGAAAAACGCTGAGAGAGAACAACTTGAAATGCCTCCCCGGCTCTGATCTCCTCTTTGATGAGATCGACCTTTGCACAATATTCTTCAGAGCTCATATTTCTATCAAAGTGAACATCTGGCTTGGAAGTCGGAAGCGTGATGTGGGATGAAAGTGGGGCGCTCGCCAAAACCTTCATCTTATCGATACGTTCGAGTGCATCTTCATATGCTTCATCAACCCGGTCATCGCTTCCATCCCAATTGATTGCATTGGCGATGAGTGTGAGTGAGCCTTCGTAGTGATCGTAAACGGCAAGATCGGATGTCAGCATGTACGCAATTTCTGGTAGTTCAACATCTTTGACTCCCATGGATGGAAGTTTTTCCAGGCGTCGAACAATTTCGTAGCCCATATAGCCAACAAGACCGCCAGTGAGCGGACCTAACTCTGGGATGTGTGGGGAACGAAGGTGAGCTGCAGTGATTCTGACTGCTTCGAGTGGGTCAATTCCATGAGGTGCACCAGCTGGAGCATTTCCTATCCAATGGGCAACTCCATCTTTTTCAGTCAATGTTGTTGAACTATTTACACCAATAAAGGAGTAGCGAGACCACACTCCGCCGTGCTCGGCCGACTCCAAAAGAAAAGTTCCAGGGCGATCATTCGCAAGTTTTCGATACAGCCCTAAGGGAGTTTCGCTGTCGGCAATAAACTTTTGCGCAACAGGAATAACGTTGTACCTTCTGGCGAAGTCACGGAATTCTTCACGAGAAATCATGGTTGCACCTCGCGATGAAAGCAGCTCTGTTCGCCGGTATGACAGGCTGCACCCTTTTGATGAACTTGAAGAAGTAGCGCATCACCATCACAGTCGTAACTCATGTTCACAAGTTCTTGAGTATGCCCGGAAGATTCACCTTTTACCCAAAGAGTGTTTCTGCTTCTACTCCAATACGTGACTTTTTTTGTTGTCAACGTTTGAGTAAGGGAGTCCTTATTCATCCAAGCAAGCATCAGAACTTCTTTGCTTGTAAAGTCTTGCGCAATTGCAGCAATCAACTCGCCCTTTTCAAGGCGTTGCGCTATCTCAAGGGGGAAGTCCACGGGGATATTCTGCCGTACCCAGTGCTACTGGCGAACCGGATATCTAGCCGCCGCTAATTCATTCTTTACTTCTGCGATAGTAAATGTTCCAAAATGGAAGACAGAGGCGGCCAAGAGCGCATCAGCCCCAGCCCCCAAAGCATCAGAAAAATCAGAAACTTTTCCTGCCCCTCCGCTGGCAATGATGGGAACGCTCACTACATCTCGAGCAGCCTTAATGAGCTCCAGATCAAAGCCCTTCCGGGTTCCATCCGCATCCATCGAGTTCAGAAGTATTTCCCCCACTCCCCTGGCGACTGCACTTTCCATCCATTCAAGGGCATCCATTCCTGCACTTTGACGTCCGCCATGGGTTGTTACTTCAAAGCCCGAGACGGTATTCGCGCGTCGCGCATCAATAGAGAGAACGAGTACTTGATTTCCAAAACGATCAGCAATTTCATTGATCAACTGTGGGCGCTTTATAGCCGCAGTATTGATAGAGACCTTATCTGCACCTGCTCGAAGTAATTGGTTAACATCACGTACTTCTCTTATTCCCCCGCCAACTGTGAGTGGAATAAAAACTTCTTCGGCAGTTCGACTGACAACATCCAAAGTTGTGGAACGATCATCCACACTTGCTGATATATCCAGAAATGTTAATTCATCAGCCCCTTCGCGCCCATAGCGCGCCGCAAGTTCGACTGGGTCACCTGCATCCATTAAATTTTCGAAATTGATGCCTTTAACAACACGACCATTATCAACATCAAGACATGGGATGATTCTCTTTGCAAGCGTCATTTCGTTACCGAAAGTGCTTCTTCCAATGTAAATGCGCCGGCGTACAGAGCCTTTCCTACGATGGCGCCTTCTACGCCAATATCTCTGAGCTCTCGAATTGCAATCAAATCCGCAAGAGTTGAAACGCCACCACTTGCAACAATTGGCTTAGATGTTGCCGAGCAAACTTCGCGAAGTAATTCAAGATTCGGACCTGCAAGCGTTCCATCTTTGGCAACATCGGTAACGATATATCGGGCACATCCATCACGATCGAGTCGCTCAATCGTTTCAAAGAGATCTCCACCCTCACGAGTCCATCCGCGCGCTGCCAATGTATGCCCTCGAACGTCAAGGCCAACCGCGATGCGATCTCCAAATTCGCAAATCACCTTCGAAGTCCATTCAGGGTCTTCAAGCGCAGCAGTTCCAAGATTGACACGCTTGCACCCTGTAGCAAGTGCTCGACGAAGTGTTTCATCGTCGCGAATGCCGCCTGAGAGCTCAACATCTATCTCGACAGATGAAATCACATCGGCGAGTAATTCTGCATTGCTACCAATTCCAAATGCTGCATCCAGATCGACAAGATGAATCCATTCTGCCCCTGCAGCGACAAATTCACGAGCTACATCGAGAGGATTTCCATACTGACTTTCATGTGAAAGCTCACCTTGCACAAGGCGCACCGCAAGGCCGCCTTTAACGTCAATAGCGGGTAATAGTTCAAGTTTTTTCATATCGAAGCTGCCCAATTCTTAATAAGTTGCAATCCCGCATCTCCACTCTTCTCTGGGTGAAATTGCGTGATAAAAACATTATCTTTTTCTACAGCGGATACAAATCTTTCGCCATATGTTGTCCACGTGGAATTGCTATTGCTCGGGGAAATTTTCGCTGCATAGGAATGTACAAAATAAAATGATTGATCTTCAACACCCGCAAAAAGTGGTGACGAATCTTCAACACTATTCCAGCCAATGTGAGGCAAAACGGGTGCGCTAATTTCAGAAACTTGACCGTCGAAGATTCCTAGCCCTTGATGAACTCCTTTTTCTAGTCCTTCAGAGAAAAAGATTTGCATTCCTACGCAAATTCCAAAGACTGGTTTTCCGGTGGCTACTGCTTCTCGAACAAGTTGATCGCCACCAATTGAGATTAGCTGTTGCATGCAAGCACCAAACGCTCCAACGCCAGGGATGACATATGCATCAGCGTTCAAAAAAGATTCGCTACTTGACGAGATTGTGACGCTATGTCCGGTCAATTCAAAAGCTCGTTGAGCTGATCGGAGATTGCCTGAACCATAATCAAGAATGGATATCAAAGAGAACCCTTAGTGGATGGAATTCCTGCTACGCGGTTATCGACCGTGACAGCATCGCGAAGTGCGCGAGCAACCGCCTTAAATTGAGCCTCAAAAACATGGTGTGCGTTACGTCCTTCGAGAACTCGAATGTGCAGGGCAATACGAGCTTCTGCGACGATGCTCTCCCAGATGTGGCGACCAAGAGTTGTATCAAATGTTCCAATTAATTCAACTATCTCTGGTTGACGATGAACGATGTACGGGCGGCCAGATAAATCAACTGCCGCTTGTACCAAAACTTCATCAAGGGGGACCATGGAATCTCCAAAGCGCCTGATGCCTGCTTTATCTCCGAGTGCTTCGCGAAGAGCTTGCCCAAATGCAAGAGATGTATCTTCAACTGTGTGATGCGAATCCACATCCACATCTCCAACAGTCTTTACAGTCAGATCAAACCCGGCATGCTTTCCTAGTTGGGAGAGCATGTGATCAAAAAATGGAACGCCGGTATCAATGTCAATAATTCCTGACCCATCAAGGTTCAATGAGACACTTACTTTCGACTCTTTTGTTTCACGAACAACAAGAGCAGAGCGGGCGGAAGTAGTCATGAAGTCACTTTCTTCTGGAGAGGTCTGTATTATTGCGCAATTTCCTGCAGCGCTGCTAGGAATTGTTGATTTTCGGCGACAGTGCCGACTGTAACTCGTAAGTAACCTTCGAGCCCAACATCGCGAATCAAGATTCCGCGTTTGAGGAACTCATTCCAAATCTCGGCCGATGATTTTGAGAAGCCGGAGAAAAGAATGAAGTTTGCAGAACTATCGAGTGCTTTCCACCCTGCATCCTCAATCCCTCTCACAAGAAGATCCCGACCTGAAACTAAATCGTCAATACCTGATTGCATCAAAGTTGAATTGTCGATAGCAACTTCTGCCGCAGCTTGGGTCAAAGCGCTGAGATGATATGGAAGACGTGTCACTAACGCGGCATCGATGACCCTTGGATCGGCTACCAGATACCCCACACGAACTCCAGCAAATGCAAATGCCTTACTCATAGTTCGCGACGAAAGAACATGCGGCATTGATCCGATGAGTGTGACAGCACTTTTCTCAAGGGAAAATTCAGCATAAGCCTCATCAACAACGAGGAGTGCCCCTACTTCTCCCGCTGCTTGCGCAATTTGGGTGATAATGGAAATGGGAGTTGATGTTCCAGAAGGGTTGTTCGGTGTGGTGAGAAAAACAAGTGAAGGTTTTTCTCTTTGGATTTCCTTTATGGCCTCTACCGCGTTAATCGAGAAATCTTTCTTCCGAGATCCCTCCACCCATCGCGTACCCGTCGTTCGAGCAATAAGAGGGTGCACTGAATACGAGGGAGTGAAGCCCAGCGCTGTCCGACCAGTCCCACCGCATGCAAGAAAGATTGTTTGAAGAATCTCATTGCTTCCGTTTGCAGCCCAAATATTTTCGACCGAGAAGTTGAGACCACTTTGCGCGGATATGTATCCTGCCAGCTTTGAACGAAGTCGAACGGCATCGCGGTCGGGGTATCGGTTCAGCCCTGCAACTACATTTTTAATCTGCGCAAGTATCTTCTCTTGAACTTCTTTGGGAAGTGAAAAGGGATTTTCATTTGTATTAAGTTGAGTTACATCACCAATCTGAGGTGCGCCATATGGGGTTAAAGATTGAAGTTCTTCACGTAAGGGTAACCACGATGGCCAATTACTCATCTCAATCGTACTTTCATTGCATCACCATGCGCTGGAAGATCTTCGGAATTTGCCAGGGTAATCACATTTTGGGCAATATCTCGAAAAGATTTCTCGTCATACTCAATGAAGTTCACGCCACGTAAAAAGCTTTGCACCGATAATCCGCTCGAGTGACATGCGCATCCCCCTGTGGGGAGAACGTGGTTTGACCCGGCCGAATAGTCCCCCAACGAAACGGGTGAATATGCCCCAAGAAACACAGCGCCCGCATTTCGAATTTTTGCCGCTACTTCGCTCGAATTTCTTACAATAATTTCTAGATGTTCAGTTGCATAAGCATTTGCAACATCAATCGCTTGATCAATGGAGTCCACAAGAACAAGCGCGCTTTGAACCCCGCTGAGGGCGGCTCGAATGCGATCTTCATGTTTTGTTGTGGAAAGTTGTTTTTCAAGCTCTAGCTCAACGGCAGCGATGAGCTTCTGTGAATCAGTAATGAGAATTGCAGCCGCAATCGTGTCATGTTCAGCCTGACTCATGAGATCTGCCGCAACATCTTGAGGCCGGGCCGAGCCATCAGCAATGATTGCAATTTCCGTTGGGCCAGCTTCAGAATCAATGCCAATAAGACCACGAAGTGCTCGCTTCGCCGCAGCAACATAAATATTTCCTGGCCCTGTGACCATATCGACATTCGCACAAACGCCTTCAACTCCATACGCAAACATTGCGATCGCTTGGGCTCCACCCACTGCGTACACCTCGGTTATGCCAAGGAGTGCGCATGTTGCAAGGATTGTTGGGTGCGGAAGGCCACCAAACTCCTTTTGCGGTGGTGAAGAAACTGCAATGCTTTGGACTTCAGCGATTTGGGCAGGGATGACATTCATCATCACAGAACTTGGATATACCGCTTTGCCACCTGGAACATAGAGCCCGACGCGATCAACGGGAATCCATCTCTGCGTGACGGTTCCCCCATCAACGACTTTCGTTAATTGTGAATTTCTCTTTTGATCGGTATGAACTCTTGTGATTCGAAGAATTGCCTCATCCAGCGCTACGCGAACTTGAGGATCAAGTTGGGCAAGAGAGCGATCGAGCACCTCTTGTGGAACTCTCACAGTTTGCGGTGAAACGCCATCAAATTGAAAACCAAAGTCTTGAAGGGTTTTCTCGTTTCCATTTTTTACCGCCTCTAGAACAGGGGCGATAGCTACGAGTGCCGCTTCAATATCCATCACAGCTCGTGGAAGTTGTTGACGATAACCGCGCTTATCTAAATCTTTTCCTCGAAGGTCGAGTTGGCGGATAATCATGAGCCAATTCTACTTGCCCCAAGAGGTGACAGGTTGCCGATAAAAGTTAAAGGGCAGGCAGGCAATCTGGCCCAAGGACCTGTTTTAAATCTGCTGAAAGACTGGGAGATGAAGTTACTCGTAAGTCATCATCGAGTTTCATCACCACTCCACCTTTGCCGTCATCCAGACGAAGGTGTACTTCTCGTGCACCTGGATGGGATCGCAAAATCTCTTTCATGCGGTCCACCAGTGGAGGAGTCACGCGGGAAGATTCAACACTTATAAGCAATGGACCAGTAGGCCCTTGGCTTATATCTGGCATCGACATCTCTATCGCCGTAAATCGAAGAGCTTCTTCGCGTTTGTCGACGCGCCCGCGAACAACGACAACTCGATCCTCGACAAGGTTAAGGGCGTGGGTTGTATATGCATTTGCAAAGAACATCACATCCTGCGCGCCTTCCAAATCTTCAACGGTCACAATGGCCCAGGCATTGCCTTGCTTAGAGACTTTTCGTTGCACCTGCGTGATGAGGCCTCCAATGGAGATGATCTGCTCGTGGGCAATTCCCTCATCAGTTAGTTGACCAATGGGAATATCAACCGCCGCACGCAATATATGTTCCACGCCTAATAGTGGATGATCGGAAACATAGAGGCCGAGCATTTCTCGCTCATATGCAAGCAGGGAGGATTTGTCCCACTCCCCTTGTGGAATATTTAATTCAACGCCGGTCATCTGCGTATCGCCAATGGGTGCTGAACCAAAAAGATCGAATTGTCCGATGGCTTCGGCACGCTTTGTTTCATTGACGGCATCAATTGCTTCGAGATAGACCATCATCAACCCTTTTCGTGTATGACCAAGGGAATCAAAGGCTCCTGCCTTAATTAAGGATTCAATCGTCTTCTTATTACACACATTCTGTTCTGATTTTGCCAAGAAATCACCGAAGGACTCATAACGACCTTTATCGATGCGAACTTTCACAATGGTTTCAGTGACATTTTCACCGACATTGCGAATTGCACTAAGACCAAATCGAATATCTTTACCAAGTGCCGCATAGTCAGAGAGCGATTCATTGACATCAGGTGCCAACACATTGATGCCCATACGGCGACATTCATTGAGATATTGCGCGCTCTTGTCTTTGTCATCGCGCACACTTGTGAGAAGTGCGGCCATATATTCTGTTGCAAAGTTCGCCTTTAGGTAAGCAGTCCAGTACGAGACAAGTCCATACCCAGCAGTATGTGATCTATTAAAGGCGTAGTCCGAGAATGGGATCAGCGTTTCCCACAACTTCTTTATGGCTCCATCGGAGAAACCATTTTTCTTCATTCCTTCTTCAAAGTTCACATATTCTTTATCGAGGATATCTTTATTCTTCTTACCCATTGCTTTGCGAAGAAGATCTGCGCGACCAAGTGAAAAACCCGCCACTTTTTGGGCGATAGCCATAACCTGCTCCTGATAAACAATCAGGCCATATGTGTCATCGAGAATTTCACCCAGAGGTTCTGAGAGCTCTGGGTGGATTGGTTCTACAGGCTTTCGTCGATTCTTGCGATCTGCATAATCGGTATGGGCGTTTACTCCCATAGGACCAGGGCGATAAAGAGCAAGAACAGCAGAGATATCTTCGAAAGAGTCAGGCGACATTTGCTTGAGCAGTGAGCGCATCGGACCGCCATCCAACTGGAAAACTCCCAATGTTTCACCCTTTGAAAGAAGTTCAAAGGTCTTTTTATCGTCCAGCGTAAGCGTCGAAAGATCGACAACAACTCCTTGGTTTGCCTGAATATTTTCCAAACAAATATCAATGACCGAGAGATTTCGAAGTCCTAAGAAATCCATCTTAAGTAATCCGATTGCTTCGCAAGCGCCCATGTCGAACTGCGTGATAATGGCACCATCGCTTTCACGACGATGAATAGGAATAACATCCAAAAGTGGATCACGGGAAAGGATGACGCCAGCGGCGTGCACGCCCCACTGACGCTTTAACCCTTCTAAGCCTTTTGCTGTATCAACAATGCGCTTTGCATCAGGATCACTTTCGTAAATGCTTCGGAATTCAGCAGCTTCTCCATACCGGTCATCCTTGGGATCAAAAACTCCGGACAATGTGATGTCTTTTCCCATAACTGTGGGAGGCAGAGCTTTTGTCACTTTGTCCCCAATTGCGTATGGGTAACCAAGAACCCGGGTTGCATCTTTGAGGGCTTGCTTCGATTTAATATTTGAATAAGTAATAATCTGAGCAACTCGATCTTCACCGTAAGTATCTGTTGCATATTGAATCATCTCTGAACGTCTACGTTCATCGAAGTCCAAATCAATATCGGGCATAGAGATACGCTCTGGATTGAGAAAACGCTCGAACAAGAGTCCGTGTCTGATGGGATCAAGTGCGGTAATACCCAGTGCATAGGAAACAAGTGATCCCGCAGCAGATCCTCTACCAGGTCCAACACGAATACCTACATCACGAGCATGAGAACATAAATCTGAAACGACTAGAAAATATCCTGGGAAACCCATCGTGATCATGACGCTCAGCTCGTAATCCAAACGTGCTTGATATTCTTGCGAAACCTTTCCTTCGCAACGAACTTGAAGTCCTTCATTAGCCAACTTTGTAAGCCATGAAACTTCAGTCTCCCCCGAAGGAACGGGGAATTGTGGCATCAAATTTTCGCCCTCACGCATGGTGATGTTGCAACGTTCAGCAATGAGTAAGGTGTTATCACATGCTTCAGGCATATCGGAAAAGAGTTCGCGCATTTCTGCCGCTGTCTTTACGTAAAATTCATCATTTTCAAATTTAAATCTTTTCGGATCTGCGATAGTGGATCCTGACTGTACGCACAAGAGGGCTTCGTGGGCGCTGAAATCCTCTTTTTTCGTGTAATGAAGATCATTTGTCGCAAGAAGAGGAAGCCCGAGCTCTTTTCCAAGCTTGAGTAAATCCTTTCGAACTCGTGTCTCAATATCGATTCCGTGATCCATTACTTCAAGAAAGAAGTTTTCTTTTCCGAAGATATCTCGTAGTTCGCTCGCAGATTTAATTGCCTCTTTATATGCACCCATACGAAGGCGAGTTTGGATTTCTCCACCTGGGCACCCTGTTGTGGCGATAAGGCCCTCGGAATATCGTGAAAGAAGTTCTCGATCCATACGTGGCTTGTAGTAGAAACCTTCGAGAGAGGCAAGAGATGAGAGTTTGAAGAGATTGCTTAAGCCAGTGTTATTTTCAGCAAGAATTGTCATGTGAGTGTAAGCGCCACCACCGGAGACATCGTCTTCTCCGCCTTCAGCCCACTTAACACGCTTTTTTTCAAATCTACTTTCAGGAGCAACATAGGCTTCTATACCAATAATGGGTTTAACACCGGCCTTAACAGCCTGCTTATTGAATTCAAAAGCTCCGAAAACATTTCCATGATCGGTAATCGCTATTGCAGGCATTTCTTGCCGCGCAACTTCAGCGACTAGCTCTTTGACGCGAGCAGCTCCGTCCAGCATTGAATACTCTGTATGAACGTGCAGATGCACGAAATTATCGGAGTTTGCAGATGGGCTTGATGACACGGTTGGGAGATTACTACTGGAACTATTCACCTTCTCGGACATGCCCGAGAAGTGCAAGTGTGCGTGTCAGTTCGGCAGGATATTCACTGGTGAAGGCGAGTGGTGAGCCTGTGATCGGATGGTTAAATCGTAACTCTTTGGCGTGGAGCCATGGTCGGGCCAACTCCAGGCGGGTAGCGATCGTGTGGTCTGCGCCATAAGTCATATCCCCTACCAGCGGGTGATGAAGAGCGGCAAAGTGAACGCGAATCTGATGTGTTCGACCAGTCTCCAACTCAATCTCCAACAGTGACACTGCTGGAAAATATTCGAGAGTCTTGTAATGAGTAACACTTGGCTTTCCGCCGAGCACCACTGCAAATCGATAATCTTCTTTTGGGTGACGATCGATAGGAGCATCGATTGTTCCTTCTGCAGGGTCCATATGTCCTTGAACGAGGGCGTGATAAACCTTTGTAACCGAGCGATCTCTAAATTGATCTTTAAGATTGCTATAGGAAGTTTCATCTTTTGCTAAAACCATCAATCCAGTTGTACCCACGTCAAGGCGATGCACGACTCCTTGGCGTTCGGCAGCTCCGCTTGTAGTAACGGTAAAACCTGCTGCAATCACCGCACCGATAACAGTTGGTCCATGCCATCCCGGGCTGGGATGAGCGGCAACGCCTGCTGGCTTGTTGATAACAATAATATTTTCATCATTGTAAACAACATCGAGTCCATCAATAGGGGTCGGAGTTAATTCCGGGGCCGCTTTTTGGGCGGGCATAAGAACCTCAAGGTGTTCATCTCCAACGACGCGATCTGACTTATTGATCACTTTTCCGTGGCGCGTAACATCACCAGACTCAATTAAGTCGACGATGGTGGAACGAGAGATTCCTAAAAGGCGCGCAAGAGCCGCATCAACGCGTTCGTTATGAAGGCCATCGGGGATGGTTACTATTTTTGCTTCGCGCTCAGTCACGTTTTTCATCTACTTTTCTCGGATTCATGGGTGCTGGATGTATGGGTGAAATATTCTTGACGGTCAGGATACATGCCAATACAGCTGCTGCGAATATCGATGTATCTGCCAGATTAAATGTTGGCCAGTGTGGAAGTTCAATCCAATCAACTACTTCTCCGCGTAGAAAACCTGGTGCTCGAAAAATACGATCGAGAAGGTTTCCAGAAACTCCTCCGAGAACAAGGCCGGCAACAAAAGCCCATCCCGCGGATGTAAATCGACGAGCGAAAAAGAGTGTGACTGCAATGATGATCATTGCTAAGAGGGCGAAAAAGTACCCACCGGATGGAGCAAAACTGAATGCAGCCCCCGAATTAAAGGCGAGGTGAAGCTGAAGAAATGATCCAAGTATTCTTTTTGGAGATTGCGTTAAGAACTGGAGTGCAAGTTTCTTAGTAGAGAAGTCAAGAGCCAAAGAAATGAAGGTCACCCAGATGAGAACTCTGTGCGCTTTCATATTCGTTGGAGCTTTGATTATCGACGCTCTTCTTTTTGCTTACACGCCATGCAGAGCGTTGCGCGAGGAAATACTTGAAGGCGATCTTTTCCAATAAAGCTTCCGCACTCTTCACACTTGCCGTAGCTCTTGTTGTCGATGCGTTCGACCGCACGCTCAGTTTGCGTCACCATGTCGCGGGCGTTGTAGACCAATGACATTTCATGCTCACGCTCAAAAGTTTTTGTTCCCGCATCTGCCTGGTCGTCACCTGCTCCGACACCCGCAGCTGCAATGAGATCTTCCATCTCTTTTTCAGCATCGGCGAGTTCTTGGCGAAGGCGCACTAATTCTTTTTGAAGTTGTGACTTCATTGATTTAAGTTCTGTAGCAGTCCATGCGCCTTCAGTCTCACTGACGACAAGAGGTGCTGGAGCTGCCTTGATGGGCTTCAGCGCCGCGCTCTTTTTGAGGGCGATTGATGGACGAACAGGTGGAAGCATCGTAAGGCGACGCTCCTCCACAACAACTTCTGCGGCATTAATTTCTTTTGGTGCAACGCTGATTGTTGTCGCATTTCCCTTTGTTGTGCTTTGCAGCTTCGCTGGAAGAGGCTTCGCCGGAGCTTTTGGACTCTTCAAAACTTGAGGGGCCTTCTTTGCAAGAGATGGCTTCACGATATTTGGGGATCGTGTTGCTACCTTCTTTGCTGCCGGTTTTGCAGAAGCCTTCTTTACCGGGGCCTTTTTAGGTACAGCCTTCTTTGCGGCTGCCTTTTTCACTGCTTTAACTTGAGCTTTCTTTGCTGATTTCACAGGAGCCTTCTTTGCTGGTGCGGCCTTCTTTGGCGCAGCCTTTTTAGTTGCCGCCTTCTTTACCGCTTTTATTGCTTTTGCGACCTTGCTCATCGCACGCTCCTTTTATTACCGCTTTTACCTCTTATATATAGGCCGCCCAAATGTAGGTGGGCAAGCGGCAAGGCTAGGACTTCTCGCGTCTAAACTCCAACTCAGCCACGCTAGAATCTCTACTTACGCTCAATACTCGGCAAGAATCAGAAAGAAGGAGTTCATTCGTGACGCAGTTCAAGGCACTCTCTCCTCAGATTGACCTGCCTTCAACCGAACACGCCATTCTCTCATTCTGGGAAACACAGGAAATTTTTCATAAGTCAATCGCCGCCGGTGAAGGAAGCGAAAACTGGACCTTCTACGAAGGCCCGCCTACTGCCAATGGTGTACCTGGCACCCACCACATTGAAGCTCGCGTATTTAAAGATGCATTCCCTCGCTTTCAAACAATGAAGGGCAAGCAAGTAATTCGAAAAGCCGGGTGGGATTGTCACGGTCTACCTGTTGAAATTGCCGTCGAGAAAGAGTTGGGATTCTCCGGTAAAGGCGATATTGAAAAGTTTGGAATCGCGCAATTCAACGAGAAATGCCGCGCCTCCGTACAACGTCACGTCGATGAGTTCACGAAGATGACACGTCGGATGGGCTTCTGGGTTGATTTTGATGAAGCATATTGGACGATGTCTCCTGAATATGTTGAAAGTGTCTGGTGGTCGCTTCAACAAATATGGAAAAAGGGTTTACTTGTTCAGGATCACCGAGTTGCTCCTTACTGCCCTCGATGCGGAACCGGTCTTTCTGATCACGAACTTGCACAGGGCTACGAAACAATCACTGACCCTTCAGTCTACGTAAGGTTCCCAGCGACATCAGGAGTGATTGCTGAACTTGGCGCTTCTTTTCTTGTATGGACTACGACTCCATGGACCCTTGTATCCAATACTGCGATTGCAGTTAATCCCGAGGTTGAATATCAAGTCGTAGAAATTACTCACGATGAAAAGAGCGAACGTCTTGTCATTGCTGCAAACCTTGCCCATATTCTTGGCGAGGATCGCACTGTTGTTGCTTCATTTATCGGTAAGGATCTTGAAAAGATTACTTACACGCGCCCATTTGATTTTGTAGAAATTCCTGATGCTCATTACATCGTTCTCGCTGATTATGTAACGATTGAAGATGGAACAGGACTTGTCCACCAATCTCCCGCATTTGGAGCCGATGACCTTCAAGTCTGTAGACGATATGGCCTTCCTGTCGTCAACCCCGTCGCACCGGATGGAACATTTCTGCCAAACGTCCCTCTCGTCGGAGGCGTCTTTTTCAAGGAAGCCGATAAGGCTCTCATCAAGGATTTGAAGGCAAAGGGCCTGCTCTTTAAGCAACTTCAATACGAGCACTCCTATCCACATTGCTGGCGTTGCCACACTGCTCTTCTCTATTACGCACAACCATCCTGGTATATCCGAACAACAGCTATTAAAGATGAACTCATTCGCGAAAATGAGAAAACAGATTGGCATCCTGAAACAATCAAAACTGGCCGTTATGGTGATTGGCTCAATAACAATATCGACTGGGCGCTCTCTCGTAACCGTTACTGGGGAACTCCTCTTCCAATTTGGCGCTGCGAAGAAGGTCACCAATATTGCATCGCATCTCTTGCAGAGCTCTCCGAGCTCTCTGGAAAGGATGTAAGAAATACCGATCCGCATCGCCCATTTGTTGATGACATCACTTTCACGTGCACTGATGCACAATGCTCGCTCACAATGACTCGCGTGCCCGAAGTTATCGACTGTTGGTACGACTCCGGCGCAATGCCTTTTGCTCAATGGGGATACCCTCATAAAGAAGGTTCTGTTGAGAAGTTTGAAGCGGCCTATCCCGCAGATTTCATCTGCGAGGCCATCGATCAAACTCGTGGATGGTTTTATACATTAATGACTATTGGGACTCTTGTTTTTGACAAGAGTTCTTATAACACCGTTCTCTGCCTTGGGCATATCCTCGATAAGGATGGGCGCAAGATGAGTAAGCACCTTGGAAATGTTCTCGAGCCTATCTCTCTCATGGATCAACATGGCGCCGATGCGGTTCGTTGGTACATGCTTGCAGCAGGTTCACCGTGGAGCGCGCGCCGCGTTGGTCACGATGCGCTTTCCGATGTCGTGCGCAAAACACTTTTGACATACTGGAATACAGTCTCTTTCTTTACCTTGTATGCAAAGGCATCAGAATTTACCCTCGAGCAATTTAATTCCGGCCCAACAGCCACAATGGACCGATGGATTCTCTCAGAACTTCATTTGCTCACCGGCAAGGTAGAGAAAGCATACGAAGAATTTGACTCGCAAGAAGCCGGACGAATCCTTGCTCAATTTATCGATGACTTATCGAATTGGTATGTTCGTCGTTCGCGCCGTCGCTTCTGGGATGGCGATACATCCGCTCTCTCTACCTTGTATACCTGCCTCAAAACCCTCACCCAACTCATGGCTCCGATGGTTCCCTTCATCACCGAGCACGTTTGGCAAGAGTTGGTACGAGTCGCTGAACCAGAAGCTGAACTTTCTGTACATCTTGCAAAGTTTCCAACGGTAGAACTTTCTCGGATTGACGAAGCTCTCTCAACATCAGTTGGACTTTCTCGCCGGCTGGTTGAACTAGGTCGAGCCGCTCGAGCTGAGTCCAAGATAAAAATTCGCCAACCTCTCGCTCGCGCCCTCGTTTCGGCGCAAGGATGGGAGAAAATGGATCCTGAAATCCGTGCCCATATTTCTGACGAACTCAATGTTGTAGACATGGATTCGCTTTCTTCTGCTGGTGGAGATCTTGTTGATATCTCCATTAAAGCTAATTTCCGATCCATTGGGACGCGATACGGAGGCGATGTACAAGCAATCGCTGCAGCTATCGGCGCCTGCGATGCAACCGCACTTGTGCGTGAAATTCGTGCTGCGAATACAGCGACAATCTCTTACAAAAAAGATGGAGCGCCTCTTGATGCGCAAATTTCGATTGACGACCTCGTTGTGACAGAAACGCCAAAATCTGGATGGTCTGTAGCAAGCCATTCAGGTGAGAGCGTTGCACTCGACTTGGCACTCACCCCTGCCCTCATTCAAGCCGGCCTTGTACGAGAGGTCATTCGCGCAATTCAAGAAGAACGAAAGAATTCAGGCTTTGATATTAGCGACAGAATTTCGGTGACATGGAACGCTCCTGCCGATACCGCTGCTGCAATCGAATCGGCCGTTGCGGCGATATCTGAAGAGGTATTGGCGACTGGATTCACTCACGACGCTTCTCTCTCACACGGAGAAAACGAGATTGGTTTAGCGCTTAAGCTCTCTAGGAGTTGATAATTTTCTTTAGGGAATAAGATGAGTTAATTGAGAAAGTATTTGAACCCCAAAAAATAAAATGATAAATGAGAGATCCACGGCTACTGTTCCGATGCGCAAAGGTGGGATGAATCTGCGTGCGGTTTTGATAAATGGATCCGTTACTCCATAAACAAATTCTGCAATGAGAAGTACAACGCCACGAGGACGCCAATCGCGAGCGAACATACGAACATAATCCAAAATCAATCTTCCCAATAAGGTGAAAAGGAAGAGTTGAAGGATGTTGTTAAGAATCCCGCCGATACTCATCAGGACTGATTAAAGAAACTTGCCTCAGTTGCGGCTACTTTTCCTTCAGTGGAGACTCGTACATTTGGCGGAGTCAAAAGAAAGACCTTTGATGTGACTCGCTCAATGCTTCCAAAATGTCCAAATACCAAACCAGATGCAAAATCAACAAGACGCTTTCGCTCTGTTTCATCCATATCGCTCAGATTCATCAGAACAGGTTGGCCTTGGCGGAACATTTCGCCGACAGTGCGTGCTTCGTTATAGAAGCGAGGATGAATTGTGAAAATTTGATCCATAACAGGAAGCTCTTGTTGAACTGGAGCGGGGCGAGACGCAACTGGAGAAGCGGCGGAAACTTTTACTGAAGGCGCTGCCCACGAAGGAGCGGCAGCTTCTGTTGTTGAAGGAACTGCACGCACTGAGCGAGTGCGAGCTGGTTGCTCAACTTCAACGATGGGTTGTAGGTCATCCTCATCGTCTACGAGACCGAGGTAATTTGCGACGCGCTTAAATGCATTAGCCATATCAGAATTTTAGGTCAGAGGTGGGCGTGAACCCAGGATTGAGCTACCAACGCGAATATGTGTCGCTCCAGCCTTTATCGCCTCCACAAAATCCCCACTCATTCCCATCGATAAGAATGGCAGACCTCGATGAATTGCTTCTTGAGCGAGTACGGAGAAGACCTCTGAGGCCTTTTTCTCCAATGGAGGAACAACCATCAGTCCAGAGATGTGAAGTGGAGATCGTGCAAGAAAGTCATCGATCTCATCTACAGGAATTCCTCCGCGATGCTCCAGACTCGGTTCCATAGATACCTGAAGAAAGAAATCCGTGACCGATGAATCCGCACGTTGTGAGAATTTTGCTGCGTGCTCAAGGGAATCCAGTGAATGTACAACCGAGCTCCAACTGCTGATGGATGAGATCTTGCGGCTTTGAATCTGGCCTTGGAAATGCCACCGTGCATCGTTGGGCAGCGCCGGCGCCTTGAGCGCTCCCTCGTGGTCTCTATTTTCTCCAAAGTCTCTCACGCCAAGCTCATAGAGAAAAAGGGCATCCTCGACAGGATAGGTCTTTGTCACAACAACGAGAGTTAAATCATCTCTATTGCGACCTGCGTCAAAAAGAGCCTGCGAAATCTGGTTTTCAACATGAGATAAATTCTCTCGCAACTCATCTTTGCGATTTTGAGTCATAGGAAGACCACCCCAACTTGTCGGCCCTGCGTTTCCTGCTTTTGAGTGGAGCGACGATGAGAGAAGTATTCATTGTTTTCACGTGTGCAAGCGCCCAAAACCTCAGTTCGTATACCCATTTTTGTTAACTGATTCTTTACTTCTGCCGCAAGATCAAGGGCATGAATCTCATCATTGGTGGCGGCGCTCGGAAAATTCTGAATAATCTCTTGATACATCTGCGGTGAAACTTCATAGCAATCTCGGCAGATAGACGGTCCGATCGTTGCTACTAAATCCTTTCCGCCAAGTTCACGCATTTGCGCGATGGTTTTTTGAACGATCCCGTTCATCATTCCTTTTCGACCAGCATGAATAACGCCTACAACGCTGGAAGAGGTCACAATTATGGGAAGACAATCGCCAACCAGAACTGCAAGTCCAGTACCTTTATCGGATGTTATGAGAGCATCACAATCAAATACCGAATCTTCACCTGCAGCAACCATGACGGTATCAGAATGTGTTTGGCGCATGAAGTGAAGCGAGTCAAGCGAGAGCGCACTCTTTAAGTTCTGGCGATTTCTGAAGACCAGAGAATCCACATCCCCTATATCTAAGCCAAGATTTCCCCACGCGCGGGAGGTAAAGAGATAACCAGCCATGAAGATTTACTTCATGAAATCTGGAACGTCTATCTCATCCTCTGCTACGAGCTCTTCAAAAGTGATACGACGACGAGCACTTGCTGTCGTTGGAATTGAATCGGTATCTTCGTTTATTCCTAAATCAAGAGCAACCGCAATTGGGTCATTTGAGGCAATCGGATCAGCTTCTCCAGAGAGAGCAGTTGCATCCAGGACCGGTACGGCTACGCGCTTTGGCGCACCGCCTTCAAACCCTGCCGCGATAACAGTGATTCGAACTTCATCACCCAGTGCATCGTCGATAACAGTTCCAAAGATGATATTTGCATCAGGATGAGCGACCTTTGCAACCATCTCTGCTGCCTCTGAAAGTTCAAAGAGACCAAGGTCTGATCCTCCAGCAATGGAGAGAAGGACTCCACGTGCACCATCAATGGAAGCTTCAAGCAGTGGGCTTGCGATTGCGAGCTCGGCCGCGCGCGTGGCACGTCCTTCGCCGCGAGCAGAACCAATTCCCATAAGTGCAGAACCAGCTCCGGCCATGACACTCTTTACATCTGCAAAATCCAGATTGATTAAACCAGGAGTTGTAATTAAATCTGTAATACCTTGAACACCTGACAGAAGAACTTGGTCAGCACTTCTAAATGCTTCAACAGCAGTAATCGAGCGATCAGAGATTGCAAGAAGGCGATCGTTTGGAATAACGATAAGAGTATCTACTTCCGCACGCAGAAGTTCGATTCCTTCTTCTGCCTGTACGGTGCGGTGCTTTGCTTCGAATGAGAAAGGCTTTGTTACTACACCAACGGTAAGTGCACCAAGGTCTTTAGCAATTTTTGCAACAATGGGTGCGCCACCTGTGCCAGTACCGCCGCCTTCGCCCGCGGTAACAAAAACCATATCTGCTCCGCGCAAAACTTCTTCAATCTCTTCACTGTGATCGAGCGCTGCTTGACGACCAACTTCCGGTGCGGCACCTGCTCCGAGACCACGAGTAGATTTTCTACCAATATCTAATTTCACATCTGCATCACTCATAATAAGTTGTTGTGCATCTGTATTGACTGCGATGAATTCAACACCTTTAAGTCCTGCTTCAATCATGCGATTGACAGCATTGACTCCGCCGCCGCCAATGCCGACGACTTTGATGACTGCTAAATAATTTTGCGGTGTTGCCACGGTTTCTCCTCACCCTAAATCTCTACTTGAGACTTAAAGTTATCCATCTTCTGTTGCGTAAAAGTAGGACTGCACAGAAGTGCAAGCAAACACCGACACGATTTATTTACAAATACTTATTTCGCGTTATTTAACTATGGGAGAAAGTGGAGAAGAGAGATCAAAAAGTTTTGCATGCGCATTCTCTGGAAGTGCTAAAAGTGCCCGTAAAACTTTGACTTTAGTGACCATCTCTTCATTACTCCCCCATCGGACGATAACTTTTCCAGAGGCAAGGCCAGAATGAGAACTTTGAATAAAATCGGTCGATCGAATTGCCAGCGAGGTCATATTTGCCAACAGATCCGTTGATGAATTTGATGAAGAATTTGATGAAGAATCAGAGGATAAATTTTGAATAAATCCAGCGGCTGTCTTGATGAGGTCTGGAGAGACACTCGCAAATGTTATGAGTGGATATGAGTTTGAGCCTTGAGCTGAAAATACACTTCCGGTTTTATCGAAGAAAGATCGAGCTCCATCGACATTTGTGAACTCAGCTATCGGGGTTCGCTCTTGAATCGCAATATGAATTCGCCCATGTAACCATTCACGTTTGACCTCTTCTGACGCAACCCAATCCAATTGTGAGATTCGGCGAGAAAGCGAATGTACGTCAACTCTGGCTAGAGGAATGCCGATGCGAAAAGCAGTGTGAGGAGTCAGAATCTGAGAGGAAATTTCAGCTTTACGAAGAGTTCCATCGATAACAACAGATTTGGCAGCTAAAAGAGTTGACCAACCCAAAAGATATGTCAGGAGTGAAAGAAGAAGAATCGAGAGCGCAATCCCGGGTGCATGCTTTATTCGCCCAATTCGATGAAGCCTGAGCTTAGGCAAAACGCTCTCCTAGAGCGGTGAGAAGAGCTGGGCCAACAGAATTAACATCGCCGGCTCCTAATGTAAGAACCACATCTCCGGATTCGACAAGTCCTGCAACCTCTTGAATCACTTCAATCATTGATGGCTGGTAATGAAATTTAGATTCATCTTGGTTTCGAGCAATCATCAAAGATGAGACTCCTGGGATTGCTTCCTCGCTCGCGGCATAAACTTCTAGAAGATAAACCTGGTCTGCCAACGTGAGCGCCTCACCAAACTCTCGGGCAAATGTCTGAGTCCTCGAGAATCGATGGGGCTGAAAAATGACATACAACTTTCCACCATCTGCATACCGTCTGGCGGTTTCAAGGGTCACTCGAACTTCGGTCGGATGATGGCCATAATCATCAATAACTCGAACTTTGTTGATGGTTCCTTTTAGTTCAAATCGTCTCCGTGCACCACTAAATTCTAAGAGTCCTATGAAAATATCGGACAAGGAGATGCCCAGGCAGTATGCAGAAGCGATGGCGGCGGTCGCATTCAAAATGTTGTGGAATCCCGGAATGCTCAGCTCAACTTCCCCGAGAACTTTTCCCTTATGAGTTAAACGAGCGACACTTGACCCACTCTCTAAGTGAATCCGTGAAAGCTGGAAATCATTTGAAGGATTTTCAGAGCCATATGTGACAATCTTGAGATCAGTACGCGAAACAGAAGCGAGAAGGGTTTGGATATTTTCATCATCCCCGCAAGCAACAAGAAATCCTTCTGGTTGAATTGAATCGATAAACTCTTTAAATGCTTCAGTGAGTACTTCTAGAGTTGCAAAATGATCCACATGATCGAGTTCGAGATTTGTAATAATCGCGCCTGAAGGTTTGTAGGCCAGGAAGGAGCCATCGGATTCATCTGCCTCAGCAACGAAAATATCCCCGCTGCCCAAATGTGCATTTGTTCCAGAGTTATTTATCATGCCACCGATTGCAAAAGATGGATCAAGTCCCGCTCGTTGGAGGGCAACAGTGAGCATCGATGTCGTTGTTGTCTTGCCATGTGTTCCGGCTACTGCCACTGATCTCTTTCCTGCCATGACAAGAGCAAGTGCGTCAGCGCGAGCCATGATCTGGGCGCCACGAGATTGAGCCTCCACCAACTCAGGATTCTGCGAAGAGATTGCTGAGGAGACTACGACAACATCGGCGCCTGCCTGATTTTGGGCAGCATGTCCAATAAATACTCTTGCACCCAGAGTTTCCAATTGCGTTGTCACAGCACTCTCTTTTACATCAGATCCGGAGACCGTGGCTCCTTGTGCCAGCATGATGCGAGCAATACCGCTCATTCCCGCGCCGCCGATGCCGATGAAGTGGAAGTGCTTGTGTGTCACTTTGCCTCCCCCAGTCGTTCGATCACTATTTTTACGATGCGCTGTGTTGCATCCAGCGGAACTGTAGAAGAATGTGGAGTTGTGGCCAACTTTTTTCCAGCCGCGATGAGTCCAAGCAGATGCTCCCCCAGCCATCTGGATGTGAACTCTCCATTGCTAATCAGGGTTGCTCTCCCAGTGTTCACAAGCGCAAGCGCATTCAATTTTTGTTCGCCATTTCCAATGGGAAGAGGAACGAGCAATGAATATGTTCCAATTGCCGAAAGCTCATGACATGTAACTGCGCCGCTTCTGCTAATGACAAGATCGGCAGCTACATATGCACGCGGGAGGTCATCTATATACGAGAGCGGCGTATAGCCACTTTCTCGGTCTGGCAGAGGATGTGCTCGCCCAACGGCGTGAACGATTTGAATTCCGTTTTTTGTAATCAATTCTCGAGAGTTCTCAATAACCGAATTGATATGTGCCGAGCCTTGAGAGCCACCAAATACGAGGACTATGGGATTATCAGCTGAAAACCCCCATTCGCCTGCTTTTTCTGCGCGGATAGCGCGGCGAGATTCTTCACTTGCACTAGAAAGAGCGATAACTTCTTTGCGAAGTGGGATTCCAACATATGTCGAGCTTTTCCAGATAGACGAGCTGTCTCGAGTTTCTTCAAATGACACTAGCCCACGCGCACCAAGCTTCATTCCGAGAGTATTTGCCTTTCCGGGAATTGAATTCGCCTCATGCACGATGATCGGAATCTTTTTGATGCGGGCGACGATGTAGGCAGATGAAGAAACATATCCTCCGAATCCAATAAGGAGATCTACATCAGAGAGAGCCTTGAAAGTACCTGCTATGGATGAGAGAAATTTAAAAGGCCACATCAGCGCAGAAGGCTTTGGCTTCCGTGGAAATGGTGCTTTTGTAATTGTCTTTAAATCAAAACCAGCGGCAGGGACCAGGTGGGTTTCTAGCCCCTGGGAAGTTCCAAGAAATTCAATAGAAAGCTCCGGAAAATTTTCTCTGAGAAAACGAGCAACAGCCAGCGCCGGCTCTACGTGACCCGCCGTTCCGCCTCCGGCCAAAAGGATCTTTTTATTTCCCATTATCTCTTTCCAACTTTTGATTGGCGACTTGATTTTCGACTGGCGATGGATTGAGCGACTTCAGGATCTTGACGAAGTACATTGAGAACAAATGCAATCCCTAGGAAATTGGCAATTAACGAGGAGCCTCCGTAGGAAATAAAAGGCAAAGTAACGCCAACAACAGGAAAGATGCCGATATCAGATGCGACATTCACAGTTACCTGAAAAAGAAGCCAGGCGCCGATTCCAGCGCAGGCATATCGTGAAAACTGATCGCGAGTATGGAGAGCGGTACGGAAAATTCCGTAGATAAGAGCTGCAAAAAGTGCCAAGACGAGAATTGTTCCAACCAATCCAAGTTCCTCACCGATAACTGAGAAAATAAAATCAGTATTTGCCTCAGAAAGATTTCCCCACTTTTGACGACTTGCTCCAAGCCCGACACCAAAAAGTCCGCCACTTGCAAGCCCCATCACCGAGTGAGCGGTTTGCCATCCAGCAAATTTGTATACCTGAGGATCAAATGGGTGAAGAACGGCTTCGAATCTATGGAGTCGATTTGGTTGAGTAACAATGAAGGCGGTTGCAAAAAGTCCGCCGAGGATTGATACCAAAGTAAAGTGACGTATCGGCGTTCCGCCAACAAAAACCATGGTTGCTGCGATAGCCATGACAATGAGAGCGGTACCGAGATCTTTTCCGAGCATGATGAGAAAAGTAAGAAGAAGAGCTCCGGGAAGGATGTAGGCGAGAAGGTTCCAGGCAGTGAATTGAGTTTGCGGATTCTTTGCGACACGATCATCGAAGCGTTTTAGTTGTGAAGCGCAAAAGAGAATGAGACCTAGCTTTGCGAATTCGGCAGGCTGGAGGGTAAAAGGCCCCAAACCAATCCAAGATTTATTTCCGTTGATTTCACGTCCGATAAATGGAAGTTGAGGAAGAAGCAAACCAACAAAGCTTAAGGGAATTGAAATTCTCGCCAATTTTTCCCAGATTCCTATTTTTATCTTTGACGCATAATTTGTCAGAATCAATGCGATGCAGAGAAAAAGAACTTGCTTGAGAAAGATTGAGTACGTTGTTCCATTCTGCTCAAAAGACTTCACTGAGGATGCAGAGAGGACCATGACAAGGCCAAGCCCAGAAAGAAGAGAGACTGTAAATAAAATAATGAGGTAAGGGGCCGCCGGTCGTGCAAGAAAATGTGCATAGCGTTTCATTACACACCCACCATCGTTCTAACGGTGTCTGCAAAAAGGTTTCCACGATGGGCATAGGAGGTGAATTGGTCCATGGAAGCACATGCAGGTGCTAGCAAAACGGCATCTCCAGGCTCAGCAACTTTCTGAGCTTCCTCAATAATCGAGGTCATGAGAATTTGTACATTTTCTGCCGCCCCAATCATGATGCGCGGAATATCCGGTGCGAATTCCATCAACGCCTTTTCAATAAGCGGAGCATCAGTCCCAATCAAAATTGCCGCGCGCAAACGTGGTGCAGCTCGCTGGACAAGTTTCTCCATAGAGGCACCCTTTGCTAGGCCGCCGGCAATCCAAACAACCTTTTCATGGGAAAGAATTGACGCGATGGCAGCGTGAGGATTTGTCGCCTTGGAATCATTTACCCAAGAAATATTCTCTCGTTCAAGAACAATTTCACTGCGATGGTGATCTACGGTAAATGAGCTTAGGCCATCTTTAATGGCTGCATGCGAGATACCCAGCGCTCTCGCCAATCCGGCTGCCGCCATTGCATTAGAAACATTATGTGGAACAGTCGGTTTGATATCGG
This sequence comes from uncultured Actinomycetes bacterium, assembly GCA_903852585.1. Classification (GTDB taxonomy): domain Bacteria; phylum Actinomycetota; class Actinomycetes; order Nanopelagicales; family Nanopelagicaceae; genus PALSA-747. Next base: position 92,484 of record CAINRG010000033.1, read on the forward strand.
CGAGCTCTGCAAAAGTTTCAGCATGAGCAGGATCTTGAATAAACGCCCGATCTACGAGGAGATTTTCGACCAAGCCGATTTCTCCGGGGGCTGGCGTCTCTAGTGAATAGAAAATTTTGCGCGTTTTATATGCAGTGGAGCGAGTCGCAATTTCAACATCCTCGGAATTAAGAATCGCTATAGGAGCATCGTTCAGTAAGGAGAGCTTTGCATTTGCGTATTCATCAAAGCTGCCATGCCAATCAATGTGATCTTCTGCGATATTGAGGACGGCAACAGCTTCATAGCGCGCCTCGTGGCTCCAATGGATTTGAAAAGAGGAAAGTTCTAACGCAAGAATGTCATAGGACGTAGCGGCGCTGAGCGCCTCAATCACCGTATCTCCAACATTTCCGCAGGCCACTCCGTGAACTTTTGCCGATTCAAAAATAGAGTTCAACATTTGAACTGTAGTAGTCTTTCCATTTGTGCCAGTTAATCCAACCCATTTTTGATCTGGTGCCACTTCCAATTTCACTCGCCATGCAAAATCAATCTCACTCATCATGACGACGTTATCAGCGACTAATTTCGCAACGAAAGAATGGTCTGGTCTCCAGCCTGGCGAGACAATAGCAAGATCAATTCCTTGGGGAATTTCTGTTCTTGTTTTGATGCCAAAAATCTCTTCAACTTTTTCATCAATGATAATCGGGGTGATATTTCGTGCCTGCAAAAATTTACAGAGCGCTTTTCCTGTCACTCCCCCACCAACAATAGCTATTGATTGTGAGCTAAGCTCCTCGAGAAATGACATCTCAAGATACGACCCATTGCGCATAAAAAAGTCCAAGTCCGGCTGCAACGCTAAACCCGGCGATGATCCAAAAACGAATTACAATCGTAACTTCAGCCCAACCAAGTAGCTCGAAATGATGGTGAAGTGGCGCCATGCGAAATACGCGTTTTCCCCCGGAAATTTTGAAATACAGCGTTTGAATGATGACTGACATCGTGATGATTACAAAAAGTCCACCCAACGCAACAAGAAGCAGTTCTGTTCTTAGAGTGATAGCTAAACCAGATATAGCGCCTCCGAGAGAGAGTGATCCAACATCACCCATAAATATCTTTGCAGGCGAGGTATTCCACCATAAAAATCCCGCACAAGCGCCGGCATATGCTGCAGCAAGCACTGCAAGATCCAGGGGATCTCGAACGTTATAACAATGGCCTGCGCCGCCAAATGCACAGCTTTGACGAAATTCCCAAACACCGATCATGATGAAGGCTAAAAATGTCATGATGGAAGTTCCGCTTGCTAGGCCATCAAGGCCGTCGGTCAGATTCACCCCATTGCTTGTACCAAGAACGAGAAAAATTACCCAAAGGATTACAAGAACTGCGCCGAGCTTCAAGGATGTATCGCGTACTGTCGAAAAATGAAGTGAGATGGGCGTCAAACCAAAACTATCGGCAAAATGAATTCCTGCAAATCCAAATCCTGCTGCTACTACTGTTTGACCAAGGAGCTTTTGTTTTGAATTTAGCCCCAGTGATCGCTGCTTAACAATTTTCATCCAATCATCGACAAACCCAACTATTCCTAGGCCAATGACAAGTCCAATAACGAGAAGTGCCGAAGTGCTGACGCGAACTCCATCGAGTATGTGGCTTGCAAAATAGGCAAGCGTTGAGGCGGAGATGAGAACGACTCCACCAATTGTTGGAGTTCCTCGTTTTGTGTGATGACTCTGTGGGCCATCGTCGCGAATCATCTGGCCATAACCGCGCTTGGCCAAGAACCGGATAAGTGCAGGAGTAAAGAGAAAACTCAGGAGTGTTGCAACGGCACCTGCGACAAGAATGCCTTTCATTCGCCCACCCCTTCATTCTCGTGACGTAGATGTGCTGATGCAATAAGTTTCTCTGCTAACTCATCAAGATGCTCTGCGCGAGATGCCTTCACGAGGACAACGTCACCATCTGAAAAATGCTTACTAATTCCAAGTGCCTCTTCCTGCGTTAAGAAATAATGCGTTGTCATCTCATCACCTGCCGCAAAGTCCAACTTCAACCCATCCAGGTAGAGGTCGGTTCCGACGCAGACAAGATGATCGATTCCTAGTTCAGAGGCGAGTCTGCCAACTTCACGGTGCTCCACAGCTTCTGACTCGCCGAGTTCGTGCATCTTGCCAAGGAATGCCCATGAGACTCCCCCGCGTTCTTGAGCTAAAAGGGCGAGAGTTCGAAGGGCTGCTGACGTGCTCTGGGGATTGGCGTTGTAGGAATCATTTACTATCAAGACGCCACCCTCATCGTGCAATTCCATCCTCCATTTACTGGAAATGTCAGCCATCGAGAGGGATGCTGCAATAGATTCAATATCGATACCCAGTTCGGATGCAACAGCTGCTGCAGCAAGGGCATTGGACACTTGATGTGCTCCGAGTAGGCGCAGACTGACCGGGGCTCGACCAGCAGGTGTCACTAAATCAAAATGAGCACGTCCCTCGCGAGATTCCAGATCAGCAGCTCTCACAATGTCGCCAGATTTTTCACCAAAAGAAATTCTTTTTATTGAGCGTCCGCTACCCATTTTCGGAGTAAACGCGTCATAACTTCCCAAAATCGCGATTCCATAATCGGGCAAAGAATCAATAAGTTCACCTTTTGTCCGAGCGATAGCCTCCTCTGACCCAAATTCACCAAGGTGGGCGCTTCCAACGACAAGTACGACGCCTATCTGAGGTTGTGCAATTGAGCAAAGATAAGAAATATCTCCGGTGTGACGAGCGCCCATTTCTACAATGCAAAATTTTGTTGAGTCCGAACATAAAAGAACTGTAAGTGGAACGCCTATTTCGTTATTGAAAGAGCCTGCAGGGGAAATAGTTTCACCATGAGGAGCCAGAATCTGCGTGAGCAAATCCTTAGTCGTTGTTTTTCCTTGAGAGCCTGTCAGACCGATAAAGGTCGTTCCTTCCATTTTCTCACGAACAAAACGAGCAAGTCGGGAAAGGGCTTCCAGTGAATCACTGACAAGAATGGAAGGAATGTTGAACTCCTCTGTACAGAGCGCAAATTCAGAGCCACCTGCAATCGCCTCAACACAAAAATCATTTCCATCTACGCGTTCTCCAGGCAGAGCAACAAAAAAGGTTCCAGGTTGAGCCTTGCGAGAATCAATGATGGGAAGGGCACTCGTGCTATTTTTTGAATCAAGATTAATTAATCGACCACCGGTTGCCAGAGCGATTTCTTCGAAAGTTAGCGTAATCATGCAAGCCTCTCAATTGCTCGCGCCAATTCAAGGCGATCATCAAATGGATGCTTTTCTCCGTTAATCTCTTGTCCAGTCTCATGACCTTTGCCAAGCACAACAACAACATCCCCTGGCTGCGCTTCTGAAACCGCAATAGCAATTGCGCCGCGACGATCCTCTTCAATGATAACTTTCTCATCCTTTTCAAGCTCACTTGCGAGCCCAGAAGTCATCTCATTCAATATGCTCATTGGCTCTTCACTTCGAGGATTATCGGAAGTAAAGATTGCGAAATCTGCACCAGCGGCAAGTGCTTTACCCATCAACGGACGTTTTTTGGCGTCGCGATCTCCACCGCATCCCAGTACTGCAATTACCTTTCCAGATGTAATTTCGCGAACGGCAGAAAGAACCCGTTCGACTGCATCAGGAGTGTGTGCATAGTCAACAAGAGCTAAAAACTTTTGGCCAAGGTCGACTTTTTCCAATCTTCCTTCAGGCCCGCGGAGTCGGTTCAGATCCATAGCTATTGCAAGTGGATCGACGCCGCTATCTACTGCTAGAGCTATTGCCATTAACGCATTATCTAAATTATGTGCACCGACAAGTGGAAGATGTCCCTCAATCAATATTCCACCAATGCCGCGGATAGAAATCTCGTATCCGTCACCTGAAATTTGATGTGAAACATAATGCCAGTCTGCTTTTTTTGAATCTCGGGAAACGGTGTGGATGGGTATTCCAGCCATGTCACATAATTTCACTCCGTATGCATCGTCAATATTAACAAAGCCACGCTCGGCAAATTCGGTTGTGAAAAGCTTCGCTTTTGTCGCAAAGTAACTTTCCATATTCCCGTGGAAATCTAAGTGGTCTTGAGTAAGATTTGTGAAAGAAACAGTTGAATAATGCGAACCCGCAATTCTTTTCTGTGCAATTGCATGACTGCTGACTTCCATAACTAGATTATGAAAGTTTCGCTCCACCATTGTTGCAACTGCCGCCTGCAGTTCTGGACTTTCAGGAGTGGTGAATTGTGCTGGATACTGCTCTTTCCCAAGCGAAATACCTGTCGTACCGATAAATCCTGCTTCACGATTGTTCAGTGCCCATATTTGGTGAAGAAGGGATGCTGTTGTTGTCTTTCCATTTGTTCCAGTAATTCCTACAGCATGCAGCGCCCTAAATGGTGATCCGTAAAACCACGCAGAAATATCTCCCAAATAGAAGCGAGGATTTTCAATCACCACGACCGGGAGAATTGATTGTGCTATTTTCGCACCTTCGGCATCGGTAAGTACTGCAACCGCGCCTTTATCCTTGGCCTGTGAAAGAAATGTTGCGCCATGGTTTTTCATTCCTGGAAGTGCAACAAATAGATCTCCGCTTTCTAATGCATACGTTGAAGAAGTGACGCCCGTGAAAGAGAATGAATTTTCTATTTCCGAAATGCCCAGAAGTCGCGCAAGCTCCGAGGAGCTTCGAGTACGTGGATTAATGGGTCTCATGACTTTTAGGCTTTCTGCTTCTTCAGCGCTGCTTCATTGAGTGCATAGGTAACTTTATTCGTATTTGTTGGAGGGATGTGCTTGCTTTGGAGAACAAAGCTCATCACGGTCTTAAATACTGGCGCAGCGATGACGCCTCCAAAGTGCTGTCCGCGTGGATTTTGGATGACTACCGAAACAACATATTGTGGTGAATCAGCCGGGGCGAATCCGATAAAACTTGAGGTATAGCCTTTATAGCAGTGGCAAATTGCATCAGCTCTCTGAGCTGTTCCTGTTTTTCCTGCCACTCGATAACCAGGGATTGCGGCGGCTGGAGCGGTTCCCTGTTCTGAAACCACACTCTCCATCATGAGACGCATTTTCTGCGCGGTATCACTACTGACAACCCGAAGTGTGGCTTGCGGTTTGGATCGAGTAAAACTTCCTGAACTATCAATCTCTCCTGCAATGACATTGGGCGTGACACGCACGCCGTCGTTTGCAATCGTTGCGTACACGCTCGTGGCCTGGAGAGCAGTCAGTGAGTATCCCTGACCAAAGGCGATTGTTTGAGCTGTTGTACCCGACCATGAATCCACACGTGGCAGAAGTCCTTCTGATTCTCCTGGAAGATGAGATCCTGTCGATTGGCCAATTCCAAACTTTTGAAGGTATTTGTATAAAGTGTCGTTACTCAAAAGAGCGCCGATTTGAATTGTTCCGACGTTACTTGATTGAGCAAGTACTCCCGCTGTAGTTAAACGTTCGGTCGCATGCTTTTCTGCATCATGAAATTTTCCCGCACCCGCTTTGATGGAATAGGGAACAGTCCACACAGTCTCAGGAGTGGTCTTTCCTTCCTCAATAGCTGATGCAATTGTGACAATCTTTCCCGTAGATCCTGGTTCGTAGACATCCTGTACAGCAGGATTTCGAAGGCTTTCATTTGTTATGGATTTACGATTTGCCGGATCGAAATTTGGTGCACTCGCCTGAGCCAGAATTTCACCAGTCTTTGGATTCATCACAATGACAGTGCCTGAGGCCGCCTGCGCGCTCTTTACTGCTTGGGAAATTGCATTCTGCGCAACCCACTGAACATCGCGATCAATAGTGAGTTGAATACCTGTTCCCGGTTTTGCCTCAGTAATAAATTGTTGGGATCCTGGAATGATTGTTCCCGCGCCATTTGCATAGTCATAACGCCCATTCTTTCCAGCAAGTTTTGATTCCATACTTGCCTCAAGACCAGAAGCTCCAACCCCTGCATCATTAATGATTCCAACAAGTGATGCAGCCAAACGCCCAGTTGGATAATCGCGCACGTAGGAACGTTCCGAGAAAAAGCCAACGACTCTTTTTGCAACTCCCCCGCGCTCCTTCATTACAGTGGCGTTATACGTTGTGAGCGTGGCGCTCAAATTTGTCCAGATGGCTGGAGCGGCTTGTTTCAGAATGATTTGGTAACGTTTTGAGCCCGTCAATAAATTTGCAAGTTCAGTCGTTGAAAGACCAAGTACTGGTGCTGCGATAGAAGCCGTTTTTTGGGGATCTGTGATCATTGTCTGATCCACCACAATGTTTACTGATGCGACGCTTCGAGCCAATTCCAAACCATTGATATCGGTTATCGTTCCACGCGGAGCAAGAAGGACTGAAGAATTCCACATCTCATTGCTTGCGCGTTGTGCAAAACCATTTGCTTGGACTGCTTGGACGTCAATAAGGCGAATTCCGAAGATTGCAAAAATTATTGAAGCTAGGGCAAGTAACGAGTAGATCCTCTTGTGAAAGGAAGCCTTCTCATTCATGTTGATTTCACCGAGATGTCGATAAATTGTGGATTACTCGCTGGAACCATTCCCATCTTCTTGGCTTCAACAGAGAGGCTCTCAGGAGATGATTTCGTGGCAACTTGTCGCAGGATTGCATCACGTTGATCATTTGTCATGTTTACATTGTGCTTCAGACGTTGAAGCACAAATGCATCTTGTGTGAGCAAGGTGTTGATCAGGAGAAGTGAAAGAAGACCAACGCCAAAAATTCCACTGAGCACAAAAAGGAATGCGCGAGTATGAATCTCCTCGCCTTCCTCTTTTTTAAGTTCTGGAACTAGCTGAAGAACGGCTTGAGTAGAACGAGAAATAACAATTTCTCGAGAACGTGCAATTGCGGGCGAGAAGAATGATGTAGCCATTACGCAGCCACCTTTTCAATCGCGCGAAGTCGCATGCTCTGGGCGCGTGGATTCTCTGAAATTTCAGATTCTGTGGCCGATTCACTTCCAGTGATGACATAAGAAAACTTCGCCGCCGAATTGGGCAACTCAACTGGAAGATTTCGTGGCGTCGTCGACGTACAAGCTTTTGTGAAGAAGCTTTTTACAATCTTGTCTTCAAGACTTTGATATGACATGACGACGATGCGTCCATGAACAATGAGAGCTTCCATGGCTGCAGGTATCGCACGCTCAAGAACTTCCAACTCTTGATTTACTTCAATGCGAAGTGCCTGAAATGTTCGTTTTGCAGGATTTCCCCCTGTGCGGCGCGCAGGCGCTGGGATACTCTCCTTGATGAGTTCAGCAAGTGCTTTTGTGCTCTTGAGTGTTCCTTGAGCGCGAGCAGCAATAATATTGTCGGCAATACGCGGAGCAAATTTCTCGTCTCCGTAAGCTCTCAGGATGCGAATCAAATCACCACGTTCGTATGTATCAAGGATATTTTGCGCTGTTTTTCCTTGACTTTGGTCCATGCGCATATCAAGAGGCGCATCGTGAGAGTAGGCAAATCCACGATCACCTTCATCAAGTTGCATGGAAGAGACACCGAGATCAAAGAGTGCTCCATCGATATGTGAAATCTTTAAGTCGTGAAGAGTTGAAGAAATCTCGTCATACACCGCATGGATAGCAGTCAATCTTTCTTGATACGGGGCTACATTTTCTTTTGCAAGTGAGAGTGCGGCTTTATCGCGATCAAATCCGATAACGTGAAGTTCTGGAAATTTTTCAAGGAGCGCTCGAGTGTGTCCACCGAGTCCCAAAGTTGCGTCGATAACAACGGCAGAACCTCGCAAAGAAATAGCGCGCTCGATTGATGGGGAGAGAAGGTCGATACAGCGCTGAAGTGCTACTGGTATGTGACGTAGCTCTTGCATATCTTCCCCTTCCCCACTCATCGTTATTGAGACTTCGTTCTTTGTTTTACTTTCTTTACTTTCTTTACTTAGGTCACCGCCGACTGACGGAAATCTCATGTGCACCAATTCGGTGGCTGCTGCACTTCGACTTTTAGGGGGAGAAAGCGGCGCCGGGGAAGTGGCGTCGCTATTCGTTGTAGTCGACGATGGCCTAAATAAAGAAACTCAATAAATGGTCTTCTCTAGATGCGATAGGTCAAACTAGAAAAGTCCTGGCAACACCTCCGTTGAAACATCTGCAAAGCCCTTCTCGCGATCTGCAAGATAGGTATTCCATGAGGATGCGTCCCAAATTTCTAAACGAGTATTTGCGCCGATAACCACGCAATCTTTTTCCAGCGCTGCATACGTGCGTAGGCCGGCAGGAATTGTGATGCGGCCCTGCTTATCTGGAACTTCATCATGAGCGCCAGCGAACATCACGCGCATGTAATCGCGTGCTGCTTTCTCGGTGACGGGAGCTTGGCGCAGGCGCTCTGTGATGGATGTGAACTCTTTAGAAGGAAAGATGTATAGGCAGCGCTCTTGGCCTTTAGTAACGACTAGACCGTTGGAGAGCTCGTCACGGAAGCGGGCAGGAAGGATGATGCGGCCTTTTTCATCGAGTTTTGGTTCATGCGTACCAAGAAACATCTCTGCCACCTCCCCTTTTCTTACCGTTTTCTGCCCTATTCGGAGCGCTCAACGCTTGCTTTGAAGCTCAAATCCCCCGATTTTCGCCTCATGCACCACTTTACTCCATTTTACTCCAAAATCAACCACCTTTAACCACAATTCTCCAAACTCCCCCCATTTCAGCCCCCTTTCCCTCCCCGGCTACTCTGGCCCCCGTGCATAAAGAGAGTTTGATTCAGGCAAAAGGGCTCACAAAGCTCTATGGCGACTTCGCGGCGGTGAAAGGGATCGATTTTTCAGTCCACAAGGGCGAATCCTTCGGATTTCTGGGCCCCAATGGGGCTGGCAAATCAACAACGATGCGCATCATTGCCGCCACGCTAACGAGAACATCCGGTGAGATTTCCATTCTCGGAAAAGATCCAGCAGAACGTGGTCCTGAAATTCGCGCACACTTAGGAGTAGTCCCTCAGCAAGATAATTTGGATCAAGCGCTCACTGTTACTGACAATCTCTATATCTATGGACGTTACTTTGGTTTATCTCGAAAATTTATTCGCGCAAAAATTGAAGAGCTTTTAGATTTTGCTCAACTTGTCGAAAAGCGCGATGTGAAAGTGGAAACACTCAGCGGTGGCATGAAACGGCGCCTCACTATCGCTCGTGCACTTATCAGTGAACCAGAAATTCTTATGCTTGATGAACCCACTACTGGTTTAGATCCGCAAGCTCGCCACATTTTATGGGACAGACTTTTTCGCCTGAAGGAACAAGGTGTCACTCTTCTTATTACAACGCACTACATGGATGAAGCTGAACAACTTTGTGATCGATTGATGGTGATGGATAAAGGCTCCATCATGGCAGAGGATTCACCTTCTGGCCTTATTAAAAAATACTCTACGAAGGAAGTTCTCGAAGTTCGGTTTGGCTCCGATAAAAATGCAGAGGTATCTCCTCAGCTCTCTACTTTATGCGAAAGAATGGAAGTGCTTCCCGATCGTATTTTGATGTATGCCGACGATGCCGAACTTCTTCTTGAAGAGATTCGCAAAAAGGGATTACATCCTGTGACCTCACTCGTACGCCGAAGTTCTCTCGAAGATGTATTCCTGCGTCTGACAGGCCGGTCCCTCGTTGAGTAATACAGGCGTGCGCCAAGGATCATTGGCTGTTGTTGATACAGAGCGCGCGATAAAGCTTGGAACGTTATTCGTTGTTGAGGCACGGCTACGAACCATGCTTCATTGGATTTTCTCTCTTCTGACAGGGTCTTTACTCAATCCATTCTTTTACCTTGCCTCTCTTGGCATCGGTGTTGGAACTTTCATAAATAGCCGAGCGGGAAGTGGCGGCGTCGACGGCGTGAAATACATAGTTTTTCTCGCTCCAGCACTTCTTGCATCCGTTGCAATTCAAGACTTTATGGGCGAGGTGACATTCCCTGTTTTGCAGGGATTTAAATGGGAGAAGTTATTTTTTGCCATGAATGCAACGCCCTTAAGTGGTCGCCAGATTGCCCTAGGAACATATTTCTCTGCGATGCTTCGTACCGTCGGATCGGTCCTCATTTACTTTGCGGTCCTGGTGGGATTCAAGGCAGTTCATCCAGCCCAGGCTTGGCCGATGATGCTCACCTCTCTTTTTGCAGCTGCGTGCTTTGCCGCAATTATGCTCGCTGCTGCAGCTGCCACTGAAAATGATGATCTCTTTCTGAATCTCATGGGGCGTTTGTTAATCATGCCTCTCTTTCTCTTCTCTGGAACTTTTTATCCACTTACCTCCATGCCCATTCCCCTACAGGCCATAGGTTGGATCTCCCCGTTATGGCATGCAACTGAAATAGGTCGTTGGGTGAGCTACGGCCATTCGATCCCTGGCACCATGATTGCAATCCATTTCATCTATCTCACTGTGCTTCTTGTGGTGGGACTTTTGTGGGCATTCAATCGATTTGAATACAGGTTGAGCAAATGATCACATCAGCAGCAGTTGCGATTGCTGAGGCGCGAATTGGTCGCCTCGGTGAATCTGTATATTCAGGACGCGCCCGAACAATTCTGGAACGTTCCTACTTAGCATTTAGATCTTCTGCGTGGATAGTCGTGCTGACAGGTTTTCTTGAACCCGTTCTCTATCTCTTCTCCTTTGGATACGGGGTTGGCAAATTGATTGGAAAGATGGAAGTTGGCCCTGGTCACTTTGTTTCCTACGCTGCATTTATCGCCCCAGCACTTCTTGCTACAAGTGCTATGAATGGCGCAATTTACGACGCAACCTGGAATGTATTTTTTAAAATGAAATTTGATCGCGTTTATCAAGGAATGCTTGCAACATCCTTAGGACCACTAGATGTAGCACTGGGCGAAATCAGCTGGGCACTTTTGCGAGGCATGGTTTATGCCATCGCCTTTATGTCCATTGTTGGCGGACTTGGCCTCATCACTACACCTTGGGCACTTCTTGCAATTCCTGTTGCCGTTTTGATTGCCTTTGGATTTGCTTCTGTCGGTATGGCAGTAACAACGTATATGAAATCTTTTGAACAGATGAATATCATCAACATTGTTTTGCTGCCGATGTTTCTCTTCTCTGGTTCTTTCTATCCACTCACTATCTATCCAGGCTGGCTTCAAGGGTTTATCAAGGCACTACCACTTTGGCATGGAATTACTTTGATGCGATCAGTTTCACTGGGGCTCATAAGCGCCGCACTTCTTCCACACATCGTATATTTTTTAGCGATGATCGCGATCGGGCTTTTCTTTACAACCCGTAGACTCACAAAACTCTTTATGCGTTAATTAGTCAGATAATTAATCAGATAATTAATCAGATAATTAATCAGATAATTAGTTATCGAAGTTGCGCTTATCCCAACGCTCTTCAAGTCGATCTCCCCAAGCTTTCTTACTCTTAGATTTATTACCGGCCGTTGCTGATCTCATCTTTCCAGCGGAAAAATTAGAGATGATAAGAAATGTCCCGACAAGTGAGGTGATAAATCCAGCGATGCCAATGGCAGGTACCTTCGCGATTAATCCGCCGAGCAAAATTGCCATTCCACCAAAGAGTGCGCTGGCGCCGGCAACAACTCGTCCGCCTTGGCGGGTGCGAATTTTTCCACTGAGAGTAGATACAAGGCGTGGATCATCCTGCTCGAGAGCAGCTTCCATCTCGGCTAGGAGTTTACGTTCGTGTTCGGATAGTGGCACGGGTTAAGAATAGGACAGGTCCTCGGGGTCTACCAGCCGAGCAGGGCGAACACTCCCCTTGCCAAAGCGGGCGGTGGCGCGATCAATAGCCTCGGTGGCCTCCCGCCACCCTTTCTCACGCTCACCCAGGAGCAATTGGTGGGGCGCATCTGATTGATCGATGAGATTTTCTAGGGAAACTCCCACCAGACGAAGGCGCGCTCGATCGAGTTTGAGGGCGAGATAGAGCTTCTTCACCACCTCATAACTCTCTTGAACTCCTGCAACGGGAAGATCGACAGTCTTGGAGCGAGTGATGGTTTTGAAGTCAGCAAAACGAACCTTGATGGAGATAGTTTGCGCTGCCAATCCTCGCGATCGCATTCTGCTTGTTGCCTTCTCAATGAGTCGGAGAAATTCACGAAGAATCTCATCTGGATCATCGAGGTCCTCGGCAAATGTTTCTGCCGCGCTAATACTTTTATCCGGTTCATCAGGTGTGACATCTCGATAATCCCTACCCCATGCAAGTTCATAAAGAGATGCACCAGCACCCTCGCCAAGTGCGCGAATTAATGTAGACCGCGGAGTGTGTGCAATATCTGAGACCGTTCGAAGTCCAAGTCTTTGAAGTTCTTCATTTGTCTTCGGCCCGACTCCCCAAATCGCCGCAACGGGAAGTGGATGAAGAAATTCAAGAACTCGATCAGGTGCGATTTCAAGTAATCCATTTGGCTTGCAATGTTGGGAGGCTAATTTTGCAATAAATTTTGTTGTGGCGATTCCCACTGAACATGTAATGCCTTCTGTTTCTGCAACTTGCCCACGAATTTTTTCGCCAATTTCTCTTCCGGTGCCCATGAGCTTTCGAGATCCAGTGACATCAAGAAATGCTTCATCGAGTGAAATCGGTTCGACAAGTGGTGTATATGAATGGAAGATCTGCATGACTCGTGCCGATATCTCGCTGTAACGCGAATGATCCGGGGTAACAAAGATTGCTTGTGGCGCCATTCGCTGGGCGCGACTGACTGGCATTGCAGCTCGAATTCCTAATTTGCGTGCAGCGTAATTTGCAGAGAGAACAACACCTCGCGCACCTGCGCCCACGACAACTTGCTTTCCGCGCAGAGTGGGATCATCGCGCTCGGCAACGGATGCGTAAAAGGCATCCATATCAATATGGAGAATGGTGGAGAGATCATCACTCATGCGAGCTCACCTGCCTTCATCTCTGAAAGGCTACGCCACTGGTTGTAGGAATCGCTCAATTCCCACGCAGAGATTGCGCGTAAGGAAATCCCTCGAGGCCCGGTCTTGCGAACAACGCCACGCACAAGGAAGAGCCACGAATGATAAAGAAGATTTGCATGATCGCCTTGGGCATCTTCGAAGAAAGTAATGTCGTTGCATCCATATCCATCATCAAGAGTGAGAAACATGACGCGACGGCCAGAACGCACAGGTGGTGTTTGTAGTGCAACCTTCACCCCGGCAACAAGAACTTCGGAGCCAGAGCGTTGGTGAATTAAATCCGATGATCGAATAGCCCCGATGCTATTGAGGAATTGGCCATAGAACTGCATCATGTGATGAGAGATATCCATCCCAGTCACATCCACTTCATGGCGAATGCGTTCAGAGGGTGTCAGGTCGGGAAGACCGCTGGGCTCTAGAGTGGATGGGAGAAGTTGAAGGGCGAGTTGGCTACTACCAGATTTGCCAGATTTACCAGATTTGCCAGATTTAACGTGTGAAAATTTTTCGAGGTCGTGAAAATGCATCAAGAGATCACGACGATTAAGGTTCTGCTCTTTATAAAGGGAATCAAATGCGCCGATGAGAAGAAGCGCTTTTGTTGTGGGAGATGACGCCCCCGATCGATAAACAAAATCGGCAAGATCTATATAAGGACGATGAAGAAGAATCGAGTCAATCTCTTTTTCGCTTGTCCCATGTAAGTCACCTAGACCGATGCGAATTGCATATCCCCGGGCATCAGGAAGAGAAAGTTTTACTCCAGTGCTAGCGGTATTTGGTGCTTTGTATGGAGCGCGCTCACCTTCTGCCACTTTTTCTACTCTGTAATAACGGTCAGAGAGATTGATATCGATTGGCGCTATATCAATCCCCCATTGACGGGCCTCATCCAAAATAACTCGCCGCGGATACATCCCGGGGTCATGTGTCAGCACCCCAGCAAGAAATGCCGCAGTGTGATGGCTTTTTAACCACGCTGATTGGTATGTGGGCAGAGCGAAAGCAGCGGCATGTGCTTTACAGAATCCAAAAGAAGCGAAGGCCCGAAGAATCTCCCAGACAGTGGTGACGAGTGAGAGTTCATATCCTTGCGAGATTGAAGCAGGATAAAACCAATCACATACTTCTTGTTGACTCTCAAATGTCCCGAGCGCCCGACGTTTCTCATCAGCTTCGGCCAAAGAGATACCCGTCATGACAGAGATAATTCGAATCACTTGTTCGTGAAAAACCACGACTCCCTCAGTCTCTCGAAGAATCTCATCAAGATCTGGATGGATCACTGGCTTGCTGCGAAAACCGTGGCGAGTATTAATAAATGGGGTAATCATGTCGCTTTTCACAGGACCTGGGCGAAAGAGTGAGATATCAATAATCAGATCAGTGAATGTTTGGGGGGCAAATTTTCCAACAAGTTCACGTTGGCCCGGACTTTCAATTTGGAAGAGCCCCAAGGTCCGCGTGGACTTAATCAGGTCAAATGTTGGTGGATCATCGAGTGGGATTGCATCAATATCGACCTTCACTCCCTCGATACGTTCAATCTCTTGAAGTGAATATGAAATAGCAGATTGCATCCGAACACCCAGAACATCGAGTTTGAGTAGACCAATTGCCTCAACATCATCCTTATCGAATTGGACCATTGTGTATCCGCTGGCATTAACTTCAGTCGGAGCAATATCTAGAAGTTTTGCATCCGATAACAAAACAGCGCAGGGATGCATTGAGAGGTGGCGAGGTAAGCCATCAAGGCGAGCGGCAAGGTGGATAGCAGTCTTCATCAAGGGGGTATTGAGTTTGAGATCTTTTAGTTCAGGGAGATTTTCCAGAGCCTTAGAGATATTTCGTGCCCGGATATGAGGAAGGGATTTAGCAATTAGATCAATCTCCATCGGTGAGATTCCAAGAGCTGCACCAACATCACGAATCGCATGGCGCGCTCGATATGTTTCTACCATCGCAACCGTGGCTGTGCGCTCTGGGCCAAAACGCTCAAAGATTGCATCATAAATTTCTAAGCGACGAGCAGATTCCACATCGATATCGATATCAGGTAATTCATTCCGAAGAGGAGAACAAAAACGTTCCATCAATAATCCTTGGCTCATCGGCTCGACCCCTGAAATACCTAAGAGGTAACAGATTAAGGAACCGGCGCCGCTGCCGCGGGCAGCAACGCGAATACCTTTGGATCGAGCAATATCTGCGATGTCGGCAACGGCAAGAAAATAGGACTCATAACCGAGGGTGCGAATTGTGGCGAGTTCCTCTTCCAACCTTTGTGATGCCGCAACTGAGAGAGCGCCGCTATAACGATGAAGCCCCGCCTCGCTACGACCTCGAAGTTGGGCGCCAAGTTCTTCGTGACGCTTTGCCCCAAGCACTTCAGGTTCGGGAAGATGAATAGAGCCAATCCCCACATCCCGCCGCGGTGAAAGATGTGCACGTTCTGCCCATGCAGATGTGGTGCGTAAGAGCGCTCGTCCATTGGACTCTCCGGCTGCGCGAGAGATTTCATCAGAAAGGGCGGACATATCCGAACTGCTTTTAAGAAATGCTTCTGAATTTGTGCGCTCTACATGGCGCTGATGAAGTGGGACAAGAAGGCGAGCAGAATCGAGAACATCTGCGACAGGGCCATCGGCTCGATCGAGCATGCGAACAGCATTAGTAAGCACTGCAGGAATATCGTGACTACGTGCAAAGGTCAGTAGCTTTGCTGCGTGGCCAGTAGAGAAAGGGCCGTCTCCTTTTGCGCGATGAGAGACTATCTCGAGAGATTGGTCAGCAAAGAGATCACGGGCCGAGGCAAAGATAGAGAGGGCTTCTTCTGTGCGACGAGATGCGATTGCAGATGCAAGATATGAATCGGGTCCATGCATTGCAAGGAGTTGGGAAGAGTAGAGAGAATTTTTCTCAAGAGTCTGAAAGGTTAAAACCTTTTCATTGGCGCTGTCGCGATTCACCTCGCTCAGCAATCGATAGAGGGCAGGAAGAGAGCCAGCCTGTGCTAAAAGAGTGATGCGATATTTCTTCTGGATAAAACTGAGGTTGACGCCGAGGATGGGAGTAATGCCATGAGATTCACACTCTTGAACAAAACGGATTGCACCAGCCATCCCATCTCGATCAGTCAGCGCCAGGGTCTTCATCTCATAACGACTAGCGCGCTCGACTAAGTCAGCAGCCGATGCGGTGCCATATTTAAAGGAGTAGCCACTTGCTACATGAAGGTGTGTAAACATTTTCTTGATACCGGTTTGAGATGCCAGGATTAAGCAGGTCGCGATGTTGGGCGAATAACCCATTTGCCGGTGAGCTCATCAAGTTCTATTTCAAAGGTAGCGAGCGCACCCACAGGAGCAGCCTCTACTCGCCAGATTGCTCGTCCGGCATCGTTGAAGATTGATTGCTCAAGATGGGCCGAATCGTGAAGATGGCCATCGCTAATGCGGTTCCACCATCCACCCGATTCTTGCCATCGCGAGAGGATGTTGTGGATATGGAAGCGAGCGCCACGATAGATGAACTCAATCGGTTCACCCTCGGGCGCGAGAACCCGGACTGGGGTCGGATTCGGGACGGAGGCAGGTTCTTCGAACATATGTTCGAAAGATAACCGGGGGCGCCGACAATGGCAAGAACAAGCGTGTCGCAGGCGTCAATTAGTTGAATGTTCAACCATGTACTTTAAAATTCTCAGGAAATACCCGTTGAGCTCGCTGGGAGCTCGGAGTTATCGTCTCGGGAATCATGATTCTCGTTGGCGGTCTCTACATCGCTCTTGGTTTCTACGCTGATCTTGGCGCTCTCCTCATTGCCATCTTCTTGGTTCCAACCCTCTACTTCTTCCAGAACTTCTGGGTTGAGAAGGATGCAACAGCAAAGCAGACTGCTATGACTGGCTTCTTCAAAGATCTCGCACTTCTCGGTGCAGCGCTCTTTATCTTCGCAGCCCTTCGCAATGGTGCTGATTTCGGTCCACACCTTGGATCACACCTTCTTGCATTTAAGAAGTAAGTAACGCCCTCGCTCTAGTGATGAACTAGATAAGAGAAAAGCCCTCGAGTTCGCGCTCGGGGGCTTTTTTGACGCCCATCGGCACGATTAGATGAAAGGATGAGGACATGATTCTTGCCCTCCTCAGTGGAGCTTTTATCGGCTCAGTTCTCGGCTTTGTAGGCGCAGGTGGGGCAATGCTTTCTGTCCCGATTCTCATCTATATCTTTCACTTTTCTGCAGCTCAAGCCACAACAGCGGCGCTCGCTATTGTCTTCTTGGCTGCCCTTGCCGGAGTCCTTCCGAAATTTAAATCAGGCGATGTACTCATCCGTGAAGGCGTATCAGTCTGGGCGATTGGCTTTCTTGCAAATGTTGGTGGCGCCGCACTCTCCAAACATCTATCAGATAGCTTTATTACAACAGGATTTGCAGCCGTGATGGTGGTAGCGGGAACATCAATGCTTCGAGCGCCAATAAAAGATCACCCAGAAAAACGTATGAGGCCGGCTGCTCTCATTATTGTCTCCCTCATCATTGGCTCATTGACGGGTGTCTTTGGAATTGGTGGAGGATTCCTCGCAATTCCCGTACTCGTGCTTTTTTATCACACGCCTCAAAAAAAGGCTGCAGGAACTTCCCTTCTTATTATCACTCTCAACTGCCTCACCTCATTTATCGCCCATCACAGCGAATGGTCGAACATAACCTGGCACACCCCACTAACGATTGGGGTAGCAGCAGTCGTAATTTCCGCAGCTGCTTCTCATAACAGCGCGAGATTGAACGCAAAAGTCTTGCGAATCTCCTTTGCCTACCTATTATTTGCAGTTGCCGCATTTACACTTATCCGCACATGGCTTAGCGCGTAAATCACGCTCAACTAATAGGAGATCAAATGAAGGCTAAAAACCTTTTCATGGAATTTATCGGAACAGGTTTGCTCGTTGCGGCAATCCTTGGTGCTGGATATATGGCATCTGGCACAACTCAGGATGCAGCCGTTGGCTTAATAATGAATGCCTTTGCCGCGTGTGCAATGTTGGCCATCATCATTCGCCTGGGCGCAAAAGTTAGTGGAGCTCATTACAACCCAGCAGTAACTCTCGCCTTGGTCCTTGCCAAAAAAACTGATGCTGCATCAGCAATCGGATATGTCATTGCACAAATCGCGGGAGCAATCTGCGGTGCATTCCTTGCAAATGCAATGTATGGAGCGCACGTTTATGCTGTATCAACTGCTGCTCGGACAAACAATGTTTTAATCATTAGCGAAATCGTGGCGACTGCCGGTCTTGTCTGGGTAGTACTTCGCAACTCAAACAATGCAAATAAAGTTGCAATGTATGTTCCGCTATGGATTTTCAGCGCATACTTCTTCACATCATCGACAACATTTGCCAATCCAGCGGCAACAATCGGTCGTATCTTTACCCAATCCCCTGCCGGTATCGCACCTGCTTCAATCCTTCGCTTCGTCGTCGCCCAATTTATTGGCGCAGCCGTTGGTTGGTTGCTCTACACAGTTCTTAACGAGGTAAAAGAAGAGGTAAAGGAAGTTGAAGACGAATCCGAAGAGGTTTCAACAGATCCATCCATTTAGCCCTCAAAAGTAGTCAGAGTCAGGGGAAATCGAAAGATTTCCCCTTTTTTTATATCAAAAACCTCTTGGAGTAGAATTTCCGAGAGAGAATAGCTAGGTAGCCACATGGCTTACCTGAAGATCGGAGAGTCTGATGGATGTAAGAATCCTGACGCGTGACCTCACGCCATTTGAGCACCTGGTAGCAGAACACATGTGCGACGGTCTTTCCAATGCCGCAATTGCTCGCGAGACTGCTCATACCGAAAAAGTCATTGAAAATACGATTTCGAGAATGGCTCGTGCTTTTAGTATTAAAGCTGATGGAGACACAAACTTTCGCGTCCTTCTTGCGCTTGCCTACCGGACTCAATTTGGCGACAAATCTTTTGAAAAGCTCGGCGTTCCTTGCAGCCATATGGAGATTGGTCCTGACGGTCGAGCTATTTGTAACCGCCACGTTGAATAAGGTTCCTTTCTCAAGCTCACTGTGACTTGGCTCTAAGGGCTAGCACCCACACAATCTGTATTGGGGCTAGCACTCGCTAAAAAACTCTCATATCAATTCGCCAGGAGATTAACTACTCCTGAAGCGAAAGAACTCCAACTTTCACTTCTCTATATTTCGGAGAGAATTGAGATTAATAGCCATGAGTAGAAAGACCTTTGACAAGATTGCAAGCATTATCGGTTTGCTTTTAGCAGTATTTTTATTTGTAGCAGGTGGCCTCGTTCAATGGGGTTATAACTTTGCTAACCAATCAGTATCGGCACAACTTTCTTCACAGAAGATTGATTTCCCTACAGTGACTCACAATTCCAAGGAATCAGCAGATGTCTCACACTTCTTTGCTACACACGGTGGGCATGTACTGACAACTGGTAAAGAAGCTCAGATGTATGCCGATCACTACCTCGGATTCCATCTTTCAATGATGCCTACATACGCAGATGCCTCAGCTAAAGATATGGCTGCACAGGCTGCTTTGAAAGCAAATCCAAATGACAAGGCAACTCAACTTGCTGCAACAGCCGCCGCTGCAACCGTTGACACTGTCTTTAAGGGAACATCCCTTCGCGGAATGCTTCTCAACGCCTATGCCTTCTGGCAATTAGGTCAGATTGCAATGTATTCAGCGATTGCCGCCTTCGCAGGTGGTTTGCTCTTCCTAATACTTGCTCTCTTGGGATTCGCCCATTTGCGCAAAGTAGCCGCAGACGAGGCGATCTAAGCCTCATCTCTCCGTGAGGGAAAGGCCCCCGATTTATCGGGGGCCTTTTAATTTCTCCTGTAAATTCCTCTTATGTCCCAAGAGAATCCAAACGTACTTCGCGTTCTCGCCACGATGAAAGAACTTGGTATCGGTGGTGAAGTAACTCATCTCGAAGATTCTGCTCGAAGCGCGCAAGAAGCTGCCGATGCACTGGGCATCCTTGTTGGGCAAGTTGCCTCTTCAATCGTATTCAAACTCCCTGATGGCTCACCGCTTCTTGTTATAACAAGTGGCCGTCACCGGGTGGATACCGAGCGCGTTGCAAAAGAACTAGGCGTTGAAAAGCTTCATCGAGCAGATGCTGATTACGTCAAAGATTCTTCCGGATTTAGCATTGGTGGTGTCTCCCCCATTGGGTGGGTAAATGAAGCAACCATTGTGATCGACCGAGCACTCAACGATTACGACGTTGTCTGGGCTGCAGCTGGGCACCCGCACACGGTATTTCCAACAACATATGCAGAACTTTTAAATGCCACGCAAGCGAAGCCAATGATCGTGGGCGACTGATGTTTAGGCTGTGGAGTAAAAGTTATGGGAGCGGAGATCCGCTCGTGATGATTCACGGCATGGGTTCTGCTTCTACAGCATGGCGACAGATCACCCCAGAGCTTGCAAAACGGTTTCGAGTGATTCATATTGATCTACCCGGGCATGGCTTTAGCCCACTTGATCCATCTCAAGAAATGGATCCACACTCACTCGGTGAGCGAATTCTTGCGGAGCTCAATACTTTGCAGGTAGATAAGTTTCATCTCGTTGGAAATTCACTTGGCGGTTGGGTTGTTTTAGATATCGCAGCAGAACACCCCGATCGAGTTCTTTCTGTCGTCGGAGTTGCCCCTGCTGGATTATGGCTCTCCCCTGCAAATCGACGACTTCCATTAGGAGCTTATGCGCGAACTCTTGCAAGGGTTACACATCCTGCAGCACCATTCTTTATGCAATATGAATGGGCTAGAAAACTGGGCTTTGCGGCAGTGAGTCCAAAGTGGCGTGAACTTGAAGCTCAAACAATTCTTGATGCAGTCAAAGCTATGGGCACATCCCCTGGCTACTACCCGGCATGGGATGCTCTACTCTCACTACGATTCGATAAAGATATTTCTTCAAAGATTCCCGTAACAATAATATTCGGCGATACTGATAACACGCTTCCTGCAAAGACAAGCCAAGAAAAATCTTTAGCCCCCGCGCATGCACAATGGATTCGTCTTGAACAAGCTGGCCATGCTCCGATGTGGGACCATGCAAATGAAATTGTGGAGATCATCGTTGAAACTGCTGCAAAGACGATGCGATGACCGTCATTTATCTGTGGCGTATTCCCCGACACTCGATTTTTCAAGCGCTCTTTCATATGGCGTTCGATCGATTTTTTCTTCTCCGTCTTGGAGGCGTTACATTTTTTAAATCTCTCGGCACCGGAACAGGTGAACGATTTACACCTTCTGATGCAGATCCCACTCTGTGGGGCTTGCTCGTTGTCACCGATAATATCCAAGCGCTAGATAGCTCACGAGTTATTCGTTCGTGGAAAAAGATTGCCCTTTCAGAATCCCGCACACTTTTGGAGCCCTTAAGTAGCCACGGACTATGGGCTGGAAAAAATCCATTTTTTATCAATCAGCCAGCTAACGAAAAAACGCCATCAGGAAATATTGCAGCTATCACCCGTGCGCGAATTAAGTGGAGTAAGAATTTTCTCTTTTGGCGCGCCGTTCCTCCAGTTACCGACTCTCTCCATTCCCAACCTGGTTTGATTTCTGCAATCGGCATTGGCGAGGCACCGGTTGGACTGCAGGGGACATTTTCGATCTGGAAAGACTCTGCAGCACTTCGAAATTTTGCCTATAAGGGCGAGGCTCATGCCGCAGTCATCGAGGCGACAAAAAAGCACGCCTGGTATGCCGAGGAACTTTTCGCTCGCTTTCATGTAGTGGAGATGCGCGGCTCTATTGAGAGCGGGCATACGGCAGAATAACGCCATGTCCATCCGCCAATATCGACCACGTGGTCGAAGTCGTCGCGGAATGACTTCCAGGCAAGCGTGGATACTTTATACACTCTTTGCACTCACTGTTGGACTCCAAATTCTTTATCCTCTCATTCACGGTGGACTTCTCAGATTCACGACGATTGCAATCGTCTATTGCGCCTCGCTTACCATGTTGGCACACGCCCTCTTCTCCTATGGTGCCAAGTACCTTTCGCTCTATCTCGTCATCACATTTTCATTTTCATTGTTGATTGAAGAAATTGGCAGTCGGACCGGGTGGCCTTTTGGCGAATATCACTACTCCACAACATTAGGTTTCCAATTCTTTGGTGTTCCATTGGTCGTTCCATTTGCATGGTTGATGATGGCTCATCCCATTTTGATTCTCTCTCGCAAGCTTTCTCCTGCATGGACTTTTCTCATTGGTGGCTTTGGGTTGATGACATGGGATCTCTTTGTTGATCCCCAAATGGTTGCTGCTGGTCGGTGGAGCTGGAAAATTGTTGGCCCTCACGTCCCACTTCAGCCATCTATCCCTCTATCCAATACTGCAGGATGGCTTCTAGGCGGCATGGGTTTAATTGCAATCCTTCATAAAGTTCTGCCGAAGGAGCGCCGTAAAGTCGGAGCCTCGGTTATCGCTGTAGAACTTTTTCTAGCTTGGACGCTCTTTTCGGGAATCGTAGGAAATCTCTTCTTCTTCCACACTCCCGGTGTTGCACTCATCGCGGGAATTCCCTTTCTCGCTCTTCTTCTTCCCTATTACTTTGTTTCACATCTGGGCCGCCCAGATATTTTGTAGCCATGTACGTAATCTTCTTTATTTCAAGCCTGGGAACAATTCTCACTCTCGTGAATGCACTGACAATGAGAGTTATAAAGCCAGATGGTACAGCGTTAATTTCTGATTCGATTGCTGTTCTTGTTCCTATGCGAAATGAAGAATCTAACGTTGATGGTCTCGTCTCTTCCGTGCAAGAGAGTTCTGGATTGTCTGACTGGAATTTCACCGTACTCAACGATTCGAGTAGTGATGGAACTGCGCTCAGGTTAAAGTCTCACGGAGTGAGCGTTATTGAAGGATCGGACTTACCGGAAGGCTGGCTCGGAAAAAATTGGGCTTGCCACCAATTGGCCAGCACTGCCCAGGCGAAATACCTGGTCTTCATGGATGCTGATGTGCGTATTCACCCCGCAGCAATTGCGGCTTCCATCGAAAAGATGAACTCCCTGGGTTGGGATTTTATCTCTCCATACCCGCGTCAAATTGCTCTCTCCTTCTTAGAACGTTTGATTCAGCCACTTCTTCAGTGGTCATGGCTCTCCTCCGTTCCTCTTCGACTGTCGCAACGACTTCGAATTAATTCCATGACGATCGCAAATGGCCAATTCTTTATCGTGAAAAAATCTGCATATGACGCAATCGGTGGTCATGCCTCTATAAAATCCGAAGTCCTAGATGATCTGCGCCTTGCTCGCGGTCTAATAGCCGGAGGTTTTTCTGGTGGTGTTGCCGAAGGAAGCTCCATCGTTGAATGTCGAATGTACGATTCCCCAAATTTGTTAATTCAAGGCTATACAAAATCATTGTGGGCAGCTTTTGGTGGAATTGCTGGAACGATATTTACAATCGCCCTCCTTGCCCTTACACAAATCCTTCCTATCTTCCTTGGTCTAAATGGTTACATCATTGGATGGTCTACATATTTTGTCGTTGCAATATCTCACGGAATAGCGGCAATTCGAACAAAGAGCGCTCCTTCGAACTTTCTTCTTCACCCCCTTTCTGCCTTCATTTTAATTGTGCTTATTTTTGAATCGCTACGCAGAAAACTCTCTGGCTCTCTTGTATGGCGTGAGAGAAAGATCGGATAATGGCAAAAATTGTTGTGATTGGAGCGGGCATTGGTGGCCTTGCTTCTGCTGCGCGCCTCGCAAAATATGGACA
>CAINRG010000034.1 GCA_903852585.1 uncultured Actinomycetes bacterium
GCCAAACCAGCAAGAGAAGCCGAATCTGTGTCGCGATTCCAAATGACAACAGCGTTTCCTTCAATATCGATTCCGCGACGTCCTGCCCGACCTGTCAATGGGGTAAATTCTCCTGGAGTAACGGTGACATGTGCTTCACCATTCCATTTGGTCAACTTTTCAAGAACAACGGTACGAGCTGGCATGTTGATTCCAAGAGCAAGAGTTTCTGTGGCAAAAACAGCACGAACAAGTCCTCGTTGAAACAACTCCTCTACAACTTCTTTGAAAGTTGGCAGCATTCCAGCGTGATGCGCCGCAATTCCCTTTTCGAGTGCGTCAAGCCACTCGTGGAAGCCCAAAATACTTAGGTCCTCTTCGGGAATATGGTTCGTCTTTGAGAATGCGACTTCACGAATTGCACTTCTCTCCTCCGAATTTGTCAGGACAAGACCAGAATCAACACATTGCTTCACCGCGGCTGCACAGGCGGCACGAGAAAAAATAAATGTAATGCATGGCAACATGCCTTCTCGGTTGAGCTTTTCTATAACTTCGGCGCGACCAAGTGATTTTGTACCTAACTGGAAGGATTCAGGGTTTTTCCAATTTCGGGCGCTTTTATGTCCCTTGCCCTGATACGAAACACGGACCTTTCTTGCCGCCTCTTTTTCCAAGGTTAAAATCTCTTGGTTGACCTTTCCATTCTCGCCAAAGAGATCCAAGAGCCGATTACCAAAGAGAACATGTTGATACAGAGGTACGGGACGATTTTCCGAGAGAATCACCTCGGTGCTTCCTCGAACGGCCTGGAGCCAATCTCCAAACTCTTCTGCATTTGAAACAGTTGCAGAGAGGGAAACAACTTGAACGCTATCAGGAAGATGAATGAGAACTTCCTCCCAAACCGCGCCTCGAAAACGATCAGCAAGATAGTGAACTTCGTCCATGACAACAAAGCCAAGGTCGTGTAATGCGGCAGGCGAGGCGTAGAGCATGTTTCGCAATACTTCAGTTGTCATAACGACTACAGAAGCATCTGAATTAATGTTTGTGTCGCCGGTAAGTAGTCCAACTTTTTCTTCTCCGAACATCGCCTTTAAGTCTTGATACTTTTGATTTGAGAGTGCCTTGATGGGAGCTGTATAGAAGCAGCGCCGCCCCGTCTGGAGAGCTAAATACGCAGCAAATTCACCGACGATAGTTTTTCCAGCTCCCGTCGGTGCTGCAACTAAGACACCATGACCCTCTTCAAGGAATTGACACGCTTCTGTCTGAAAATCATCAAATGGAAAGGAGTAGCTCTCAGAAAAAGACCGAACTTTTGTGTATCGCATCCGATTCTTAGCAGCTGCCAACTTTTGGGCAGGAGTCATCTCCCCCTGTTCGCTCGTCATAGAAGCCACGTTTGCATCACCTGAGGGACTATTCGAACTTCTATAGGGAGCTCTCCAATTCGCTCACCATCGGCATATGCGATTGCTTTTGACGAGAGAATAACTTTTGAACAACGTCTGATTTCAACTGCGGGATGATTTATATGTTTACCTGAAAATACTCGAGGAAATACTCTGACAAATTCCTTGACTGGAATTGGTTTCAAGATGAGAACGTCGAACAATCCATCCGTAAATTTCGCTTCAGGACATACGAGCATTCCCCCGCCGTAACTCTTTCCGTTTGCAATGGCAACAAGCATTGCTCCGGATTCAAAAGCAATTTCGTCCAATTCAATGGCGTATGTTCGTGGCACAAAAAACGGCAACTCACGTGCCGTTGCGATCACATACTTGATTTTGCCTTTGAAGAATTTGTATCTATTTGCTCTCTCGTTTACGAGAGAATCAAAACCAGTACTGAGTACTTGGCCAAACCAGGTGATCTCTTCCCCACGTACAACCTTTCCCATATCAATGCGGGTAGGAGTTGTACGAGTTAGCGCTTCGACAAGTTGTGATGCATTCTTCCCAAATGTCCCTGCCGAGCGAGCAAAATCATTTCCCGTTCCAGCTGGCACGACCAAGATCGGAACCTTCCAATCGATTGCGAATGGAAAAAGAAGATGGGCCTGACCATCTCCCCCAACACTTACGATTGAAGAGAATGCATCCTTTTCATGAATTCGATTAAGGGTTGCAATGGTCTGCTGTTCAGATTCTTCTTGAATGATTGTGAAGTGCACTCCCGATTGACCAAGTTCACGTGCGAAACGTTGTCCAACCTTCTTCCCCTTTCCGCCTCCGGAAATTGGATTTATAACCAAGGCAACATTCATGCTGCACGAAGCTTCCACCCGTTATCATGAAATATTCCAAGAAGGCATGCGCCAAAATAAAAAACCCACATTGGGATAGCCAGGAGAAGCATGGTGAATGGGTCTCCTGTGGGGACAAAAATCGCCGAAAAGAGTGTTATGCCAAAGACTACATATCTCCATGGTCGTAGCATCGTTCTACCTGAAAGAACCTTCATCAAATTAAGTGCCAGAAGGAAAACGGGAAGCTCAAAAGCGATGCCGAAAACTAGAAGTAGTTTCAAAACAAATACTAGGTATTCATCGAA
>CAINRG010000035.1 GCA_903852585.1 uncultured Actinomycetes bacterium
GGATTGCGAAAGGAATGGTCTGAGGCAAGCCTCAATCTTGGCGCAACGAATCTGACATATTGGCGGCGAGTTGCAATACCAATTCTGACCCCGTCATTCATCGGGTCCTTTTTCTTACTATTTGCCGGAGCATTCTCCGCTTATGCCACAGCGCGTGCGTTAACGGTGGGAACAGTGCCACTGGTACCAATTATCATTGGAACTCTTGTTGACGGAAATGTCATTTCTGATCAAGCAAATCTTGGAGATGCCCTTGCTGTAGGAATGATCTTTGTTGCGGGCATTGCCATGATTGGCTATATATGGGCACAACGTTCCGCAGCGAAATGGCGGCAATCATGAAAATTGGAAAATATTCGGTCAATGCATTTTCACTCTTCTTGGCGGGAACGATCTTCTTCCTCCCGT
The DNA here is from genome assembly GCA_903852585.1 of uncultured Actinomycetes bacterium. GTDB lineage: Bacteria > Actinomycetota > Actinomycetes > Nanopelagicales > Nanopelagicaceae > PALSA-747. The sequence goes on from CAINRG010000035.1 coordinate 409, forward strand.
TGGTCGCTGCAGCAGAATTTAGTTTTAGAAAGCCGGGGGGCAAAGGGCACTCTTTTGTTAACTACACATGGCTCCTGCAACAGGATGGTTTCTGGCCGGCTCTAGGTGCTTCATTTCGCTTAGCAGTTCTATCTGGAGCGCTCAATCTGATTCTGATGGTCCCCACAATGGTTGTGCTCAATCTGAAAGCCAAGCGTTACAAGTCAATTGTAGATTTCATTTGCATTCTTCCACTCATTATTCCTGTCGTATCTCTTGCAATTGGCGCACAGGTATCGATGCCAGAATTTTTACAGAATACCGAATATGAGCTTGTTTTCTTCTTTGTGATTGTGGCACTTCCATACACGTATCGAGCACTTGATTCTGCTATCAGCGCTGTAGATATAAAGGTATTGGTCGAAGCATCGCGAAGTCTTGGTGCAACGTGGTTTACGACGATTATTAAAGTGATCATTCCTGCCATCCGTAGCGGAATTATTGGCTCACTCTTTCTTTCATTCGCACTCGCAGTCGGTGAATTTACTCTTACATCCCTTCTTCATTGGGACACATTCCCAACATGGACGGTTGTTGCAGCACAGCAGAACATTCTTGGAGCTATTGCGATTTCAGTTTTCTCGTTCGCTCTCGCGATATTTGTCTTGACAGGAGTAGGAGTCTTGGCAGCACGGAAGAAGAACCAAAACTTAGTTCTCGAAAATGAAGAGGTGGAATGAAGATGGCCAAACAACGCGCAAGCAGCACTCTCAAACTTGAGAATGTAACTCGCTCATTTGGAACGACAGTTGCCTTGGATGGCTTGAATCTCACAGTCGAACCGGGAGAGCTTGTTGCACTTCTCGGACCCTCTGGATGTGGCAAGACGACAGCACTCCGCATCGTGGCAGGATTAGAAACAGCCGACAGTGGCTCGTTGTTAGTTAATGATGTCCGTTACAACGACACTGCGGTAAATGATCGCGATATGGGCATGGTTTTTCAGGCCTACTCACTCTTTCCAAATATGACAGTTGCTGAAAATATCGATTATGGTCTTCGTGCTCGCAAAATGGATCTACCGAAGAGAATGAAGCAAGTTCGCAAGATGCTGCAGCTTGTTGATCTTGAAGAAAAGAGCACGAGATATCCGCATCAACTTTCGGGCGGGCAGCAGCAACGCGTAGCTCTGGCAAGAGCGCTAGCTATCGAACCAACCGTTCTTCTTCTTGATGAACCGCTTTCCGCTCTTGATGCTCAAGTGCGGTCACAAATTCGTGAAGAAATTCGCGCAATCCAATTGGAACTTGGCATCACCACACTTTTTGTCACGCATGACCAGGAAGAAGCTATGGCAATTGCTGATCGAGTTGGCGTCATGAATAGAGGCCAATTGGAACAAATCGACAGACCAACCGAGCTATATACGCGGCCTGCTACACCCTTTGTTGCATCGTTTGTAGGTCTTGCAAACAAAATCCCGGCTTCAATAACTGGAAAAGGGAATGTTAAGGTTTTGAAACAAAAAATTTCACTCTCGGAGTTTTCTGCCGAATTATTAGATGGACAACCCGTACAAGCACTAGTCCGGCCTGAGTCCATCATTTTGACCTCGGACTTTGAAGATGATGCCTCACATGGTCTCTTGATTTCAAAGTCATTTTTGGGTCCACTAACAAAACTTGGAGTAGCGGTGGAGGGAATGCCCATTATCCATATTCATCTGCAAAGCAAAGATGTTAAAAAGGTCGAAATCGGAGATCGGATTTCATTCAAAATATCTGCAGAGGAAATTATGGTTCAAAATGTCTAACTTTGACTCGCGCCGGAAAAAAATTATCCGTTCTAACGCGGATGATAAAGGTTGGCGCAACCTTGAGCTGGTCGAAGGTGAATCTTTTGAGGGGGATTCACCTTCTCCCAGTGCAAAATCTCTTCTCGCCCTTATTCACATTTCAGATTTGCATATCTGCGATGCGCAGTCGCCGGCTCGCCTTGAACTATTGGATCGATTGGCAGACCCACATAATCCAATGCATGAAGTTGTAAAGTTAGTAGGTACCTATCGTTCTAATGAAATATTGACAACTCAGACCTTGGAGTCGATGGTTCAAGCGATTAATCGAATCGAATGTGGTTTGGTCTCAGACCGGCCGATTGACGCTGTGGTAATTACTGGAGATGTAACAGATAATGCCCAGAGCAACGAACTTGATTGGTATTTCACTTTGGTCGACGGAGGAGAGCTTCACCCAGATAGTGGAGACCCAACTCGATGGGAGGGTGTTTCTTCGACGGACCCAACGACCTACGACACCTCTTATTGGAATCCAGAAGGAACTCCACCAGATTGCGATGATGATTTTCCTCGCTCACTCTATGGATTTCCGGTTGTAAAGGGACTTCTTGAAGCTGTTCGAAAAAGCTTTATAGCCACCGGTATTCGTCACCGCTGGTTTGCAACTCACGGAAATCATGACGCACTCATTCAAGGAACACTCCCAGGCGATGAATATGTACAAAATCATGCAATTGGCAATAAAAAAGCTGTGTCGCTGGCCCCTGACACGGATCTTTCTGAGCTTTTTTCAAATTTCAACCAAGTTGGACCTGCTCATTATCCAGATCCTCATGGGGCACATTTTCGAGATATTGCCTCAGATGAACGCCGCCGAATAAATGAACCAGATTCGTGGGCGAAGCTTCATCAGATTTGTTCTCATGACCATGGACTAGATCAAGAAAATATTTTGCGAGGTACAAAGTATTGGTACCGCGATATTAATGGCGTACGTCTTATTTCCCTTGATACGGTCAATCCTCATGGGGGATGGCAAGGATCTCTGGATGAATCACAATTTAATTGGCTGAAAAAGATTCTTTCTGACACCGAACCTCAATACTTTGTCATATTGTCACATCATCCGGCATCGACGCTTTTCAATTTGTATCAGCCGGATGGAGCCGATCGTAGAATTGGGGAAATTGAGGTAGTTGAACTCCTCGCAAATGAGCCCCGAGTAATTTTGTGGCTTGCTGGTCACAACCATCGCCACAAAATAGAGAAGGTTGGCGACGGTGAAAACTATTTCTGGCATATTCAAACCGCGTCAAATATTGATTGGCCACAACAAGGACGCGTTGTAGAAATTCTGAAGGATGGAGAAAAAGTTGTTATTGCAACATCAGTATTTGATCACCAGAGTCCCCTATCTCTTGACGAAGCAACAAGCAACCTCGATAGCCCAGTCAATCTTGCAGGACTGTCCAGATTGCTTGCAGCCAATGATTGGCAATTACGCAGCGGAGAGTTTGATCTCGAACAACTAGCTGGTGAGAAAGAGGATAGAAACCGTTTCCTCTGGCGCTAGTTAGTGGTAGAACTTAGGCATGAAATACGACGGCGAATACGACGTTGTGATTATTGGCTCAGGTTTCGGGGGCTCGGTTTCCGCACTGCGCCTACGCGAAAAGGGTTACTCGGTTGCCATTATTGAGGCAGGGCGACGTTTTGCGGACAAGGATTTTCCTAAGACTTCCTGGCGACTGAACCGCTTTCTCTTTGCCCCTCGCCTTGGACTCAATGGAATCCAGCGGATTCACGCCTTGCCCGATGTCTTGGTTTTATGCGGTGCCGGGGTTGGCGGTGGATCACTGGTTTATGCAAATACTTTATATACGCCACCCGATACATATTTTAATGATCGCCAATGGGCCCACATCACTGATTGGAAAGCCGAATTAGCTCCTTGGTACGACCAGGCGTACAGAATGCTCGGTGTTACAAAAAATCCATTTATGTCTCCATCGGACCTTGCAATGAAAGAAGTTGCCGACGATATGGGAGTTGGTCACACATTTACATTGGCACCTCTTGGGGTCTTCTTTGGGGATGGGTCTGGAAAGAAGAGTGAGGATCCCTTTTTTGGTGGCGTTGGACCGACTCGTTCAGGGTGCACAAACTGCGGTGAATGCATGACGGGTTGCCGGCACAATGCAAAAAATACTTTGCCTAAGAATTATTTAGGAATAGCTGAAGGAGTTGGAGCAACTGTTATTCCCGAGACAACCGTGACCTCGTTAGAGGAGAAAGATGGTGGTTGGGTTATTTCGGCTCGAAAAAGCAGCGCATGGCTGGGTGGTAAGAAAAATTTCAAGGCTAAAGAAGTCATCGTTGCTGCTGGAACCTATAACACTCAAAAGCTCCTACATCGCATGAGAGATGAACATAAGTTGCCTCGTCTTTCTTCAACATTGGGAAATCTTTCGCGCACAAATAGTGAGGCTCTCACTGGCGCCTTAATGCCAGATACAAAGATTAATTATTCTGAAGGTGCAGCAATAACCTCTTCCTTCTTTCCCGATGACCACACTCATGTTGAGCCTGTCAGGTATGGAAAAGGCAGTAACGCAATGGGCCTTCTTCAAACAATTGCAACCGACGGAAATTCACTAGCCGGCCGACATAAACAATGGTGGGCAACATTTCTTCGAAACCCCTCCATTTTGTATCGAATCCTCAATGTTCGAAAGTGGAGCGAACGAACTGTCATTGCACTCGTCATGCAGAATGTTGATTCGGCGATTTCTGTTCGCGGAAAACGCTCACTTTTTGGATGGCGACTGACATCAAAGAACGATTCGGATAAACCAAATGCCACTTATATTCCTGCGGCAAATGAAGTAGTCCGCCGCATCGCCGAAAAGCGTGGTGGTATCCCAGGCGGCAATATTGGTGAACTGATTAACGCTCCATTTACTGCACATTTTGTGGGTGGATGCGTGATCGGAGATTCTGATAAAACCGGCGTCATCGATCCGTATCACCGCGTCTGGAACTATCCGACTTTGCACATAGTCGATGGCTCCAGTGTGACTGCAAATCTTGGGGTCAATCCATCGCTGACCATCACCGCTCAAGCCGAACGGGCGATGAGCTTTTGGCCCAATAAGGGGGAGGAAGATCCTCGCCCACGGCAGGGTGGTAGCTACAACCGTCTGAGCGCACAAGCCCCACGCTCACCAGCCATTCCGGCTTCGGCGTATGCAGCTTTCAAGGGTGAGAAATAGGGTCATAGATTTGAACTATCACCCTCTGCAATTCTTAGGGGGTGAGAAGCCAAAAGTCCCCACCTGAGAGTGGTAAATCTTCAATATTTGACGGCGTATCTCTCGCTCGAATTTCGCCCCCAATTGCTGTCCCGCACTTCGTGTATCGACAAGAACTCGTAAATCGAATCAATCAGCCTGCACCACATGCAACATTTATTGTCGCACCAAGTGGTTATGGGAAATCAGCACTTGCAGTTCAGGCGATCAGTCGGCTGGATATTCCCGTTGTTTGGTATTCCATTAGTACAAACGATTCCACTCGAGATACCGCCATCAATGTCATTGCAGCAGTGCGCAGAGTTATTCGAAATTTTGCGCCGTGGGCAGAGGAATACCTTGAAAGTGATTTTGACGTTGTGGACTGGACGGTCCGCCTTTGTAATGAACTCGAGCGAGTTAAATCCGAAATTGTCATCGTCTGGGATGGTGCGGACAATTTTAGCGATGATCACCTAGGAATGACACAGGCTTTCATCGATAACTCACCAAATAACGTTCGCTTTATCTCTATCCGCCGGGTTATGCCGGGGGTTTCATATGCTCGATTGGCAAGTTTTGATGCCTTAACTTTTATTAGCGCATCTGATCTTAAATTCAACGATGATGAGATTCGCGTAATCGCCGAACAACATGGAATTAATTACTTAGACCCAAATTTCTCTTACCCTTTTATAGCAGTCCAAGGCTGGCCGGCAGGCATTCAGCTTTTGGCGAAGGAAATTGCGCAAACTCATTCCGGAAAGTCTCCTATCTTTATCGATGGAAAAACGATGGTGAAATCTGCCGTTGATCACTTAACGTGCAAAGACCGTAACTTTCTTGAAGCGATGGTATTCCTTGACGAATTCTCGGGTCTGGATGCAATTGAGTTGACAAGTGAAAGCGATGCAATAAATCACTTAGAACATATGAGTGTCGAGGGAATTTTTGTGACACGCTTTGATGGTGATATTCCTATGTATCAAATCAACACACTCATTCGCGCCGAACTTCAAGAGCGAGTAGCTGAGAACAAAGAGGTGTGGACTAATCGTGCTATTAGGAGTGCGGAACTTTCAATTCGAAATGGAAATGAACTTCACGCAGTTGATTTGTACTCCCTCATCGGCATGGAGGCCGAAGCAAAAGCGCTTGCTGTGCGAAATATTCAGACCATGATGATTCAAGGAAAAGTTCAACTTCTCCGCAAATGGGCTCCTCGTCTTGGCGATACATTCGGCGTAGGAGATTTTGGAAGCAACATTCTGCTCATGTGTGCCGAACTCTCAATGGGTAATTTTGAAAAGGCTCAAGTGGTTCTCTCCGAGATTGAGCGAGATCCTGAACTTGCAAAGTTCGAAAAAAACAACAACCGCGAAATTGGTTTGGCTAAGGCGACCATCGCATTTAGCCATGGACGTTTCGACGAAGTCGTACAGCTTCTCAGAGAAAGCACAACTCCAGGAATTTCTGAAGAAATTCCCCAGATTTCAAAGAAAATTTCGGGCCTTCGCACAGCATTGATGAGCACTTTCATTATGTATGACTTAGAAAAATTTAATGAAATCTTTGCTGCCATCTCACTTTCAGATTCAGATGATGCCTACACTCAAAAGTTAACTCTTCCGGCCATACGCGCCATGGAGGCATTCCTCGCGGGCCGATATAACGAAGCATATGAAAGCGCGCTCTTTGCACTTCACTCCTCCGAAGCGTTCGAAGTTAGAGGAATCTTTATTCCCTTTGAAGCTGCTTATATTCTTGCCGATGTATCGCTTGAGTTTGGAGATGAAGAGAAGTCCCTTGAAATCATCGAGAAGTATCTTCCTCTTGCAATACAGGCCGAACAGTGGCCTTGGGTTGTTGGACTTTTAGCTAAAGCGGCTCTAGTAAAAGTTCAGCAAGGACGGGTAAACGAAGGCCTAAACTTCATTCGACAAGCTCGCGAGTATGTTGCCGGCCCACGATTTGGAAAGGATATTGCCTACCTTGCGGATTGGCACGAAATATTTGCCCGGATTGCACTCAATGACTTCGAGAGAATTCAGGAGCTGGCCTTTCGCCTTCCGAACAACTCGTTGACAAGATATTTGTTGCTCATGTTTGAGGCACGGAAGAATCCAGGTGAAGCAGCACGTCTCGCTTCATCGATTCCAGCAGATTCTGAACATCAAAAATTTGGAAAGGCGCTGTTTCTTGCTGAGGCAACTTTCTCCAATCCTCCGGTTGCAACAAGACACTTACGAGAAGCGCTCGAAATTGCCGCTACTCACGGATACTTCCGCTCCTTCCTCAATCTCTCTCAGGAATGTAAAAGCCTATTACTCGACATTGCTGGCAAAAATCCGACTGTCTACATGGAGCAAATCGCTCAAGGGATTCGAAAGCAAAGCAATGCCGTTCAGCATGACGGTATTGGATCAGATCACGCTCTCACGAAGCGGGA
>CAINRG010000036.1 GCA_903852585.1 uncultured Actinomycetes bacterium
GATAAAGGGAAACGCGTAAGAAGGATCTCCGGCTACGGGACCTGAACCATTTCCATTGTCCATGGTTGGCCAATTACCATTATTTGTGTACATGATTTTTTCTTCATCTGTCATATTGGTTTTCGACAGAACCAGCGAAAAACGAGGAACGGTGACGGGAGTCGCCTCGACTGTAACAATGGAATTCGTTGTTGAAAAGTTTGTGACATCCATGATCGGATCCTTCAATCGCCCATCAAACCATCCGCCAATATCCTTGGATAAACGAACTTTGAGTCGGACTTTTGTATCAGGAAGATAATCTGCGGCCACTCCACACTTGCCTATATCTAGGAAAACACAAACTTGTTGATACTGAGCATAACTTAGGCGATTGAACGGAGTTGCATCAGCAGACGTGTTAACAGTACTTGGTTGATATTGGCTTCCAGATTCCTCACGATATGGGACTACTTCTGCATAAAAATTATTCGCTCTGAATTTTCCATTTTGGATCATCGCATCCATGCGTGCCAACACAGCGTAAGTGGTTAAACCATTCGAGGAAGGAACGCCTGGTACGTTCCAGAGCGAAATATTGGAACCGCCAATAAAGTTATATTTTGGAACGGGATCAAACTTTACGCCTCCGGCAATCCGAAGCAGGCTTGCTTTGACTAAAGAAGTAGGGCTTCCAACTTCTAGTGACTCAATACAATTTTCAGCAGTCGGTGAATCGCATGGTGGCAAAACCGATTCCGTTTTCAAGCCAGCGGGCAAACCTTTGGGGTCGCAAACAGGATCATCCAAGGTCGCGCACCATTTCCATTGTCTACCAGCACTTGAAGCTGAAACAGCCCCTGGCATAACTCCAATGTAAGAGTTTCTCTCGGCACTGCCGGCCTCCTGCACATATTCGACAACATTGCCCTGCCCACCTGTAATTGTTCGAAGTGGTTCGTAAGCATCAGCACCTGCATGGGCGGGGACATTGAGACTCAGCGCACCTAGAACTGCAAGTGGCATTAATAACTTCTTCAGCTTCACTTTTTTACAAACCCCTTCGGACAAACCGGCTTTGCAGCGGTGATTTTCTTGGATGTCTTACCTTTAACGCAGGTAATTGTGGTTACCTTCGAAACTGGTTTTGAAGGTGAAGTGATAGGGGCAGTTGTGACTGCGGAAGGCGCTGCTTTATCTTGGCTCAAGGTCACTTTGATTGTTGGATTAGAGAACATGAAATTAGAAGCGGACATTCGTAACCAGCCCGTGGAAGGGTCTTCGGTGACAATAGTTGTCGCCACATTGCTATCCCCGTTGTCGCTGGCGATTGAAACTGTGGCCCTGATTGGTGCATTCGTGAAGTTGTAGAGGCATCGGGCGACATCTGAGCGAAGTTGTAAGTCGTATGACCCTTTAAATACTGCTCCACTTGAATCATAATGTGGAGCGCCAACCTTGTAATCCAAGGTTCCTTCAGCTTTATTGAGAGCGGGTGCCCCTCCCGAATACATCATGGCATTTGTAGCAACGATGCCCACAAGTTTTGTTGAGTCTCGGAAGCAGGCGTTTCCTTGCCCGTTGAGATCAAGTGTCTTGAAACTCCATTCAGATTGGGTTGCACTCGCTTTATCGTTCAGAACCTTTGACCAAACAGAGTAAGCCTCAAAAACATTTTGCTGTGAGGGAGTTGGAAAATCCGCCAGATTAGAAATTCCATTCGCACTTAATCTGCCGAAGCCTCCGCCGATTGGGTATTTCTGATAGTAAGACTTCATTTCCGCCGACATGTCTGCTTGTTTGATGATAGTTCCCACAGCAGGTACTTTCACAGGATTTGCTGTGACGACAAGATTTGTTTGACCATTAGCTGCATTTAATGTGATTTGGGGGGAGAAGAATCTTCCATGGAACCAACCGGTTGGAGAATCACCAAGTCTTGCTGATACTTTGAATTGATAACCGTCGGGGAATGCTTGTCTCAGTGCGCATAACCCAACATCAAAGGAGACGCACGCAGAAGAGAGAGACTCATCATTTCCGGAATGTTCAGCCCCTAAGCGACCGCACTCGTAGTGATCGTTAATGCAGCCTCCGGATGGATGATTCACATCCGTCATGTTTCCCAGAGTGTAATTTCCAGTTTTCACTGTCATTGGAAAGAGTGAGACATCAATTGAATTTGAGTGGAAGTTGCCTTGAGAACGAGCCTCTCCTGAGAGATCGAATCTCAAGAGATAGGTATCGGTATTGCCCCCGTGTGTGACACCAGGAATTCGCCATTCACTTGGCACAGAACCAACGGGAAGATTTCGAGCGGAGTTCCCTGGATAATCATTTGGGTTTTTAACTGGAAACCCTTGAAGGTATTGACCAGCAATCTCTTGACCGTTTGCTCCAATAGCTGAAACTCCGACAATGCAATTGATTGTGATTTGAGAATCGCAAGGTGGGAGGTAGGCGTTGTACTCGACTCGAGTTGCAGATGCGCAAAATGCGTCCGTATCGGACGTACATAGCTGCATGTTTTGACGGAGGCCCTGTCCGCTTGTATCTCCGGCTAAGTATGAAGGCTGGTTCAAGCCGGTTGCGGCGCCAGCAATCTTGAATGCTAAAAGCTCTGCTCCATCCTGACCTGGTGCATTCAATGGAACATTCCACTGTTCATCCGGGATGCTTGCTGAATGACCAGCAGTGCTTTGACCAAAAAAGAGAAGTGAGAGAGTAAGAATCGCGACTGACATTCTCTTCAATTGATTCATCTATTCTTATTTCCTTTTATATCCGGATGGGCAGGTTGGTTTAAGGGCTGTGACTTTTTTAGTTGTCTTGCCTTTTACACATGTGATTGTTGACTGCTTCGATGTTGCGGCAGCTTTGGCAGGAGCATCTTGAGTCAACTTCACGTGAATTGTTGGGCTTGAGAATGTGAATCCGTAAGCTCCAAGAGTTAGCCACCCATTTGCTTCGTTAATTACAGTGGAAGCGATGCTGGCTCCACCGGTGTTATTTGTGACAGTGATTGAAGCTTTAACAGGTGCTTTAGTGAATCCATAAATGCAACGAGCTACATCAGAGCTCATCAACAAGTCGTACGTACCCTGGAATGTGGTAGTTCCATCTTTTTCAAAGTGCGTTGCAGCGACTTTATAGTCGAGCGTTCCATCTGTGTACACAGGTGGGCCATCGATGTATTCAGCTGCATTCGTTGTGACAAGCCCGGCAAGATTCTTTTGCTTGTTGATGCAACTTACAATCGGAGACTTCGGATCACCCTCTTGGCTCATTGTTTCAACAGCCCACATCGTAGGCATCGCTTGAGCCTTCTCTCCCATCAATGGGAGCCATTGGACATACTCAGAAAGAGTGCGTTCGTTGTGTTGTGAATTTCCATCGCGAAGAAGTGCAATTTCAGAGAATGGAGCAAAGAGATCTCGATTGGCGCCTTGATAAAGAATTGAGCCGCCATGGTCATTGCCGTACCAATCGCGAAGGGTTTGAGGCATCTGTTCGTTTGTTACCCACACGGCATTCGTAGGAGTCTTAATCGCTTTTGCATCAATTGTTAGTAGCGCGCCACCTTTTGCATCATTTTGAAGAGAGATTGTTGGCTTAGTTATTCGACCATGGAGCCAACCAACGAGCGCCTTACTGAACTTGATGGAGACTCCAAAGGATGCATCAAGTGGAAGTGGGTACATTGCAGCGCACTGAGTTTTTGATTCTGCCGCGCAACCTGAGGATGTATTTGCACCTATTCCATTTCCACCAGCCTCGCCAATATTATTTTGATAATTTGTGGCATCGGTAGAAAATTGGTTGAATCCAAAGGTTCCATCGACCATCTTGACGGCAAAAATACTCACCTTGAAACTCTCTGTGGTCCAAGCTGACTCGCCTTGATTTCGGTGTCCAATCATGTGCGGCTTCACAAGGTAAAGGTCGCCAGCTGAATGATTTACACCAGGGAATTGAACGAGAGTTGGTTCTGATCCAGTAGGTAGTCCTGAAGCTGGATCGCCCGTGAAATTCTGTGGATTGTCTTTATTGAAAATCCCTTTGATGATTCCTTGGACTTTTGTTCCATCAGCTTTTGTTGCGTAGATATCTGAAATGCAATTTGTTGGGTTTGCCGAATCGCAGGTTGGAAGTACGGCCTCATATTTGAGGACACCTGAGCCGCTACAAGAAGAGTCACTCAGGCTTGTGCAGGCTGTGACTTTTGTTGGGCTTTTATCTGTGGGTTGAAAATTTAAGAGTGCAGAAGTTAGGCGAGTGAGGCCCGCAAGATCATTGTGATAGAGACCTTGGTAATTCTTTTTTGCAGGTGGCTCCGGAGCTGTGAATGCTTCGTCAATTCCATCGTTTGGAAGTGGAGTGGCTTTATAACCTCCCACACTTGCTGGAAGTTCAGAACCATCAGCCAATAGCCAAATATTTTGAACGCCATTTGATTTACAGACGAGAGCTTTGCCTGCAATGGTGTCCATAACTGTTGCGCCAGACGCGTCACCACACGAGCGACCGGGTGCAGGAACGCCCTCAGGGTAAACAGGGTCTGCTGCATGCGAGGCGAGTGCCGGCACGAATAATGAAAATACTATTGCGACTATGGCAAGAGATTTTTTATTCATGCTCACTCCTAAAGTAATTGGTTCATAAATTGAGGATGTTCACCCAGTCCTATTTCTAAGACTGGGTGAACAAGATCCCCCTCAGGGATACGTGCTTTATTACGCCTTACTTAGCGGCGTGGGCCGACCTTCACATAACCCTTAGGGCAAGCTGGAGCAGTTCCAACTACCTTCTTGGTTGTCGCACCGAGTGCACAAGTGATTGTGTACTTAGGAGCAGGAAGTGTTGAGATCTTCTTTGCAGAAGGCTTGTAGCCCTTCTTAATCTTGATCATCAACTTTGGCTTTGAGTATCCGAAGCCAGAAGTATCAATAATGATATTTCCGTTCTTCGCAGAGACTGTACTGATTGCTGCAGTAGATCCACCGGCTTCTGTTGTCACAGAAACTGTAAGAGCTGTTGCTGCGTCAGCTGGATTTGTGAGGCCCCATAGAACAGCTGCATCCTGGAAAGGAATGATTGCCTTGTAGAAACCAAGGTTCTGAGTTGTTCCATCTGGTGCAAAGTGTGGAGCCGCAGCTGTCCAAGAGAATGTCTTGTTTGCTGCATCCCATGTAGGTGTTGTTAAAGAACAAACGCCGTTTGATCCCACATACATGCGACCTGTTGTACCGTCGACACCAAATCCTGCGGTGTCATTCTGCACAACTATCAGAGTCTGGAACTGTCGAACAAGTGCCTTAGCAACACCAGCTTCACCTGTGCAATCTGCAGCAGACTTAGCAAGAGGAACGTTGACTGCTGTTCCTGTCACTGTGAGCTTTGTGTAATCGCCATGGTTTTCAGTTGTGACTGTTGTATCAACACCAACTGCAACTGTGACGCCAGTCTTGATATCTCCTGTGCGAACTGTTACAGAGATGACGATATCTGAGTCAAGGCTAATTGCGTAGGACTTGTTTCCTGGTTGACCAGCAAGGTTTGCCTTGTTGTCTGCGCCAGTAAGTGTTGGAACTACGTCAATCATTACGTGGTTAACGAATTCGTTTGCTGCTTTTGCATCAACATAAAGTCCGTCATAACCCAGTGAACCAAGACCAAGTGTGTTCCACATTGGTGATGTCCAACGGCCAGAAAGAGCGCGACCAGCTTCTACTGGTGATTGCACTGTTGTCTGCTCGTTTGGTGCGAGAGGTGCTGGAGCAACTCCATCTGTTCCTGGTGCTGAAGTGGCAGCTGCGTCACCAGAAGCAGCAGGATCTGTTGATGCTGCAGGATCTGGAGTTGTTGCAGGTGCTGGAACGTTTGTTGATGGAGCAGTCGCAGGTGTTCCTGCTACATCCCAACCATTTACCAATGAGTTATTTGTAACCCACACTGGTGTGTACAAAGGCTCTGTCTTAGAGAATGTCTTCGCAGTTGCATCGTACTTAGAGTTGAATGCTGGTTGTTGTCCTTGGTTTGCAAGGTCTTTGAGATCAACCCACTTTGAAGCAGCAAAATCTTTTGCTGCAGCTGCAGCTTCTGCCGCTGTGTTGTAATTGAAGATGAACTTAACTTCACCCTCGTTGACAGCTGCAATAGCGCCGTGGAAACAATCACTGAAAGATTTCTTCGATGACATATTTGCTACTGAATCCCAGCAATCAATGATCTGACCGAAGGAATCCTGTGGACGGGTTACGTCGTATGTCTTTGTTGTAGAATCGTACTTAGCGCCAATTTCTGGGTAAGTCGCTCCACCGATAAGAGATGAAATATCAAAGTATGAAGCGGTGCCGGATGTCAGTGCATCACGTTGGTATTGGTCCATCCACCAGCCGTTGCCCTTAACAACTCCGTTAACAACCTTTGCTACTGGAGCAAAAGAGATTCCGTTGTTTGCTGGAGCTGCAGGAACTGCAACACCTGTGTTAACCCACTGCAAAGGAACAATCTTTCCTTGTGGGGTTGTGATGGTTACTGATTCAACGCAGTAAGTACCATTTTGAACAGCACACGCTGCCCATGAAGTCTTAGGGACGCGGAGGGTTGCTGCGTGAGATGGCAGGATGCCAGCCAAAAGCAGCGCGACCGCAGAGGCAATAACTGTGCCTCGCTTGATAGAAATATTTCGCACGTATCTCTCCTAGAGGGTTGAGGTAGGGGCCATAGGCATGGTCCCTTAAATTGCTAACCGCGATTCTTCTAGGAATTTATGCGCTCACCCATACCAATAGTGGTCAGGGTTTTAGACCGTCGGGTCTATTTCTTGGTATATCCCTTTGGACAGATGGGCTTTACCCCAGAGACCTTCGTTGTTAACTTTCCTTTAACGCAGGTGATGGTGGCGTTCTTGGATGCGGTCGCCTTGATCTTCTGATTTGCCTTCGCCGCAGCACTTGTCGCTGTTGCTTTCGCGGCGGCGCTTGAAGCTGTTGCATCAGGGCCGGCGCTTGTGCCGTTGTAGCTTGGGTTCAGCGCGATATCCAAAATTGCATCTGGGAAATCAAAGTTTGTTGTATCAATAGTGATTTTGTTGTTCTTTGCTGACACTGTTGCGATTGCCGCAGTTGACCCGCCGGCAGTTGTCATAATGGAAACAGTCAGAGCTTGTGCAGCATCTTGAGGTTTAGCAAGTCCCCAATAAGCCTTTGCATCGGCGAATGAAATGACAGCATGATAAAAACCTTTATTTGTTATTGAGCCATCCGGCGTTAGCGCTGGTGCGCTTGAGTTATAGCGGAAATGTTTTGTGTCCGCATTCCATGTTGGCGTTGAAAGTTTGCATGTTCCATTTGAACCGACATAAAGGCTTCCAGAAACTCCGTCAGGGCCAAATCCAAGTGGATCGTTCTGTGGAACAACAACGCTTTGGAATTGATTAACGAGTGCAACGGCTTTTCCTGCTGAACCCGTGCAATCCTTACTCGAAGCAGCGACGGGTACCGTTGTTGGGTATCCATCAATAAGCAGAGTTGTTACTCCGCCTGTAAAAGCAATTTCGGTTGTAGCATCTTGTCCAACACCAAAAGTGACACCTGGCTTTATTGTGCCAAGGTGCAACTTGATGCCGATTGCAATGTTCTTATCAAGATTTGCAGCATATAACTTATTCGCTGATTGAACAGCGAGTGCGCTGCCTAAAGTTGGTTGCACATCGACATAAACCCAAGGCACGAATGCATTTGCTTGGTGAGCATCAACAAAAAGTCCGTCATATCCGGCAGCTCCAAGAGTTGAAGCAGTCCAATCGCTTGAACCCCATCGACCGGCAAGGGCTTTTCCAGAAGTGACGTCAGCGCTCGATGCAGCTGCGCCAGAAGTTCCATAAGAAAGTGTTACTGGTTTTCCACCCTCAGGTGTTACTGAAACTGATTCAACGCAATATGCATCCGTTGTAGATGCACAGACAGGCCAAGACCCTGCAGGAAGTGTGATCGCCGCCTTTGCAGCAGGTGAAATAAATAACGTTGAAATAGTAGAGAGTGCAGCAACTGCAATCAGAACTTTCTTCACAGTGAAACCTTCCTTGCGTTAATTGGTATTAACGTGGAACGGTCAGGAACCAGTTCCACTGCCATGTTGAATTGGCGCTAACTGTAAGACCTTGCGCGAATTCTGGGAAGGTGAACACGAGAAGTGCTGTTGATCCAGAAGTAACTGTGACCGGTCGTGAAGATGAGGTGAGTGGACCGTGGTCGACGTAGATCATCAGCGCTGGTGCTGCAGAAATAATGTCGCCAGTTGTGTTCTTCACATTGAGAATCCATGTCGTTGGACATGTACCAATAGAACAACGTGTCCACTGCACCTTTAAGCCTGTCGCAGTGAGACCGCCGAGCGTATCTCCGAGTCCGGCGGCCTTTGAAATAGCGCCGAGATCACCGATGGATTGCTCCCATGTGATTGGATAATCTGAAATTAATCCGGTTATTTGTTGTGCATTGACCGCCGCAGAATCATGTGAGCCGGTTGCTCCAGTGTTCGCACTGTCTCCGACGATGGTCACACTTGTAGAATTATTGAAGAAGAGTGCATAAATTCCGACTGAAACTACGGTTAGGGCCAGAGCAGCACCTAGTGCAGTAAAAAGACGGCGAAGGCGACGGCGTTTAGCCTTTGCAATGATGATTGTCGAGAGATCTTTGTTTTCTAAAACTCCCAGCGCCATCCACTGGATTTCGCGGCGGATCAGCGGGTCAATATCACTCATCATCCACCACCTCTCCAAAAACTATTTCCGCAACATTTGATTCATATGCAGAGCTTGAAGGTAGCTCCTTCTTGATGCTTTTCTCAAACTCAGGAACAAGATCAAGATAAGCAGCAACAGCTGCCTTTCCGCGAGCTAGGTGTGAAGCAGCTGTGCCCATAGGAATTTCTAGAACTTCAGCAACCTCACGAAGAACAAGACCATGCTCGTAGACGAGAACGAGAACCGCGCGCTGAATTGCAGAGAGAGATTTCAAAGCAGATTGAACAAGAAGGCGTTGAACTACATCATCTGATTGGTCAGCAATTTGAAGAACGCTTTCTGCCAATTCAAATGTTGTCTCTTTTTCACTTCGGCGGCGAGCCCACTTTCGGCGCAAATCCGCATGCTTAGAAACCATCACACGGATGACATAAGCCTCTGGGTTGTCGTGCTTGCTGACCTTCTCCCACTTTTGAAAGACATCTGTAAGAGCTTCTTGTAAAACATCTTCAGCATTTTGAGAATCAAAACAGATTGCCTTTGCAGCACGAAGGAGAACGGTCTGTCGCTCGCGCAACCAGATCGTGAACTCAACTTCGTTCTTCTTGCTCATTTTTTAATTCACATAATCCTCGCGACGAGTCCAGATGATGAGAATTGAAAGCGAGCAGACCAATGTAATGAGAAGTGTTGGGAAGTAGACGATCTTGTCGATCAAAATTCCCACAGGTGGAGCGCCAGGGAACAATCCGCGAAGAGAGATGAGCGCAAATGTAAGTGCCGCAGCCCATGTAAGTGCAGAGAGAGTTGGTGGACGCTTTGTGCTTGCAACCATCAAGGCCATCGTTGTTACTGATGCCAAGCCAGTGAGCATTAAAATTAAAATAATAAATGTAAGAATCTTTGTAGAAGAAGAACGGCTGACTGTAAATACTGAGTTTGCAATACCTGTGTTGTATTCCTCTGTTGCGTCTGTGATCGACTTTTTATTGTTCGCCGAGATTACTCGGTTGGAATCTGTCCATAAAACATGTCGCATATCAACTTTGAATGTATCGATTGCTTTTGTGTAATCCTGCGGAAGAATAGGAAGATCTTGCGTGGCACCCTTTTCATCCTTGAATGATGCGCTCATCGGAACTTCGAAGGTGTATGAATCAAATGGATAGCGCGAGATATTTGATGAGGCACTTCCGGATTTCTCATCGAGGACAACATCAACGCCTCCGGTTGGAACATCCTTAGGGAAGACATACAAGTTGTCGCCCTTCGCACTTGAACCAATAACGGCATCAACGTGTAATGAAATTTCTTTATTAGGCATCCAACCACTTCGATATGGATAGCCAAGTGATACATCAACTGGCCACGGCTCTACACGGGCGTGCGCTTCACCTTTGAGGGGATCAACTGATGTGATCTGTGTGTAAACATCAATACGCTTTTGCGAAAGTAAATCCGAAAGCTTTGTGTCGAGAGAATCGGCTTCCTTTGTATTGCTCATCGACGATAATCCGATGATTGCCCCATAAACAATTAAAATTGCCATGAACGCAGCTAAAAGGCGCTCAGCATGTGGGTGAAAACGTTTGATGGCCATGGTCAGGATTATTCATCATCCATGCGTAGAAAGAAACTAAAAATGAGTACCCACGTTATTGCCGCGATTGCGACGATGAGCTCTTCAGCGTTCTTTGGAGTCAATGGAATCAAAATCGCGCCAAATGCGAAGAATCCCGAGAGTCCCCACAGCGTTACTGCTGCAACAGGGCGGCTTAAACCTGCGCGAACTAAGCGGTGTGAAAGATGATCGCGCCCGCCTTGAAATGGTGAAACCCCGCGACGAAGGCGCGTGAGAACTGCTACTGATGTATCCATGATGGGGACAGCTAGCAAAAGAATAGGCGTGGCAAAAGATGTCCACTTTGTTTCTGCATCCGGATGAAGGCGAATGGTGAGGGTTGCAATCAATATTCCAAGAAAGAGTGCACCGGCATCGCCCATGTAAATGCGCGCTGGGCTCTTATTCCACAATAGAAATCCAATCATCGCCCCAGATGTCACTGTTGCAAGCGCGGTAATCAAATATTGATTCCCGTTGAAAGCAAGTATGGCAAGTGCCGTTGATGAGACTGCAACTGTTCCGGCCGCGCCACCATCGACATTGTCGAAGAAGTTAATGGAATTACAGATACCAACAATCCAGATACTTGTGATGACTGCATCCAGAATTTTTGATGACGTTGGAGTTCCCACAGTGTTTCCAGAAATCAAGACAAATGATGTGAATAAACCGGCAAGAGTCTGAGCGATAAATCGAGGAAGTGGTGAAAGATTTTTGAGGTCATCCCATAAGCCGATGACTCCAAGGATTAACGCTGGTCCCATCACCGACGTTTCTAACCAAAATGTTTTTGCTGAGCCATCTTTTACTGCAAATGCCAAAAAGGAAATAACTCCGATTCCAAGAATGATTGCGACTCCACCAAGATATGGGACTGGTTCCTTGTGAGTCTTATGCGCGGTATTCGGCGCATCAAAAACTTCCTGGCTTATTGCAATCTTTCGTGCAAGAGGAGTTAAAGCCCCTACGACAGCAAAGGTCGCGAGAAAAAGAATCGCGTAATCAAGTGTGGAGATCTGCATAAGCAGGCCGCTGAATTAAATCAGGCTGATCCAGATTTACGACGGAACATCTTTGGAGCGCCTCCACCAGCTTGGCTTCCGCCAACTTTAGATGCACCTGCAGGACCGCCTTGAACTCCAGCTCCGCTGCCATTCTTTTTCTTTTCTAGTGCTTGGCGCATACGTTCTTTTGGATCTTCTTTTGGTTTCTCAGCCATCATGAACCTTCCTTTACAACTGTATTCAAAAGAGCCTTTACCTCTGACTCTTTATAGCGACGGTGGCCGCCCAATGTTCGTATCGACGTTAACTTGCCAGCTTTCGCCCAACGCGTCACAGTCTTTGGATCTACACGAAATAGGTGTGCGACTTCAGAAGGCGTCAGCAATACTTCTTGTTCACTCATGTACTGCTCCTCTCGCCTCTTGTTTTTAGTCCCTACTTCTTAACCTGTAGCCTCATTCGAAATGTCCGATATGAACCTTATGGGTGGAAGTATCCTGTGACGAGCGCGATACTGACAAGTGTGATTTATCGAAAATTGAGCGTAAAGAGAAATAAATTCTTAGGAACTTTGCTCAAAAGCAGAGATTTTCCGCCATCTTCCGATCAAAGCTTCATATCCCCGTCCTGCTGCAGCGCCATCGCCAATCTCTAAACCACGAAGAGAACTGTGAAGATCTTCCACGGATGTATCGGCAGAAATACCACCTTCATCGGCAAGTGCCATCTCCATATAGATAGCGAGCCCGCCGTAATCCAACTCAACAATGGATTCTGGGTGGAAAAGATCTAGCCATTCTAAAAGGTCAGCGATTTCCCCTTCGACAGGGCCCTCACCAAATGATGCAACAACAATTTCATGTAAACGCATGCAACGCTTTTTTGCATTTGCAATGGATGTTCTATGGACAACATAAGGACCATCATCGGTATTTGCACGAAGTCGTTCATCAGCTTCGAAGAGACCAAACCACCGAGGTGGAATTAACCACGTCTCTGTAAGAATGTGTGGAATCTTGTCTTCCATTAATTCTGAATTAATGAGAATTGCTTCTTCCATATTTGATGGAACAAAGTAACGAACAATGGATGTTGGCAATGTGTCTTTGAAAGAATCGAGGGCCGTCCAACAACGAGTTGCTGTTGACCAAGGAGCGACGTAGCGAGCGCCTTCGAACTCCAAAATATGTGCACCATCGGGGCGAAGTGATGGAGGTTCGATTGTGATTGTGCGCATAAGTGCGCGTTCTTGTTCTTCCTGCCCAGTGGATGTTGTTATCGGGATCGCGTTCCAGCGCAATTGATCAACTGGTTCAAAAGATGTGATGGGTTCGTAAACCCGAAGAGATGCGACGTACGGTGTAGGACGCATCTACTTACGCACGTCGGATGTAATTGCCCTCGGCAAATGGATCATCGTCTTTAGCGTTTTGGTCTTGGGATGCATCACCATGAAGTTCTTTTGCAAGACTTTCTAGATCCATATCCTGCGCTGAATATTTCAAATCACGCGCTACGCGAGTTGCTTTAGCTTTTTGTCGGCCACGACCCATGGGCGGGACCTCCTATCTCAACGATCTTCAACTGTGCTTTTCTACAGGGAGGTAGGTTACCGCGCCTGGTAGGTCCCCTCCAAAGAGGAGCCTTTTTCCCCATCCTTACGCTCATTTACAACACCGGCAACCCAGGCTTTCATTCCTCGAGCAGCTAATGAGCGTAGAGCGCGGTCGGCCTCGGCAGGGGCAACGATAGCCGTCATGCCAATTCCGCAGTTCCAGGTGCGTTCCATATCTGCCTGAGGGACGCCTCCCAAATTGGCCATAAATTCCATCTCGACCGGAAGCGACCATGTAGAGCGGTCGTAAACAGCGGTCAAGTGATCAGGGATCACTCGCAGGGTGTTCTCTGCGATTCCGCCTCCGGTGATGTGGCTAAATGCGCGAAGGTTTTCACCGAAAGATTTAATAAGAGCAAGACAATCCAGCGAATAAATCTCTGTTGGGGTTAAGAAAACTTCACCCGAGGTTTTGCCGAATTCACTTACTACATAATCTAACGAGAGGTTCTTTGTCTTTATGATGTGGCGAACAAGTGAGAATCCATTTGCATGGAATCCACTCGCTGGCATCGCGATCAGTACATCGCCCTTTTTTACTCGATGCTCCCCAAGTAAATTATCTGCATCCACGACACCGGTCGCAGCACCTGCGATATCAAATTCATCTTCACCTAAGAGACCAGGGTGTTCGGCAGTCTCGCCACCAACAAGTGCTGTTCCGGACTTTGCACAACCTTTTGCGATGCCTGAAACAATTTCAGCAATCCGCTCTGGAAATACTTTTCCAACTGCAATGTAATCGGTCATAAAGAGAGGTTCTGCGCCGCAGACAACAAGATCATCGACAACCATTGCAACAAGGTCTTCACCAATTGTGTCGTACTTTCCTAATGCGCGTGCAATCTCTGTCTTTGTCCCGACGCCATCTGTAGAAGTTGCAAGAAGAGGACGCTTCATATTCTTTGCTGCGGAAATATCAAAGAGCCCTGCAAAGCCACCGATATCGCCAACAACTTCTGGGCGTCGTGCTTTTGCAAGATGGGCCTTCATTAATTGAACTGCGGTATCTCCCGCATCAATATCCACGCCTGCGTCTGAATACGTGCTCACTCGTGATTATTCACAATCTCTAGAAGGTGCTTTCCAGCTGAAATATCTGCGGGGATTTGGATGGGATATTCACCGGAAAAACATGCTGTGCAGAGGCGATCTTCGGCAATTGTTGTTGCTTCAATCAAGCCCTCCATAGATACATAACCTAAGGAATCTGCCCCAATAGAGCGGCGAATATCGTCGATTTCTAGACCTGCTGCTATCAATTCAGCACGGGATGCAAAATCAATTCCGTAGTAACACGGCCACTTTACTGGTGGGCTAGAGATACGCACATGAATCTCTAGCGCTCCTGCTTCGCGGAGCATCTTTACCAAAGCTCGTTGTGTATTCCCGCGAACGATAGAGTCATCAACAACAATGACGCGCTTTCCTTCGATAATTTCACGAAGAGGGTTGAGCTTCAAGCGAATACCGAGTTGGCGAATCAATTGGCTTGGCTGAATAAATGTACGACCTACATATGAATTTTTTACAAGTCCTGCGCCATATGGAATCCCTGATTGACGTGCATATCCCACCGCTGCCGGTGTTCCAGATTCTGGAACTGGAATAACGATATCGGCATCAACAGGGTGCTCTTTTGCAAGCTGCGCACCGAGTTCTACGCGAGTAGCGTGAACATTTCTTCCAGCAATCGCTGTATCGGGACGAGCAAGATACACATATTCAAAGATGCAACCCTTTGGTGTTGCTTCTGCCCATCGATGTGAGCGAAGTCCATCAGCATCAATTGCGATAAATTCTCCAGGCTCTACCTCGCGAACATACGCTGCGCCAACAATATCCAGAGCTGCTGATTCTGATGCAACAACCCAACCATGATCAAGTTTTCCAATAACGAGTGGGCGAACTCCGTGGCGATCGCGCGCTGCATAAAGCGTATGTTCATCCATGAATACGAGGGAGAAAGCACCCTTTAACATGGGCAAGACAGAGAGAGCAGAACTTTCGAAGTTCTTTCCTTCTTGTGATGCAATCAAAGCCGTCATGATCTCTGTATCTGTTGTTGCATGATTTGCATGCTCATCATGGCCAGGAACATTCTTTGCAAGATATTCAGCAAGGTCACCAGTATTTGTGAGATTTCCGTTGTGCGCAAGTGCCAAGGTGCCATGGCTTGTGGCGCGAAGTGTCGGCTGAGCATTTGCCCACGTCGACGATCCTGTAGTGCTGTAACGACAGTGTCCTATTGCAAGATGGCCTGTAAGGGTTGCCAAATCATTTTCAGTAAAGACCTGTGAAACAAGGCCCATATCTTTGTAAACAAATATGCGGTTTCCATCACTTGTTGCAATTCCCGCTGATTCTTGACCACGATGTTGGAGCGCATAAAGACCGTAAAACGTTAGCTTTGCGACTTCTTCGCCGGGTGCCCAAACTCCAAATACTCCGCACTCATCCTGCGCTTTTTCGCCAGGAAAAGTTTCTGCAGTTAGTTTTCCATCAGGGCGGCGGCTCATGCGTGAATCCTATTCGTTACAGATGAGAATAGAGATTCAAGATTTGAACGTTCACCAGATGCATGAATTGCTCCGTTTTCGACTGCATCACTCCATTTCATCTCACCATTTGTGAGGGCAAAGAGGGTTTTTGCATTCATCTCCACAACATTTGGTGGGGTACCTCGTGTGTGCTTTGGTCCCTCAACGCATTGAATTGCTGCATAGGGAGGGATGCGAAGTTCAACGGCATGACCTGGCGCAAGTTCAGAGACAATCGAAAGTATTGCTTTCACTTGTTCCATCTCCTGCCGATCTCTCATTTTTATCCGAAAAGCTTCTCAAAGACGCCGGTATTTGCATCGCGCAATTCATCGATGGAAATTGCTCCACCGTTAATGGTCAGTGAATTTCCGCCTGTTGAACCAACTTTTTGAATTGGGATCTGGAATTTTCCGGCAAGTGCAACGAGGGCATTTGTCTGTGACTCATTGATGGAAACAACAACGCGGCCTGGGGTTTCTACAAGAAGTTCTGCTGCAACGCTTCCTTGTAATGTGATAGTTGCTCCAACGTTTGTACGAAGAACCATCTCTGAAATCGATGCAGCAAACCCTCCATTAGAAACATCATGAGCTGCTTCAAAAATTGGTTGGCCTTCAAGAAGCATATTCACAAGGCGCTTCTCCATATCAAGGTCGGCTATTGGTGAGCGATCACCAATCTGCTTTCCATGAATATGCGCCCACTCAGATCCGCTGAAGTTTTCATCAGCTTTTCCAATAATGTAAATATCTTGACCAGGCTTTATCCCCATCGGAGTGCGCTTTGTAACATCGTCGACAACGCCAAGAACACCAATAACAGGTGTTGGAAGAATTGCAACACTTCCTGTTTGGTTATAGAAGGAAACATTTCCGCCGGTGACAGGAAGTCCTAATTCCAAACATGCATCAGCCAGGCCTCGAACAGTCTCGGAGAATTGCCACATCACTTCTGGATCTTCAGGAGAGCCAAAGTTCAGGCAATTTGTTACGGCTAGCGGTTTTGCTCCATTTGTCGCGATATTTCTGCATGATTCAAGAAGAGCAAGCTTTGCCCCCTCATAAGGGTTCAAATATGACCAACGAGCATTTGCATCGGTAGAGATTGCAACGCCGAGGTTTGTCTTTGTGTCGATGCGAATAACGCCAGAATCTTCGGGCTGAGAGAGAACGGTATTTCCTTGAACATATCGATCGTATTGATTTGTCACCCATGACTTATCGGCCATATTTGGTGCAGCCATCAACTTCAAAACAGCGGCTTTGATTTCATCTGGTGTCGATGGAAGTGGCACATCAACTACCTTGAGTGAATCCAAATACTTTGGCTTTGCAATTGGTCGATTATAAACGGGACCATCGTGAGCAACAGTACGAGGTGGCACATCGACAATCAATTCGCCATTGAATGTGATATTTAATCGCGTTCCTGTTGTGACTTCACCGATGACAGTTGCTGTTACATCCCATTTCTTACAAATCTGCATAAAGCGCTTGAGCTTTGATGGCTCGACA
>CAINRG010000037.1 GCA_903852585.1 uncultured Actinomycetes bacterium
GATGGGCGCGCCTGATTCCATAACAAAAGATCCTGGTGCTCCGGCTGCGCCGATTGCTGGAAATATTCCTGCCGGTGTTCCTTGGTATTTTAAAGTTGTTGCTTCAATCACGAGTACAAATCAAGGTGAACAACCATGAGTGAGAAGCCAACAAAAGAAGACCTCGATGCAATTAAGGATCAATTAGGTCGCTCACCGCGCGACGTCCACGCAATTGCATATCGCTGTCCGTGCGGAAAACCCGCAGTTGTAGAAACACCTCCACGTCTTTCGGACGGAACACCGTTCCCGACCTTTTACTACGCAACATGTCCACGTCTTACTGGCGCCATCTCTACACTAGAAACAACCGGGATGATGATGCAGATGCAAGATCGGCTTGCAACTGACCCTGAACTTGCTGGCAAATATGCAGCGGCTCACGAGGATTTCATTGCAGCGCGAAATGCAGTGGCAAAAGAGGTTGGGCTGGATGTACCTGAAGTTGAAGGAATTAGTGCAGGCGGAATGCCTTCACGCGTAAAGTGTTTGCACTCACTCGTTGCGCACACACTGGGAGCCGGACCAGATGTAAATCCATTTGGAGATGAAGCCCTGGCTGCCTTGCCTCAATGGTGGATGGATAGCCCATGCGAGTAGCAGCAATTGATTGCGGTACAAATTCAATTCGCTTACTTATCGCCGACGTTGATGGAGCGCATTTTCGAGAAATTGCTCGAGATATGGAGATTGTCCGCCTTGGCCAAGGTGTAGATAAGACTGGGCAATTTGATCCGACCGCCATTGAACGTACTCTTGCGGCCACTGCTAAATTTGCCGATGTTATCCGCCAAAAGGGAGTCGAGAAAATTCGCTTCTGTGCAACGAGTGCTACACGTGATGCAAAAAATCGTGCACTTTTTATCGATGGTGTTCGAAACATTCTTGGGATCGAACCTGAAGTGATTCCTGGCACCGAAGAGGCTGCTCTCTCATTCATGGGAGCAACAAAGGAACTTCTGCCGGCCGACGGTCCATTTCTTGTTGTTGATATAGGTGGAGGCTCCACTGAATTTGTACTTGGAACAGAAAAAGTTGATGCAGCGAAAAGTGTGAATATTGGGTGTGTAAGAATGTCAGAGCGCCATCTTGTTTCTCAACCACCTTCATTGGAGCAAGTTGCTGCGGCAAAAATTGATATTGATGCAGCCATAGAAGACGCGAGAACAATCGTTGATTTCTCCCGGGCCCAAACCTTGGTAGCAGTAGCAGGGACGGCAACAACCGTCGCCGCAGCCGCTCTTGGACTTTCTGAATATGATCGATATGCAATTCACCTCTCACGCATTTCGGCTCAGAGCGTTCATGAAGTTGCAGCCATGTTCCAATCAATGAGCCGTGAAGAGATTGCAGATTTGAGTTATATGCACCCTGGCCGAGTAGATGTCATCACTTCTGGATCACTAGTTCTTTCTCGCGTGATGACGCTTACCGGGGCCTCCGAATTTGTTGCATCGGAGTCAGACATTCTCGACGGAATCGCGTGGGGTCTTGCACGCTAAATCTCTGCCTCTTCTAGATAAGGCAATCGTTAAGTGCACATTGTGCCCTCGCTTGGTTGAATGGCGAGAAGGCGTTGCAATGACTAAGCGCAAAGCATATGAAAATGAAAAGTACTGGGGAAAGCCCGTTCCAGGTTTTGGTCCAAGCGATGCGCGCCTCATAATTCTTGGCCTCGCACCGGGAGCTCACGGAGCAAACAGAACGGGGCGAGTTTTTACGGGGGACTCATCGGGGGATTGGCTCTATCGCGCTCTTCATAAGGCAGGGTTGGCAAAGATTCCTACAAGCACTTATCGCGATGATGGACAAGAACTCATCGATACACGTATCCTCTGTGCAGTTCGTTGTGCACCGCCAGATAACAAACCAAGCACGGAAGAAAAGGAAATGTGTGCACCTTTTTTTACAAATGAAATCGAACTACTCATGCCAACAGCGAAATCATTTTTGGCACTTGGAAATTTAGCGTGGACTCAGATTTATTCAACGCTGCTTGATATGGGGCAGACTCTTCCAAAGCCACGACCTAAATTTGGTCATGGCGCCTCATATACATTCGTGGGCGAAGATGGAATAAAGAGAGCTGTGATTGGAAGTTATCATCCAAGTCAGCAAAATACTTTTACGGGAAAACTCACCGAAAAGATGCTTGATTCTGTTCTGAAAAAAGCGATTAAATTTTAATTACTTTGAACCGACAAGTTTTAAACCGGTAGCAAAGGCCGTCAGCTGCTTGATAGTAAAGCCGCCTTGTGTCCCCAACCGAATATATGTCGCACCTAGTGTTTTACTTTTTGGTACGGTAAAAGTTATTTCTCCACCATGCTGCACAAATGTTGTGCTTGCGCACTTTGTGGCACAGTAGATACCAAGTTTTGCAGTAATTCCATTGATCTTAATTGTTCCAAGCGGTTGAGGAGAGTCGACCCCGGTGCAATTAAATGCAGCTGCAGTTTCGACAAGAGCGATCCCTTGATCCATTCCACCAAAACCTGCAAGTAAATAAGAATCTTTCTTAGGGAAAAGTCTGCACGGGCGAACTTCAAAATTAAGAGGCTTGAGATTTAAAGTATTTGTCGGCTTTAACACTTGATATGTAACGCCTGTTTGAAGATCCTGGTATTTATCCCCGCTGCCCATTGCAAAAGAGGCAGAGCCCCATAAAAGGGTGACCAAAACAGCGACTACGACGGCAAGAGCCTTCTTCATAGGCAGACTGTATTCCTAGATTCTGTGCATTCGCTGCAGAGAGTCGCTCCTAGTAGACTCCTCACCGCATTGAGCCCCCATAGTCCAATGGCAGAGACAGAGGACTTAAAATCCTTCCAGTGTCGGTTCGAGTCCGACTGGGGGCACCAGGCAAGGGTTAGTTATTCGCTATCCCCTGAAGAATTGGTAGGTTGAGATGAAATTACCAAGGGATTTCCCGAATCCGATTGTCCGAATTCGCGGACTCATTCTTGCCACACACTTTGGGCCTACCGTTCTTGTTGTTTCGATTTCTTTTTGCCTTAGCCTCTCGCAATA